>NZ_JBHMIO010000003.1:0-292665 GCF_048060275.1 Micromonospora sp. LOL_015
ATTGAACAAGTCGTCGAACTGGCGGCCAGGATCAGCCACCGCCCAACGGTGAAGCTTGGCCTGCATCTCCGATACCCGCTGGAGCGGCCCCGCCGGGGCCGGATCCAGCACGGCCTCGATGTTCACCGAGGCGTCTTTCGGCATTGCAGCCTCCTCCCTCCGCAAATCCGCTGCCGCCCTTCCCCATGCACCGGGCTCTCCCCGGCTCGGAGTACTACGGCGGCTCCGCCCCGCACGTCGCATTCAGCAGTCGGTGTGCCTATCCCAGACCGCGAGCTGGACGCCCGCTGTCCAGGAGCCGCAGACGGCGGTTCCCGTGTTCACTGTGATTCGCTCGGCGAAGTAGGAGCCCGGCTGTGTCCCAGCGGCATCGCCACGAGTACGCCGCAGACTTCCTCGTGGCCTCCCGGGCAACAGCAATAAGAAACCCAAGGAGTTCCGGCCACCCGACAGGCAGCCGTACGCACCGCACCCGACCCATATCCACCAGATTCGAGTCGGTGACCGAGTTAGGACGTAACGACGCCGGTTCCTCTCGTACCCCTCTCCACCACGCTCACCGAGCCCGCACCATCTGGCAGTACTGACACGTCCCGGCTTTGTCAGGGCTGCTCCCACCCTCCCCGGCACCACCCGGATCAGGCTGCCCTCAGCTCCGCTGCCCTGCTGCGACAGGACCAACGGCGAAGGTCTCCCACCTCCACTCGAATCAACAGCGCCTCACGGCGCAAATCACCCGTCGGTCAGGTCGGCCACCACCGGGCGCAGCGCGGCGGCCACCTCGACCGCGGTGACCGGCCCGTTGCGGGCAGCGGCCCGGCCGGCCAGGCCGTGCACGTACGCGGCGGCCAGCGCCGCCCGCTGCGGGTCCAGCCCAGCGGCGAGCAGCGAGCCGAGCAGGCCGGCCAGCACGTCGCCGGTGCCGCCGGTGGCCAGCGCCGGGGTGCCGGTGGCGTTCACGTACGCCTGTCCGTCCGGGGCGGCGACCACCGTACGGTCGCCCTTGAGCAGGACAGTCGCCCGCATCCAGGCGGCCAGCCGCAGCGCGGCCCCGACCCGGTCGTCGCCGGGTGGCTGGCCGGCGAGCCGGGCGAACTCCCGATCGTGCGGGGTGATCACGGTGGGTGCCTGCCGGCCGCGTAGCTGCTCCGCCCAGCTGCCGTCGACCAGCATGGTCAACGCGTCGGCGTCCAGCACCACCGGCACCGGCGCGGCCAGCACCGACCGCAGCTCGGTCACGGCGTGTTCCCCGCCGCCCAGCCCGGAGCCGCACACCCAGGCCTGCACCCGGCCGGCATCGGCGACCCGACCGGTGGCGATCACCGAGGGGTACCGGTCCAGCACCTGGGCGGCGGCGCTGCCGGCGTACCGGACCAGGCCCGTCGGCCCGGCGACCGCCCCGCCGACGGAGAGTACCGCCGCGCCCGGATAGGTCGCTGATCCGGTCGCCACCCCGACGACTCCCCGGGTGTACTTCTCGGCGGCCGGGGCCAGCGTCGGCCACCAGGCTGACACGTCGTCGCGACCGGGCACCTCGAACACGGGTGTGCCGCGCAACCACGGTCGCAGGCCGATGTCGACCAGCTCCACGTGGCCGGCGCGGACGGCGGCCGGTCCGACCATCAGGGCCGGCTTCAGGCATCCGAAGGTGACGGTGACGTCGGCCCGCACGGTGTCCGTCCCGGCCGCGGCGGCTCCGGCCCCGGTAGCTCCGGACCCGGCCAGGCCAGCTCCGGTCGACGGCACCGCGGCGCCGTCGGGCACCCCGCCGGTGTCGACCGCCACGCCGCTGGGCACGTCCACCGCGACCAGCACCGGCCGACCGCCACGTGCCGAAGTGAGCTCGCCGGCCCGGGCGAGCGCACCGGCGGCCGGCTCCCGCAGCCCGCCGGTGCCGCCGATGCCGACGATCCCGTCCAGGATCAGGTCCGCGTGCCGGCCGGCACCGTCGGCGGTCCGACCGTCGGCCGCCCGGCCGCCCGCAGCCCGCAACGCGGCGAGCCCGCCACAGTGGGCCCGGTCCGGACGCAGCAGCCAGGCGGTGACCCGGGCGCCCCGGCGGGCCAGCCGGGCTCCGGCGTACAGCGTGTCACCGCCGTTGTCGCCCGAGCCGACCAGCAGCAGCACCTCGGCACCGTAGACCCCGCCGCGCTCGGCGAGCAGGGTGGCGCACCTGCGGGCCAGGCCGGCGGCGGCCCGGTGCATCAATGTCCCCGGTGGAACGGTCGCCATCAGCGCCTGCTCGGCGCTGCGGACGTCGGACACCCGCCACACCTGGATCATTCCTCGCACCTCCGCCGCGCCGCCTTCGTCGCGCACCACCCATGGTCACCCTACCGGCGGTGGTGACCGGTGGGACGGTAACCGCTGCGCCGATTGTCCACAGGGTCCCCCGCCACGCTGTCGGTTCCGGATAGCGTCTGCCCATCGACGCATGCCGACGGAGGCGATATGAGTGAGCGGAGGCGACGTGGGTGAACTGCCCGGCAACGACGTGGGCCCGGCCGGCGGCGGGCCGCTGCGGGTGCGGCCGGCCGTGCTGCACGACGCCGCCGACTGGCTGGCGGTCCACCGGCTGGCCGGGTGATCACGTACCAGCAGCTGTGGCGGGCCGACCCGGCGGCCTGGCAGCGGGCCGCGTACGGCTGGCGGCGGCGGCAACCAGCGGTCGAGCGGCGGGCCGCTGAGGTGGCCGGGTCGGCCCGGGCGCTGCGCGCCGGCTGGTCCGGCCCGGCGGCGACCGCCGCCGACACCCGGTTGGCCGGCCTGGGTGACCGGCTGGACGCCGTCGGCCCGGCGCTGTACGTCGTCGACCAGATCCTCAGCCGGTACGCCGAGCAGCTGGCCCGGGCCAAGGCGGTGCTCGCCGACTGGGTCGCCACGGCGGGGGTGCTCGGTCAGTCGATCGACCGGGACAGTCGAATCGGCGTGGTTCGTCGGCATGGTCGAGTACAAGGCGGCGCGGTCCGGGCGTACGTTCGCCCGGGTGGACCGGTGGCTCCCGTCCACCCGGATGTGTTCGGACTGCGGCCGGATCAACGAGCGGATGGCGCTGAACGTCCGGTCGTGGGTCTGTCCGTGTGGCGGTCACCACGACCGGGACGTCAACGCCGCGATCAACATCAAGGTCGCCGGGCAGGCGGACTTCAACGACCGTGGAGCGCGGGGTAGGACCGGGACCCGTCCCGGCACCGCGCGGTAGAACGGTAACCCACCAGAACACTGCGCGTGTCACGCGCAGCGTGGCTGGAATCGCCGTCGTTTAGGACGGCGAGGATGTCAATGGGCCGGGGACAACCCGGCTGCCAGCCGCCCCGGCACGGGCGCGGCGGTCACTCCACGGTGACCGACTTCGCCAGGTTCCGGGGCTGGTCGACGTCGTGTCCCCGGGCGGCGGCGATCTCGCAGGCGAGCACCTGCAGCGGCACCGTGGTCAACAGCGGGGCCAGCAGCGTCGGGGTGCGCGGTACGTAGATCAGATCGTCGGCGTACCGCGCCACGGCGGTGTCGCCCTCCTCAGCGATCACCACGGTACGGGCGCCCCGGGCCCGTACCTCCTGGATGTTGGACACGATCTTGTCGTGCAGCATGCCGCGGCCAGCCGGGGAGGGCACCACGCAGACCACCGGCGTGCCCTGGTCGATCAGGGCGATCGGGCCGTGCTTGAGCTCGCCGGCGGCGAAGCCTTCGGCGTGCATGTAGGCGAGCTCCTTGAGCTTGAGCGCGCCTTCGAGAGCTACCGGGTAGCCGACGTGGCGGCCGATGAACAGCACCTGGTTGGCGGTGGACAGGTCCCGGGCGAGCTGGCGGACCGGCTCCATCGAGGCGAGCAGCTGGCGCAGCTTGTCCGGGATCCCCTGCAGCTGGCTGACCACCGCTTCGACCTCGTCGGCGTACTTGATTCCGCGCACCTGGGCCAGGTGCAGACCGATCAGGTAGCAGGCGACCACCATGGTGAGGAACGCCTTGGTGGAGGCGACCGCGATCTCCGGGCCGCCGTGGGTGTAGAGCACCGCGTCGGACTCACGCGGGATGGTCGAGCCGTTGGTGTTGCAGATCGCCAGCACCCGGGCCTTCTGCTCCTTGGCGTGCCGCAGTGCCATCAGGGTGTCCATCGTCTCGCCGGACTGGGAGATCGCCACCACCAGTGTGGACCGGTCCAGCACCGGGTCGCGGTAGCGGAACTCGCTGGCCAGCTCCACCTCGCACGGGATCCGGGTCCAGTGCTCGATGGCGTACTTGGCGATCATCCCGGAGTGGTACGCCGTACCGCAGGCGACGATGAAGATCTTGTCGACGTCGCGCAGGTCCTGATCGGTGAGCCGGACCTCGTCCAGCATGATCTCGCCGGATTCGGTGAGCCGGCCGAGTAGCGTATCGGCGACGGCCTGTGGCTGCTCGGCGATCTCCTTGAGCATGAAGTAGTCGTAGCCGCCCTTCTCGGCGGCGGAGGCGTCCCAGTCGATGTGGAAGTCCCGGCCCAGCGCCGGGGCACCGTCGAAGTCGGTGATCTCGATGCTGTCCGCGGTGATCAGGACGACCTGGTCCTGACCGAGCTCGACGGCGTCGCGGGTGTGCTCGATGAACGCGGAGACGTCGCTGGCCAGGTAGTGCTCACCCGGGCCACGGCCGACCACCAACGGGGAGTTGCGCCGGGCACCGACCACCGCGTCCGGGATGCTGGCGTCCACGGCGAGCAGGGTGAACGCGCCTTCGAGGCGTTGACACACCCGACGCATCGCGGCGGCCAGCAGTCGCGGCCCTTCCGGCTCGCCGGCCGCACGCAGGTCGGCCAGGGCGGCGGCGAGCAGGTGCGCTGCGCACTCGGTGTCGGTGTCGCTGACGAACTCGACCCCGTCGGCTTCGAGCTCGGCGACCAGCTTGGCGAAGTTCTCGATGATCCCGTTGTGGATGACCGCGACCCGGCCGTCGCGGGACAGGTGCGGGTGGGCGTTGCGGTCGGTCGGTCCGCCGTGGGTGGCCCACCGGGTGTGGCCGATGCCGGCGGTGCCGTCACCGATGCCGACCGGGGCCGGGCAGCAGGTGCTGTCGACCGTCGTGGTGTCCTCGGCGGTGCCGGTGCCGAACCGCTCGTCGCCGAATGCCTTCTCCAGGTTGGTGAGTTTGCCGGCCCGCTTTTCGGTGCGCAGCTCGTCGTCACAGACGATCGCCACGCCGGCCGAATCGTAACCCCGGTATTCGAGCCGCCGGAGCCCGTCCAGCACGATGCCCAGCGCCGGCCGCGCGCCGACGTACCCCACGATTCCACACATGGGTCGTAGCGTAGCCCACGATCGCTCATCGGCGGTGCGCATAACCCCCGCAATCGATCAGGCACGCTGAGCAGTAACCGATCAAACCCGCCTTATAGTGCAAAGTACGGGCGCCGTCATCTGCTTCAATGGACCGCATAAAGTGGCGAGGTGGCCACCTCCCCCGGCACCCCCGCCGACATCGACCCCCTGGTCCGCCGCATGCGCCCGTTCGGCACGACGATTTTCGCCGAAATGTCCGCTCTTGCCGTCCGCACCGGCGCGGTCAATCTCGGCCAGGGCTTCCCGGACACCGACGGGCCCACCGTGATGCTGGCGGCCGCTACCCAGGCGCTGCGCGGCGGCCACAACCAGTACCCGCCTGGTCCCGGCACCCCTGCGCTACGCACCGCTGTCGCCCGCAACCAGCAGCGCTTCTGGGGGCTCGACTACGACCCGGAGACCGAGGTCCTGATCACCGCTGGGGCGACCGAGGCGATCACCGCCGCCATCCTCGCGTTGTGCGAGCCGGGTGACGAGGTGATCTGCTTCGAGCCCTACTACGACTCGTACGCGGCCGCGATCGCGCTCGCCGGTGCGGTCCGCCGGCCGGTCACCCTACGCCCCGACGGGGACGGCCGGTACGCCTTTGATCCGGCCACGCTGCGCACCGCGGTCGGGCCACGTACCCGCCTGGTGCTCCTCAACTCCCCGCACAACCCGACCGGCAAGGTCTTCACCGTCGCCGAGCTCACCGCGATCGCCGCGATATGCCAGGAGCATGACATCTGGGCGGTCACCGACGAGGTGTACGAGCACCTCGTCTTCACCGACGCCGACACCCCACATGTCCCGCTCGCCACCCTGCCCGGGATGCGGGACCGGACGCTCCGCATCTCGTCGGCCGGCAAGACCTTCTCCTGTACGGGCTGGAAGATCGGCTGGGCCAGTGGGCCAGCCACGCTGGTCACCGCCACCGCCCGGGTCAAGCAGTTCCTCACCTACGTCAACGGCGGGCCGCTGCAGCCGGCCGTCGCGGTGGCGCTGGACCTACCGAACAGCTACTTCACCGGGCTGCGGCAGAACATGCAGGCGCAGCGCGACCAACTGGTGGCCGGGCTGTCCGAGGCCGGATTCCGGGTGCTGGTGCCGCAGGGCACCTACTTCGCCACCGCCGACATCAGCCCGCTGGGCGGCACCGACGGGATCGAATTCTGCCTGTCGCTACCGGAGCGCTGCGGAGTGGTCGCCGTACCGACCCAGGTGTTCTACGACGAGCCGGACGCCGGCAGGCTGCTGGTCAGGTTCGCCTTCTGCAAACGTCCCGAGGTCCTCGCCGAAGCCAGCCGGCGACTGGCCGGCCTGCAACCGGCCGGCTGACCGAGCAGGCCGGGTGGCAGGTTCAGGCCCGGTCGATCAGGCTTGCCGGCGTACTGGTCAGGCCGGGCTGACCGCGCGGACAGCAGCTGCGATCCGCTCGGCGACCGAACGGGCAGTCTCCACCGTCGTCGCCTCGACCATCACCCGGACCAGCGGCTCGGTACCAGACGGGCGCAGCAGCACCCGCCCGGTGCCGCCCAGCTCGGCCTCGGCCTGCTCGGCGGCGGACCGTACCGCCGGGTCGCCGGCACCGGCAACCCGGTCGCCGACCGGCACGTTGATCAACACCTGGGGCAGTTTGGTAACGGTGGCCGCCAGACCGGCCAGCGAGGTCCCGGTGGCCGCCATCCGGGACATCAGCTGCAGTCCGGTGAGCACGCCGTCGCCGGTGGTGGCGTAGCTGGGCATCACGATGTGCCCGCTCTGCTCACCGCCCAACGCCAGCCCGCTGGCCCGCAGCTCCTCCAGCACGTACCGGTCACCGACCTTGGTCTCGACCAGCTTGATGCCTTCCCGGGACATGGCCAGCCGCAGCCCGAGGTTGCTCATCACGGTGGCCACCAGGGTGTCGGCGGTCAACGTGCCGGCGTCGCGCATGGCCAGCGCCAGGATCGCCATGATTTCATCGCCGTCCACCTCGGTGCCGTCGGCGGTCACCGCCAGGCACCGGTCGGCGTCGCCGTCGTGGGCCAGCCCCAGGTCGGCGCTGTGTTCGAGGACGGCGGCCCGGACCACGTCGAGGTGGGTCGACCCGCAACCGTCGTTGATGTTGAGCCCGTTCGGCTCGGCGTTGATCGCGATGACCTCCGCGCCGGCCTCCCGGTACGCGACCGGGCCGACCTCGGCCGCCGCGCCGTTCGCGCAGTCAACCACCACCCGCAGCCCGTCGAGCCGGTGGTCGACCGTGCCGACCAGGTGCCCGACGTAGTGCTCGGCTCCGTCCAGCAGGTCGCTCACCCGGCCGATACCGGCCCCGGTGGGCCGCCGTCGGCCGATGGAGCCGTCGCCCTCGATCGCCGCGCCGATCGCGGCTTCGATCTTCATCTCGAGATCGTCCGGCAGTTTGTGCCCGCCGGCGGCGAACAGCTTGATGCCGTTGTCCGGCATCGGGTTGTGCGACGCGGAGAGCATCACCCCGAAGTCGGCCTTGGTCTCCCCGACCAGGAACGCGACGCCAGGGGTCGGCAGCACGCCGACCCGCAGCACGTTCGCGCCGGCGCTGGTCAGCCCGGCCACGACGGCGGCCTCCAGCATCTCGCCGCTGGCCCGCGGATCGCGGCCGACCACGGCCAGCGGCTGACGGCTCGGATCCCGCTCGGCCAGGGTGTGCGCGGCGGCGACCGCGACCGCCAGCGCCAACTCCGGGGTGAGATCGGCGTTGGCCCGCCCGCGTACGCCATCGGTGCCGAACAGCCGCGCCATACCTGTCATCCTCCGATGGTCCCGCTAACGGTGCCGCTCCACCGCCCCTCGGGGGACGGATCCGCCCGCTGCGATGGCGAGCGAGCCGGCAACCGATGAAGATACTGCCGATGAACGGAAAAATCCGCATCAACTAGACAAAAAAGCACGGACGGCCGAGAAACCCCACGAAGGAGGTGTCCCAGCCGCCCGTTCAGCCGTATCGGACTAGCGCTTCGAGTACTGCGGAGCCTTACGGGCCTTCTTCAGGCCGTACTTCTTGCTCTCCTTGACCCGGTCGTCGCGGGTGAGGAAGCCCGCCTTCTTCAGCGCTGGGCGGTCGTCGCCGTCGTTGGCGCACAGCGCCCGGGCGATACCCAGCCGCAGCGCGCCCGCCTGGCCGGTGATGCCGCCGCCGCGCAGGTTGGCGATCACGTCGAACGCCTCGGCCTTCTCAGCCGTCACCAGCGGCTCCCGGATCAACTGCTGGTGCACCTTGCTCGGGAAGTACTCCTCGAGCTCGCGGTCGTTGCAGGTGACCTTGCCGGAGCCGGGGACGATCCGCACCCGGACGATGGCTTCCTTGCGCCGCCCGACGGTCTGGATCGGGCGCTCGCCGCGCGGCGCGCGCACCACTGGCGCGGGCGTCACGGCGGGGGCCGGCTCGGTCTCGGCAACGGCGACCGGGCTGGCCTCGGTGGTCTCGGTCATGCTTGTTCCTTCGCCCGCGCTCACTGCGCGATCTGCTTGATCTCGAACGGCACCGGCTGCTGCGCGCCGTGCGGGTGCTCGGCGCCGGCGTAGACCTTGAGCTTGCGGATCAGCTTGGCACCGATCTTGTTGTGCGGCAGCATGCCCTTGACGGCCAGCTCGATCGCCCGCTCGGGGCGCTTGGCCAGCAGCTCGTCGTAGCCGACCTGCTTCAGCCCGCCGGGGTAACCGGAGTGCCGGTAGGCCACCTTGGTGTGCCGCTTGTTGCCGGTCAACGCCACCTTGCCGGCGTTGACGACGATGACGAAGTCACCGGTGTCGACATGCGGCGCGAAAGTCGGCTTGTGCTTGCCGCGCAGCAGCGTGGCGGCGTGGGTGGCCAGGCGGCCCAGCACGACGTCAGAGGCGTCGATCACATGCCACTGACGCTCGATCTCACCCGGCTTCGGGCTGTACGTACGCACAGGTCTACCTTGTCTCGTCGTCGGTCTGGGGTCGCGCGTCGGTCGTCAGGTAACGCGCGGGCCGTCGGGGCGACCCGGAACCGGGCGACCTGGCAGAGAACGCGCGCGCGAACGACAAGCATACCCCGGCTGACCCGGCATCATCGGACGGGGCCTCCCGTAGACGGTGAGCTACATCCACGGACGGTGACCTGGGACGGTGACGGGTCTGGCGAGGGACGCCCCTCGGTTGTCGCACAACAGCAGGCGACGATACCCGCTGCCCGGCACGCCGGTCAAAACCCCTGGTCGGCACCGGTAAGCCGGAGGTCCCAGCAGATGGGCTGGCTAACCCCCTGACAACGGTCCGTGTGAGCTGCTCTTAGCAGGCTGGAAACAATCGGGACGTCGCGGTGAAATCGCCCCCCGGCACGCTTCGCACATGCCAGGCAGCGTGCAGGTGACCATCGGGCCGACCGGCGAATCAGTCGACCGGACCGTGGCCACCCACTGCCCGTACTGCGCGCTGCAGTGCGGCATGCGGCTGCGCGCGAGCGCCGACGGCGGCGTGCAGGTGCTGCCCCGGCAGTTTCCCACCAACCAGGGCGGGCTCTGTCAGAAGGGCTGGACCGCTGCCGAGCTGCTCGACCACCCGCAGCGGCTGACCACCCCGCTGGTCCGTGACCGACCGGGAGCCGAGCTGCGGCCGGCCAGCTGGGACGAGGCGCTGGACCGGATTGTCGCCGACGTCACCGGCATTGCGCAGGCACACGGCCGCGACGCGGTCGCGATGTTCGGCGGCGGCGGGCTCACCAACGAGAAGGCGTACGCGCTGGGCAAGTTCGCCCGGGTCGCGCTGCGCACCCGCAACATCGACTACAACGGCCGGTTCTGCATGTCCTCGGCGGCCGCCGCCGGGATCCGGGCCTTCGGCGTCGACCGCGGCCTGCCGTTCCCGATGGCCGACGTCGGCACCGCCGACACCCTGCTGCTGGTCGGCGCGAACGTGGCCGAGACGATGCCGCCGTTCGCCCGCTACCTGACCGAGATGAAACAGCGCGGCGGTACGTTGATCGTGATCGACCCCCGCCGCACCGCCACGGCCCGCCTGGCCGACCTGCACCTGCAGCCAACCCCCGGCACCGACCTCGCGGTGGCCAACGCGCTGCTGCATGTCGCGTTGCGGGAGGGCTGGGTGGACCAGGCCTACGTCGCCGAGCGGACCACCGGCTTCGACACCGTCCGGGCCACCGTCGCCGGTTACTGGCCGGCCCGGGTGGAACGGCTCGCCGGGGTACCGATCGGCGATCTGGAGGCGGCGGCGCGGGCGCTGGCCGGCGGCGACCGACGCGCGACCGACGCCCCGCCCGCGAAGGTCGTCATCCTCACCGCGCGCGGAGCCGAACAGCACGCCAAGGGCGTCGACACGGTCAGCGCCTACGTCAACCTGGCGCTCGCCCTCGGGCTGCCCGGCCGGCCCGGCTCCGGGTACGGCTGCCTGACCGGCCAGGGCAACGGTCAGGGCGGCCGGGAGCACGGCCAGAAGGCCGACCAGCTGCCCGGCTACCGGCGCATCGACGACCCGGCGGCGCGGGCACACGTGGCCGGGGTGTGGGGCGTCGACCCGGCCGACCTGCCCGGGCCGGGGGTTTCCGCGTACGAGCTGCTGGACGCGCTCGGCACCCCGGCCGGGCCGAAGGCGTTGCTGGTCTTCGGCTCCAACCCGGTGGTCTCGGCACCCCGTGCCGGCCGGGTCCAACGCCGACTGGCCGACCTGGACCTGCTGGTCGTCGCCGACTTCGTGCTGTCCGAGACGGCGGCGATGGCCGACGTGGTGCTGCCCACCGCCCAGTGGGCCGAAGAGGACGGCACCATGACCAACCTGGAGGGCCGGGTGCTGCGCCGGCACGCGCTGCGGCCACCCCCGTCCGGCGCCCGCACCGACCTGGCCGTGCTGGCCGACCTGGCGCGGCGGCTCGGCTGCCCGGCCGGGCAGTTCCCGGCCGACCCCGCCGAGGTCTTCACCGAGCTACGCCGGGCCTCAGCCGGCGGGGTCGCCGACTATGCCGGGGTCACCTGGGAGCGGATCGACACCGCCGACGGGGTCTTCTGGCCCTGCCCGGACCCGGACCGGCCGGACACCCCACGGATGTTCACCGAACGGTTCGCCACCCCGGACGGGCGCGCCCGGTTCGTGCCGGTGGAGCACCGGGCCGCCGCCGAGGAGGTCTGCGCCGACTACCCGCTCTACCTGACCACCGGCCGGGTGCTGGCCCAGTACCAGTCCGGTGCGCAGACCCGCCGGATCGCGCCGCTGCGCGGTGCCGCCCCGGAGGCCTTCGTGGAGCTGCACCCGGACCTGGCCGCCCGGCTCGGCGTCGCCGACGGCGACCCGGTCAGGGTGACCAGCCGACGCGGCGAGATGCGCGCCCCGGCCCGACTGACCGAGTCGATCCGCCCGGACACCGTGTTCGCCCCGTTCCACTGGGGTGGCGCGGGGCGGATCAACTCGGTCACCAACGACGCGTTGGACCCGACATCCCGGATGCCCGAGTTCAAGATCTGTGCGGTCAGGGTGGAGCGAGCGTGAACCGTATCGTCATCGTCGGCCACGGCATGGCCGGTGCCCGGCTCGCCGCCGAGCTGCCCGCCCGGCGCGGCGACTACAAGATCACCGTGTACGGGGCGGAGCGGCACCGGGCGTACAACCGGATCATGCTGTCGAACCTGCTCGCCGGCCGGGCCGACGAGCTGGACGTCACGCTCACCGAGGCCGCCGGGCACGGCATCGACGTGCGGTCCGGGTTGGCGGTGACCGCGATCGAGCCGGCCACCCGGACGGTGCGCACCGCCGACGGCACCGCCACCGAGTACGACCAGCTGGTGCTCGCCACCGGCAGCCGGGCCGTGGTCCCCGACCTGCCCGGCCTGACCGGCACCGACGGCCCAGCGGGGTTGCCCGACCGGGTCGCGGTGTTCCGGACCCTGGACGACTGCCGGCGGATCCTCGCCGCCGCCGACGGTGCCCGCACCGCGCTGGTGCTCGGCGGCGGCCTGCTCGGCCTGGAAGCCGCCCGGGGGCTGGCCGCCCGCGGACTGGACGTACGGGTGGTGCACAAGGTCGGTCAGCTGATGGAGCGTCAACTCGACGCCACCGCCAGCGCGGTGCTCGCCCGTACCCTGGCCGGCCTCGGCGTCGGCACCGAGCTGGCCGCCGCCGCCGAGTCGGTCACCGCCACCACCGACGGGGTCCGGCTGCGGCTCGGCGACGGCCGGGAGCTGGACGCCGACCTGCTGGTGCTGGCCTGCGGTGTCCGGCCGGACACCGACCTGGCCCGGCGGGCCGGGCTACGGGTCGGGCGCGGTGTGATGGTCGACGACCGGATGGCCACCAGCGACCCGCACATCTGGGCGATCGGGGACTGCGCCGAACACGACGGCGTCGTTACCGGGCTGGTCGCCCCCGCCTGGGAACAGGCCCAGGTGCTGGCCCGGGTGCTGGCCGGCGACGACCCGGGTGCCCGCTACCGGCCACTGCCGACGGTGACCCGCCTCAAGGCCGCCGGCATCGACCTCGCCGCGATGGGCGACACCCGGCCGGGCGCCGACGGGCAGACCGAGGAGCTCAGCTTCGCCGACCCGGCCCGCGGCACGTACGCCCGGCTGCTGATCCGCGACGACCGGCTGACCGGGGCGATCATGCTCGGCGACAACCCGGCCGTCGGCACCGTCATCCAGCTGTTCGACCGGGGCGGTCCGGTGCCGGCCGACCGGCGGGCGCTGCTGCTCGGCCGGGCGGTCGGCGGCACCGTCGCGGCGCCGGCGACCAGTCCGGCACTGATGCCGGATGCGGCGACCGTCTGCCAGTGCAACACGGTCAGCAAGGGCGCGCTGGTGCGCTGCTGGCGCGCCGGTGCCCGGTCGGTCGCCGAGGTGGTCGCCGCCACCCGGGCCACCACCGGCTGCGGCAGCTGCACCGACGCGGTCACCGGCATCGTCGACTGGCTCTCATCTGTGGATTCCGACGTGGAGGTACCAGCGTGAACCGGTTGATCGTCATCGGCAACGGCATGGTCGGGCAGCGCCTGGTCGAAGCGGTCCGCTCCCGTGACACCGGCGGCGAATGGCAGGTCACGGTACTCGCCGAGGAGTCGCGGCCGGCGTACGACCGGGTCCGGTTGTCGGCCTTCTTCGACGGCGTCGGGCCGGACGAGTTGAGCGTGCACACCCCGGACGACGGGGTGGATCTACGGCTGGCCCAGCCGGCCCGGCGCATCGACCGAGACCGCCGGGTGGTCGTCACCGACCACGGCGAGTACGGCTACGACGCGCTGGTGCTGGCCACCGGCTCGTACCCGTTCGTCCCGCCGATCGACGGCGCACACCGCCCCACCGACGGCGCCAACGGCGGCGGCCTGCGCGACGGGGTGTTCGTCTACCGGACGCTGGACGACCTGGTCGCCATCCGCGACTTCGCCACCGATCCGGCCGCCGACCGGCGGGTCGGCACGGTGATCGGCGGCGGCCTGCTCGGCCTGGAGGCCGCCAACGCGCTGCGGCTGCTCGGCCTGCGTACCCATGTGGTGGAGTTCGCGCCCCGGCTGATGCCGGTCCAGATCGACGAGGCCGGCGGGGCGATGCTGCGCCGCTACGTCGAGGACCTCGGCGTCGACGTGCACCTGGGGACCGCGACGTCGGCGATCCGCACCGGGCCGGACGGCACCCCGCACGGGGCCGCCCTCACCGACGGCACCGAACTGGAGACCGACCTGGTGGTCGTCGCCGCCGGCATCCGGCCCCGCGACGACCTGGCCCGCGCCGCCGGGCTGGCCGTCGGCGAGCGCGGCGGGGTGACCGTCGACGCCACCTGCCGGACCAGCGACCCGCACATCTGGGCGGTCGGCGAGTGCGCCGCGGTCAGCGTCGACGGCGAACCGGGCCGCTGCTACGGGCTGGTCGCCCCCGGCTACGCGATGGCCGAGGTGGTCGCCGACCGGCTGCTCGGCGGCACCGCTGCCTTCCCCGGCGCGGACACCTCCACGAAGCTCAAACTACTCGGGGTGGACGTGGCGTCGTTCGGTGACGCGCACGGCACCACCACCGACTGCCTGGACGTGACATTCACTGACCCGGCCACCCGGGTCTACGCCAAGCTGGTGCTCTCCGATGACGCGCGGACCCTGCTCGGCGGGGTGCTGGTCGGCGACGCGACGGCGTACCCGACGCTTCGGGCCAGCGTCGGTGGGCCGCTGCCGGGCCCGCCGCTGGCGCTGCTCGCCCCGGCCGGGTCCGACGGTGCCGCCGGTGGGGCCGGCATCGACGCGCTGCCCGGCAGCGCCCAGGTCTGCTCCTGCAACGCGGTCACCAAGGATCAGATCCTCGGCGCGATCGGCGACGGTTGCACCGACGTCGCCGGGATCAAGGCGTGCACCCGGGCCGGCACCAGCTGCGGGTCCTGCGTACCGATGCTCAAGCAGTTGCTGTCCGTCGCCGGGGTGGCCCAGTCAACGGCGCTGTGCGAACACTTCGACCACAGCCGCCAGGAGCTGTTCGACATCGTCCGGGTACGCGGTATCCGGACCTTCTCCCAGCTGGTCGCCGAGCACGGCCGGGGCCGGGGCTGCGACATCTGCAAGCCGGTGGTCGCCTCGATCCTCGCCTCGCTGGGCAACGGCTACGTCCTCGACGGCGAGCAGGCCACCCTGCAGGACACCAACGACCACTTCCTGGCCAACATCCAGCGCGACGGCACCTACTCGGTGGTGCCGCGGATACCCGGTGGGGAGATCACCCCGGAGAAGCTGATCGTGATCGGCGAGGTGGCCCGGGACTTCAACCTCTACACGAAGATCACCGGTGGGCAGCGGATCGACCTGTTCGGTGCCCGGGTCGAGCAGTTGCCGAAGATCTGGCGGCGGCTGGTCGACGCCGGCTTCGAGTCCGGTCACGCCTACGGCAAGGCGCTGCGGACGGTGAAGTCCTGCGTCGGCTCCACCTGGTGCCGCTACGGGGTGCAGGACTCGGTCGGCCTGGCGGTCGCCCTGGAGCTGCGCTACCGGGGGCTGCGCGCCCCGCACAAGATCAAGTCTGCGGTATCCGGCTGCGCCCGGGAGTGCGCCGAAGCGCGCAGCAAGGACTTCGGCATCATCGCCACCGACGCCGGCTGGAACCTCTACGTCGGCGGCAACGGCGGCTTCCGGCCCCGGCACGCCGACCTGTTCGCCAGTGACCTGTCCACCGAGGAACTCGTTCGTACCATCGACCGGTTCCTGATGTTCTACATCCGCACCGCCGATCGGCTGCAGCGCACCGCGGCCTGGATCGAGGCGATGGACGGCGGCCTGGACCACCTGCGATCGGTGATCGTCGACGACTCGCTCGGGCTGGCGGCCGAGCTGGACGAGGCGATGGCCCGGCATGTCGAGTCCTACTCGGACGAGTGGCGGGACACGATCGACGACCCGGAACGGCTACGCCGCTTCGCCTCCTTCGTCAACGCACCCGACACCCCGGACCCGTCGATCACCTTCGAGGTCGAGCGGGGCCAGCCGGTGCCAGCCCTGGGCGAGCGCCGGCCCGTCGCGCTCGGTCTCCCGACAACCCTGGAGGTACGCCGATGAGTGTGCAGACAGTCAACGTCACCGCCCAGTGGACACCGGTGTGCCCGTACTCCCGGGTGGAGCCGGAGCGGGGCGTTGCCGCGCTGGTCGACGGCGAGCAGGTGGCGGTCTTCCGGACCTACGACGGGACGTTGTACGCGATCGGCAACCAGGACCCGGTCGCCGGTGCCCACGTCATGTCCCGGGGCATCGTCGGTACCCGGGGGGACATCCCGACCGTGGCGTCACCACTGCACAAGCAGATCTACGACCTGCGTACCGGCGAATGTCTGGATCTGCCGGGCGTCGCCGTGCCGACCTACCGGCTGCGCTGTCGGGACGGGCTGATCGAGGTGCTCGGTCGGCGGCAGGACCAGTGATGTCCGACGAGCTGTCCGGATTCACCATCGGGGTCACCGCCGACCGGCGGCGCGACGAGCTGGCCGCGCTGCTGGAACGACGGGGTGCCCGGGTGGTGCTCGCCCCGGCACTGCGGATCGTGCCGTTGGCCGACGACACCGAACTACGGGCATCGACCCGGGCCTGCCTGGACGATCCGCCGGACGTGCTGATCGCCAACACCGGCATCGGCATGCGTGGCTGGCTGGAGGCCGCAGAGGGGTGGGGCTTGGCCGAGCCGCTGCGGGCGGTGCTCGGCGGCGCCTACATCGTGGCCCGCGGTCCCAAGGCCCGGGGCGCGATCCGGGCAGCCGGCCTGCACGACCAGTGGTCACCCGCGTCGGAGAGCTGTGACGAGGTCACCGACTATCTGCGGGCCCGCGGCGTGGCCGGCCAGGTGATCGCGATGCAGCTGCACGGGGAACGGCAACCGGAGTGTTCGGCGGCGCTCGAGGCGGCCGGCGCCACCGTGATCGAGGTGCCGGTGTACCGGTGGGCGCCGCCGACCGACCCGGCACCACTGCACCGGCTGGTCGACCTGGTCGCCGGCCGGCTCGTCGACGCGGTCACCTTCACCTCCGCGCCGGCGGTCGGAGCGCTGCTGCGCGCCGCCGGGCCCAACGCCGACGCGGTGCTCGAGGCGATGCGGACCGACGTACTGGCCGCCTGCGTCGGTCCGGTCACCGCGGCGCCGCTGCGCCGGCACGGAGTGCCGGTGACCGCACCGGCTCGCGCCCGACTCGGGGCGCTGGTCCGGACCATCGTCGACGAACTGCCCCGGCGGGCGGTCAACCTGAAGGTCGGCGGACACCTGCTCACCCTGCGCGGACACGCCGCAGTGATCGACGGTGAGTTACGCCCGTTGGCACCGGCACCGATGGCGGTGCTACGCGCGCTGGCGCAGACCCCGGGACGGGTGCTGTCCCGGGCCGCGCTGCTGCGCACCCTGCCCCGAGGTGCCGACGAGCACGCCGTCGAGATGGCGGTGGCCCGGCTGCGGGCCGGGCTGGGTACGCCCGGGGTGATTCAGACCGTGGTCAAACGCGGCTACCGGCTGCCGATCGACTGAGGAAGGCCGCGCCCGGCGGGCTGAGGCCGCACGGCGGGCTGAGGCTGCACGGCCGGCTGAGCACGCGCCAGCCGGCGGCGCAGCGCGCCGCCGGCTGTGTTGCCGTACGGTCAGCCGACCGGCGTCGGATACCCCCGGCCGTGCTCGGCGCGCAGCGTCGCCATGGCGTGCTCGACGACAGTGACCAGCACACTCTTCGTCGAGTCCCGGCTGCGGGCGTCGCACATCACCAGCGGAACGTGCGGCGCGATAGCCAGCGCCTCCCGCACCTCCCCCGGCTCGTACTCTGGCGCGCCGTCGAAGCAGTTCAACGCCACGAGGTACGGCAGCTGCCGGTTCTCGAAGTAGTCGAGCGGGGCGAAGGCGTCGGTGATCCGGCGGGTGTCCACCAGCACCGCGGCACCGACCGCGCCGCGGATGATCTCGTCCCACATGAACCAGAACCGGGTCTGTCCGGGTGTGCCGAACAGGTAGAGAATCAGGTCGTCGGCCATGGTGATCCGGCCGAAGTCCATCGCCACCGTGGTGGTCTCCTTGCCGGGGACCTTTGACGGATCGTCGATGCCGACACCGGCCGAGGTCATCAACGCCTCGGTGGTCAGCGGCGTGATCTCGGAGACCGCGCCGACCATGGTGGTCTTGCCCACCCCGAATCCACCGGCGATGACGATCTTCGCCGAGGTGATTCCCTTGTCCCGGCGGACGCCGGGACGGTCATAGCCTGCGAAGTCCACTTAGCACCCTCTCAAGAAGTTCCATTCGCTCCTCGTAGCCCTCTGTCTCAGTCGGAGCGGTGCTGTGCAACGCCAGCAGGCCGTCGGCGACCATGTCGGCGACGAGGACCCGTGCGACGCCCAGCGGGAGCCGGGTGTACGCGGCGATCTCCGCCAGTGACTGGGCACGGTTGTCGCAGATCGTGGCGATTCGATGCTTGTCGTGCCCGGCGAAACGAGACTCGGTGACCGCCGCCGCCGAGGCCACCAGCACCGCCTCCAGGGCGATGTGCTGCTGTGGCTCGGTACGCCCGCGGGTGACCGCATAGGGGCGGACCAGCGCTCCGCGCGGGTCCTGTCGTGGTTGGCCCATTGAGCGGTCACCTCCTCGTGGGTCTGCTGGCACGTCATCGGTGACGGTCCCTTGTGTCGCTGCGAAACTTCAGCCTCGGATCAGGGTCGGCCGCCCACGGCCTCCCGTGGGGCCGGGACCAGCGCGGCACCGACCCGCTCGACCAGCAATGCCATCTCGTACCCGACCTGACCGACGTCGCAACTACGGGCGGCGAGCACCGCCATCGACGATCCGTCGCTGATGGACATCAGGAACAGGTACCCGCTGTCCATCTCGATCACTGTCTGCAGCACGCCACCCGCGCTGAACATCCGCGACGCCCCGTCGGTGAGGCTGACCACGCCGGAGGTGATCGCCGCCAACTGGTCGGCCCGATCCGCCGGCAGGTCACGCGAGGAGGCGAGCAGCAGTCCGTCTGCCGAGACAGCCACGACGTGGGCGATCCCCGCCACGCTGTCGGCGAAGTTGCTGAGCAGCCAACCCATGTCCTGAATAGCTGCTGGCCTGTTCATTCGCTGGTCTCCTTGGTTGAGTTGGCGCGGTACTGCTCGCTGCCGACGGTCCGGCCGCGTTGCACGCCACGGTGATATGCCGACAACAGGCCGCGGACCTCGTCCGGGGTCCGCCGGGTCGGCTCGCGGCCCTGCTTGGCCTCCACGCCACCCGGCACCAGCTGTGCCTGGGGCTGGCGCTTTGGCAGACCAGAGCGGGTGATGCCGGCGGTCGCCGGCTCCGCGGCCTTACTGGCCCGGGCCCAGCCCTCGTCGGCGGCGGTACGCCAACTGCCGGAGTCGCCGGTCCGTTGCCGGGGGATGGCATTCAGCGCCGACGTCGCCGCGCCGACCGAAATGGACGGTGCTGGCGCCGGTGGCGCCGCCGGGGGTGGTGGTGCGGCGTTCGGCTGCACCGGAGCAGAGTACGCCGCCGGTTGTGGAGCCGACTGTCCCGGGTTGCGGGCCGGCAGCGGTGTCCTGGTCGGAGCGGGTGCCGGCGGGTACGCCGGTGCGGGCGCACCGGCAGCAGGCGGACGACCGGCGGTCGGCAGCGGCAGGACGGTGGTTTCGGCCGAGCCGTGTGACCGGAACCAGACCGCCTCCATCTCCCGGAAGATGGGCATCTCAGCGGCGTCCTCGGGCCGGGCACCGGGGTTGGCGGGCGCCGCGGGCTTGGCGGGCGCCGCGGGCTTGGCGGGCGCTGCAGGCTTGGCGGGCACTGCGGGCTTGGCGGGCACTGCGGGCTTGGCGGGCACTGCGGGCGCACTGCCGCCGGTGGAGCCGCCGGCCATCGGGCCGTGCGGCAGCTGGCCGCCGGTGCGTACCGCTGGGGCCAGCGGATGCATGGTGGCCGGGATGACCGACTGGTCCGGGTGGCCGCTGGTACCGGCCGGTCGCACCGTCGGGTAGGCCACGGTCGGCGTACCGACGTTGGCCACCGGCGGTGCCGCCGCAGGCGGGGCGGCGGATGCCGCCGGACGGTACGCCGGCAGCCCCGGGTTGTACGTCGGCGCGGCCGGGCCGGCGGCCGGGGCAGCCGGTGCGCCGGACATGGGAACGCCGGACATGGGAGCGCCGGACATCGGTGACGCGGAGATCGGGGCGGCGGACACCGGCGTCGACTGCCCGCCGGTGGTCACCGGGAAGGCGGCGGTAGGTGCACCGGCCACTGCGTTCCACTGTGACGACCGGGCGTTCTGCCACTGGTCCGTGAGGGTCGCCGTACGGCCGGGTGCCGCCGCCGGCGGACTCGAGATCGGCGACCAGGTCCCGCCTGACGTGGGCGCGGCGGAGATCGGCTCGGCCGCCATGGCCGGGCGTCCCCGCGTCATCGCTGGCTCCCGGGTGCGCTGCGGCAGCACCAGGATGCTGCTCGGCAGCGTGGCCTGGGCGATAGTGCCGCCCTCCGGGTTGGGCCGCAGTTCGACCCGGATGCCGTACCGGCCGGCCAGCCGGCTGACCACGGCGAGACCCATCAGTCGGAACGCCGAGACGTCGACCGTGGACGGCTCGGCAAGCCTCCGGTTGAGATTGTCCAACTGCTCCTCAGACAGCCCCAGGCCGCGGTCCTCCACCTGGACCAGTACGTAGTCGCGCAGCCGCCGGGCGTCGGCGACGACCGTGGTGGTCGGCGGGGAGAACCGGGTGGCGTTGTCGAGCAGCTCGGCGACGAGACGTACCACGTCGTTGACCGCGTGCGCGGAGATCAGGATGTCGGTGTCGACGGTGCCGAACTCGATCCGGTTGTAGAGCTCGACCTCAGACTGCGCGGCTCGCAGCGCGTCGACCAGCAGCGCGTCCTCCCGGCGTGGCGCCGTCGAGTCGGCACCGGCCAGGACCAGCAGATTCTCGTCGTTGCGGCGCATCCGGGTGGCGAGGTGGTCGAGCTGGAACAGCTGGGCGAGCCGCTTCGGGTCCTCCTCGCCGCGCTCGATCGCGTCGAGCTCGCCGATCATCCGGTCGACCAACGTCTGGCTTCGGCGGGCCAGGGAGAGGAACATCGCCGACACGCTCGCCCGCAGCGCGGCCTGCTCGGCGGCGATCCGGACCGCCTCCCGGTGCACCACGTTGAACGCCTGGCCGACCTGGCCAACCTCGTCGCGGTTGGGCAGGCGGATCGGGTCACGTAGGTTGCGGACGATCTCCTCCGGGCCCCGGTCGTTGAGGTCGTTGACGTCGCGGAGCTTGGCCACCGCCTCCGGCAGGTCCCGGCTGGCCACCGACATGGCGCCTTCCCGCAGCCGCCGCAGCGAGTCGTTCAACGAGCGGGCCAGGACCACCGCAAGGGCAATCGCCAGCACCAGGACGATCAGCACCGCGATCGACTCGATGATCGCCTGCCGGGTGACGTTGGTGCTCACCTCGGTGGCCCGGTCGAGCAGCCGGTTCTCCAGCTGGACCTCGGCCCACCGCATCAGGTCGTTGACCGCGCCCACGGCTCGGGCGGCCTGTGCGGCGCTCATCGGAGCCCGCTGGCCCACCGAACGGGTGATCTCGGTGGCGACCCGGTCGGCCAGGAAGACGGCGTCGCCGGTGACGCTGCTGTCGGCCAGCTCCTGCTCCCACGGCGACGCGGCCAGCGAGAACGACAGCAACGCCTCCTGCTGGCTGGTCAGCGTGGCCAGGTACGACGAGAACTGCTCCTCGTCCAGCCGGCCGGTGGACAGCGCGGCGAAGATGATCGCCTCCTCCTCGGCCGTGGCCAGCTTGGCCCGGGCGAAGGCGGAGACGGCACGCAGACTGTCCGGCACCTCGCCGTCACCGGAGACCTGGCCGAGCACCTCACCGTAGGAAGCCAGGTCGGACAGGATGACGCCGTACCGCAGCACCGCTTCCGGCACTGGCATCTGCCGCCGGTCGAGCACCTCCTGGCGGGTGGCGTTCAAGGTGTCCAGATGGTCGTCGATGGCGACCAGCTGCCGCTCGACCGCCTCCGGCACGTTTCCGACCCGGTCGCGTTCGGCGGCGTACGCAGCGATCCGCTCGTCGGTGCTGCGCACCCGGCTGTTGTATGCCTCGGCGTCGGCGTCGCGGGCGGCGAGGAAGGTCACCGCGGCCATCCGCTCCTTGTGGACGTCCTGAGCCAGGGCTGAGACGTCGACGGAGAGTTCGGCCATCGACCGCACCATTCGCGCGTCGACGGCTCCCTGTCCTACGTCGACCAGCCGTACCGTGGCCAGAGCGGCGACCGCGGCCAGCGGAACGACCAGGATCAGGGCCAGTTTGGACCTGATCCGCGCATCCCTCAGTCGCGGCACCCAACGCAACTGCGCGCGGCGCTTCCGCGGGCCGTTGTCGGGCAGGGTCGTCGGTCCGGTCCTCACGACATCGCCTCCGTCGCTATCTCCACACGCGGACTGCCGACCGATGCCTGCTGCAGCGGTGAGCGCCGCATGCGGCACGGCCGCGATTTCACCAGAAGTGGACCCGCTTGGGAAGCCTCAGTCGGGCAGAAATCGGTCGGACGACCTGTAATCACCCCAGTGTTACCGGAGAGTATCTTCATCACACCGCCCTGATCAGCGCGGATGGAACTTCCACCGTCAGTTGTCCCGCCAAAGTCAACGCTCGCAACATGCACTCGTTGCCAACATGTGGGACGACAGTCCCGGAAACGCCCCGACCGGCGCGCTTGACCAGAACGCCGCCCATTGGCATGGTTTCCCAAGTTTGCAGGCTCCGCGCACACCGTACGGCATGCCGCCGGCGCTACTTCTACTGAGGACGTGCTCAGCCGCGCCGCCGCCCACCGACCGGGTGCGCATCCGCCGCGTACCTGGAGGACTGACTTGAGGCCCACCCGTTCCGCCCTACTCACGGCGCTCGCATCCACATTGCTGGCCTCTTCGCTCACCGGCTGCCAGTTCGCCAGCGACTCGGCCGGCGGGGACGGCGGCGAGATCCTCATCGCCGCCGACCTGGAACTGTCCGGTGCCGCCGCAACCGTCGGCAAGGGCTACCAGCGAGCCCTCGAACTGAAGGTCGAGCAGATCAACGAATCGGGTCTGCTGGGCGACCGGACGATCCGGCTGGACGTCCGGGACAATCGTTCCGACCCGAGCGAGTCGCTGCGCAACGTTGGCGACTTCTCTGGCGACTCCGCGGTGACCGCGATCATCATGGGCAGTTGCAGTGACTGTGCGGTCGGCGCCGCCCGGACGATCAACGACGAACGGGTGCCGACCATCTCGCTGGCCCCGGCCACCGCGGTCGCCACCCCGGTCACCGAGCGTCGCTATCTGTTCAAGCTCGGTCCCAACGCGGCAGACAGCGCCGCCGCGGTCGCCAACGAGCTGCGCCGCCGCAACATCGGGCGGGCCAGCCTGCTGCACACCGACGACGAGTACGGCCGGGACGGCCTGCGGGTGATCACCGCCGAACTGGACAAGCTCGGCATCAACCTGGTCGGCACCGAACAGGTGCGGACCACCGACACCGACGTGAGCCAGGCCGTCGCCGCCCTGGCGCAGCCGTTGACCGGCGAGAATCCGGGCGCACTGCTGGTCTGGACCTCGGCCGAGCAGGCGGCGCTGGCGGCGGACAGCGCCGCGCAGGCCGACTACCCGGGGCCCCTGTTCTTCGACGCCGCCGCCGCCGGGGACCTGTTCCTGTCCGGTGGCTCGGCCACCGGCACCAAGGGCGTCAATCTGGTCTTCACCCAGACCATGGTGATCGACGACGTGATCGCCAACACCCCGGCGAAGGCAGCCCGCAAGCAGTGGTTCCGCGACTACACGGCCAGGTTCGGCAGCTACTACGGGTTTTCTTCGTTCGCCGCCGACGCCGTCCAGCTGATCGCCGACGCGGTGGCCACGTCGGCCGGCGATGGCTCGATCAACCGGGAGGCCATCCGTGAGGTGCTGGAGACCACCCAGTTCGACGGGCTGTCCGGGCCGATCCGGATGACCCCGGACAACCACTCCGGACTGATGCCCCAGGCACTGACCATGCTGGTCTCCCGGGGTGGCCGCTGGCGGCTGGCCAGCTGACGACCCCGATACGGCCCGGACGTCGTGCGCCCGCCAGGATTCCTGGCGGGCGCACGACGTCCGGCGCGGGCGCGGCATAGTGACAGACGTCAGCGGGCGGACGTCGTCTCCCGCACCCACGGCAGCAGCAGCCGTTCGAAGCCGACGAGCGCGAAGTAGAGCAGAATACTCATCAACCCGATCAACACGATCGCCGCCCAGGCGGCGGAGTTCTCGCCCATCCCGCTGAACTGCAGGGTCATGTAGCCCAGGCCTTCCTCACCGGCCTGGAACTCGCCGATCACGGCACCGATCGCCGCCAACGGCATCGCGACCTTCAGGCCGACGAAGATCTGTGGCAACGCCGCCGGAAACCGGATCTTGCGAAAGGTCTGCCAGCGGGACGCGTCCAGCGACCGGGCCAGCTCGGCCAGATCGGCAGGGGTAGAGGTCAGACCGGTCACAGTGGAGAGCACGATCGGGAAGAAGCAGAGCAGGAAGACCATGGTGAGGATCGACTGCTGGCCCCAGCCGAGAGTGACCACGAGCAGCGGGGCGAGCACGATCTTCGGTACGGCGTTGAGCGCCACCAGCAGCGGGGAGAACATCCGCTCGGCCACCTGTGATCCGGCCAGCGCCAGTCCGATCAGCACCCCGACCACGGTGGAGATCGCGAACCCGGCGACGGTCGAGGTGGTGGTCGCCAGGGTGTGTTCCAGCAGTCGCGGTACCCGCAGGGAGAACGCCGCGTACACGTCCTGCGGGGGTGGCAGCACCACCGCGTGCACCAGGTCGAACACGCTGGTCACGAGCCACCACACGGTCACCGTCACCGCCACGCCGAGCAGCGGTAGTCCAACGGCGGCGACCCGGCCGCTGACGGGGCGGCGGACCGGAGCGGTGGTCGCGGCGCGTACCGGTGGCGCCTGCGCCGGTTTGAGAACGGTCATCGACACTCCTCAGGTTCGCCGAACCGCCGGTGCGGGCGGGTGGATCACCATCCGGTGGCCCACCCCCCGCACCCGGGTCGGTCAGGATTCGGCGTTCGGGGCCAGGTCAAAGTTGACGACCTGCTCCGGCTCCAGGCCCGGCGGAATTGCCCCGGCGCCCTGCAGGATCGCGATGCTGCGGGCGATCCGCTGGCTGTCCAGCGCACCGACCGGAACACCGGAGCTGGTCGACTTCACGAAGGCGGCCATCAGCTCCAGTTCGGCGGCGGCCGCAGCCGGGTTGGCCTCCTCCACGTTCTTGGCCATGATCTCGCCGGCCTCCTCCGGGTTGGTGATGCTGTACTCCAGGCCCTTGAGCAGTGCCGCGCTGAAGCGCTTCACCATCTCCGGGTCCTCCTCGGCGATCGCCGTCGAGGTGATCAGCACGTTGCCGTACAGGTCGGTCATGATGTCGCTGTACGGCAGCACCACGGCGGTCTTGCCCTGCGCGACGGTCTCCACAGTGGGCTTGCCGACCACGAACTGGCCGATGCCGTCCACCGACCCGGAGGCCAGGGTGCCCATCAGGGTCTGCGGGGCACCGTTGACCCACTCGACCTTGGTCTCGTCGATGCCGGCCAGCGAGGCGTACGTCGGGAACAGGTTGCGCACCACCGAGCCGGGGGCGTCGGCGAGCGTCTTGCCCTCGAGGTCCTTGGGGGTGGTGATGCCGCTGCCGTCCAGCGCGATGATCGCGGCCATGGTGCGCTGCTGGATGCCGGCTACCACGACGAAGTCCTTCGCCTCGCCGTTGCCGTACTGCAGCAGTCCGCCGGTCATGTCAATCGGCGTGAAGTGGGCCTGTCCAGCGACGACGGTCTTGATGTTGTCGCCGGTGCCGGCGCCCGCCTTGACCTCGACGTCGAAGCCGGCCTCCTCGAAGAAGCCCTTGTCCTTGGCGACCCAGGCGTAGGAGTCCCGACCAAAGTTACCGAAGGAAGTGAGGTAAGTCACTTTCTTCAATTCCTCGGTGCCACCGGCATTCGCCTCGTCACCGTCGTCCGCGCTGCAGCCGGCAGTGACCGCAAGCGCCACCGCGAGGGCCGTGGCGGCGATCGTACGGGTGAGCCTTGTCATGAACGTGTGTCCTTTCCAACCCGACGGCCCCTCGACGAACCCGCAGGTCGTCGAGGCGACCGGAGGGGGTAGTTGGTCCGGCGCGGCGGCCGGCCGGTGGGGGCCGGACCGGTGCCGCGGTCGCGTTGGGAAACTTCGCGGGCAACAGAGTACGAGGGAAACCTGACTAATGCGACAGCCGGGCATCGCAAACCCTGGATCGCAATCAAAAGTGTTTACCGCGCGGGTCGTGCGTGGCCGGCACGATCCGGATACTCTGTCCCCGCTTGTTGATCGACTCGGGACGAGGGAGCTGCCGGCCCCATGATCCAGCTCAGCGGAGTCGGGCGGACGTTCGCCGGTCGCTCCGGCACAGTGGAAGCACTGCGCGGCATCGACCTCTCGGTGACCGCCGGTGAGTTCGTCGCCGTCGTCGGTCGATCCGGTTGCGGCAAGTCCACCTTGCTCAGACTGATCGCCGGGCTACTCCCGACGACGGCCGGCGCGATCACCGTCGGTGGCGAGCAAGTGGTCAAGCCACGCCGGGACATCGCGATGCTCTTCCAACGTCCGGCCCTGCTGCCCTGGCGATCTGTGCTGGACAATGTCCTGTTGCCGGCGGAGATCTTCGGGCTGCGTCGCAGACAGTACCGGGCGAAAGCCCTGCAACTGCTGGAGATGGTCGGGCTGGCCGGTTTCGACAAGCGGCTGCCGCACGAGCTGTCCGGCGGCATGCAGCAGCGGGTGTCGCTGTGCCGCTCGTTGCTCGCCGAACCACAGGTGCTGCTGATGGACGAGCCGTTCTCGGCGCTGGACGCGCTGACCCGTGAGGAGCTCTCCGTCGAGCTGCAACGGATCCACATGGAACGCGCGGCGACCATCGTCTTCGTCACCCACTCGATCGACGAAGCCGTCCTGCTCGCCGACCGGGTGGTGGTGCTGAGCCCTCGACCAGGGCGGATCCGCAAGATCGTGCCGATCGACATCCCGCGTCCCCGCAGCCTGGGGCGCAACGCGCACAGCGAGGACGTGGCCCGGTGCAGTGCCGAGCTGCACGAGGTGCTGATGGAACGCGACGCACCGGCCACGGCCGGGATCGGAGGGTACTGACCATGCGGGTCAGCGTGTTCACCGAGCCGCACCGCGGCGCCAGCTACGACGACCAGCTCCGGCTGGCCCGGCTCGCCGAGGAGTCCGGGTTCGAGGGCTATCTGCGGGCCGACCACTACCAGTCGATGGGCGAGGAGCTGGCGCTGCCGGGGCCGACCGACGCCTGGCTGACCCTGGCCGCGCTGGCCCGCGAGACCACCCGGATCCGGCTCGGCACACTGGTCACCTCGGCGACCTTCCGGCTGCCCGGGCCGCTCGCTGTGATGGTCGCCCAGGTCGACCAGATGAGCGGCGGCCGGGTCGACCTCGGCATCGGGGCCGGTTGGTACGCCCGGGAGCACACCGCCTACGGTCTGCCGTTCCCGTCCGTCGGGGAACGCTTCGACCGGTTGGCCGAGCAGCTCGAGGTGATCACCGGGCTGTGGCGTACCCCGGTCGGTGACCGGTTCAGCTTCCACGGCAACCACTACCAGCTGGTCGACGCTCCGGCGCTGCCGAAGCCGGCGCAGCCGGCCGGCCCGCCGATCATCATCGGCGGACGGGGGCCGAAGCGGACCCCCGAGCTGGCCGCCCAGTTCGCCGACGAGTTCAACATGCCGTTCAAGTCGGTCGCCGAGACTGCGGCGGCCTACGAGCGAGTGACCGAGGCCTGCCTCCGGACCGGGCGCACCGAGCAGGACCGACCGCCACTGACCATGTCGGCCGGCATCGTCATCGCGATCGGGCGGACCGACGCCGAGGCGCAGCGCCGTGCGGCGCCGCTGCACGAGAAGAGCGCCCTGCCGCCGGAGGACCCGGTGATCGGCTCGCCGGCCCAGCTGGTGGACCGGATCGGGGAGTTTGCGGCGATCGGTACCAGCCGGGTGCACCTGCGGTTCCTCGACCTCGCCGACCTGGACCACCTGGAGCTGGTCGCCGCCGAGGTGCTGCCCCAGCTGGGCTGACCCACCGGGCCGGCGGCCGTCGCCTCGGTCCAGGTCGACAGTGCGCGCAGCCGCCCGTAACCTCCCGGCATGGCCTTGCGGACCTGGCTCAGAGCGATCACCACAGCGTTTGGTGTGGCGGCGTTCGCCGGTGCCATCCAGCTCGGTGCCGCTTACGGTTTCCAACTGGTACGCCTGCGTCGCGACTTCGTCGGGCCGACCGCAGACTTCTGGCCGACCCAGCTGTCCTGGCTCGCCTGGTTCGCGATCGTCGCTGCCGTCGTCGGCGCGGGCGTGGCGCAACGGGTCGCCGAACAGCGTCCGGCCCGGCCCCGGCGGGTGTCGGCGGTCCGGACAGCGGTCCGCCGGGTCGTCTTGGCGCTGGTCGCCGCAATCGGTGCGGCGCTCGCCGTGGTCGGGTTGTCGGTGCTGCCGGCGCAGGCGTCGACCGGGGTCGACGATCCGGTGACGGTTACCGCCCTGATCGGCGGGATCGGGGCGGTGGTGGGTCTGCCGGCGGCGCTGGCCGCGTTGACCCATCCGGCGATGCGCTGGAACGTGCTGGTGTTCAGCGGCGCGCTCTGGCTGCTGGCGGTCGGGTCAGTTGCCCCGGATCTGTGGGCGGGTGACCCCGTCGCCGAGATCCGACCCGGGGTGCTCGAACCGGTCGTGCTCGACGTGGGTGACTCCGGTTGGCAGGTGTTCGTGCTGCTGCCGGCGCTGGCGCTGGTGCTCGGTGCGGCGGTGAGCGGGCTGGCCCGGTGGCGGGCGGCGCCGACGGTGGCCACGGCGGTGTCCGGGATGGCCGGACCGGCGGTCCTCGACGCCGCGTACCTGGCCGCCGGAGCCGGCCGCGCCGGGCCATACCAGGACGCCCCCTACTGGGCGGCGCTGCTGGCGGTGGCCGCCGGGGTCGTCGGTTCGATCACCGTGGCTGCCGTGCGGCGGCCCGGCCGACGGGTCAGCACCGCAACCGGAACGCCCGCGCCCGCAACCGGAACGCCCGCGCCCGCGAGTGGGACGCCCGCGCCCGCCGTCGGAGTGACCGTCGGACCCGCCGATAGCTCGTCCGAGAGCCGAGAATCGGTAGTGGAAATTGCCCTATGTGAAGAGATCCCCGTCGCTTCGGCATCCGTCGGGCGGGCGTCACACCCGCCCGCAGCGGACCCACCCACACCGAGCCTGACCTCACCAGAACCGGTCCGATCAGGCTCGGTCCGATCGGGCCCGACCGCAGCGTCACCGGTGCCGGTCGCCGCGCAGTCGCATCCGGGCGACCGTCCGCCGCCGGTACCTGCGGCGGTCACCCCCCGTGTCGACCCGACCCCGATCGCGCCGGGCGGGCCGCCGACACCGACTCCGACTCCGGTGACCGATGGCGCCGACCGCCCGACGCCAAAGCCGGTCGCACCACCACCGGTCGCACCACCACCGGTCGCACCGGAACCGGTCGCCGCACCGCCCACCGCACCTGCGGCCGGTCGGATTCCCCAGCCACGGTTCATGCGCCAGCGGCGGCCGGCGCCTCCACCGACGTTGACCGACGAGGACGCCGAACACGTGGACTGGGTCAGCGAGTTGGGCCGGCAGCCCCGCCGGCGCGGACGGCCGGAGCCGTAGCGGCGCCGACGATCAGGCCAACGGCAGGTAGACCCGGCCACCGGATGCGACGAATTCATCCGACTTGTCCTTCATGCCCTGCTGGGCGTACTCCTTCAGATCCTGCGTAATTTTCATCGAGCAGAACTTCGGGCCGCACATCGAGCAGAAGTGGGCCGACTTCGCCGGCTCGGCCGGCAGCGTCGCGTCGTGGTAGGACCGGGCGGTCTCCGGGTCCAGCGACAGGTTGAACTGGTCCTCCCAGCGGAACTCGAACCGCGCCTTGGACAACGCGTCGTCCCAGGCCTGCGCTCCCGGGTGTCCCTTGGCCAGGTCGGCCGCGTGCGCCGCGATCTTGTACGCGATCACTCCGGCCTTGACATCGTCGCGATCCGGCAGCCCCAGGTGCTCCTTCGGCGTAACGTAGCAAAGCATCGCGGTACCGAACATGCCGATCATCGCCGCCCCGATCGCCGACGTGATGTGGTCGTACGCTGGGGCGATGTCGGTGGTCAGCGGGCCGAGCGTGTAGAACGGCGCCTGGTGGCACAGTTCCTGCTGCAGGTCCACGTTCTCCTTGATCTTGTGCATCGGCACGTGGCCGGGGCCTTCGATCATCACCTGCACGTCGTGCTCCCACGCCACGGAGGTCAGCTCGCCCAACGTCCGCAGCTCGGCGAACTGGGCGGCGTCGTTGGCGTCGGCGATCGACCCCGGCCGCAGCCCGTCACCCAGCGAGAAGGTCACGTCGTAGCGGGCCAGGATCTCGCACAGTTCGGCGAAGTTGGTGTAGAGGAAGTTCTCCTCGTGGTGCGCCAGGCACCAGGCGGCCATGATCGACCCGCCCCGGGAGACGATCCCGGTGACTCGGTCGACCGCCAACGGCACGTACGGCAGCAGCACCCCGGCATGCACCGTCATGTAGTCGACGCCCTGCTCAGCCTGCTCGATCACGGTTTCCTGGAACACGTCCCAGCTCAGCTTGACCGGATCCCCACCGACCTTCTCCAACGCCTGGTAGATCGGCACCGTGCCGATCGGCACCGCCGAGTTGCGCACGATCGCCTCGCGGGTCTCGTGGATCCCCTTGCCGGTGGACAGGTCCATCACCGTGTCCGCGCCCCACCGGGTGGCCCAGGTCAGCTTCTCCACCTCCTCGGCCACCGACGACGAGACCGCCGAGGTGCCGATGTTGGCGTTCACCTTCACCAGAAACCGACCACCGATGATCATTGGCTCGGACTCCGGGTGGTTGACGTTGGCCGGCAGCACCGCGCGTCCGGCGGCGATTTCCTCCCGTACCACCTCGGCCGGAAGGTTCTCCCGCAGCGCGACGAACTCCATCTCCGGGGTGACGGTCCCGGCCCGGGCGTACGCCAACTGGGTGGGCCGACGCCCGTGGGCCCCGGCCACCGGGGTGCCGGCACCGCGTACCGGGGCGACGTCGCCGCGCTCGGCGATCCACCGCCCGCGCAGCGCGGCCAGCCCGACCTGCGGGTCCGACCCCGGACCCGACGTGTCGTAGAGCCGGACCGGCGGGTTGTCGCCGGTAAGGGTCACCTCCGCGAACGGCACCTGGATGTCCGGTCGCGTTCCTTGCACGTACACCTTGCGCCGAGCCTGCATCAGCGGGCCTCCTTCAGGTAGTTGCCGAAATGGTCTATCGGTCCGTGACCGGAGCCCAACCGCCAGTGCCGGGCGCCGTCGAGCGCCCGCGCGACATACTCCTTGGCGAAAACCAACGCAGCTGGTACGTCGTCGCCGAGCGCCAGCCGGGCAGCCACCGCCGCCGCGAAACTGCACCCGGTGCCGTGCGTGTTGCCGGTTTCGTACCGCTCGCCGGCCAGCCGCCAGCCGTCGACGGCGGTGCCGACGACGTCGACCGCCGGGTCCGCCGCCGCGAGCGCGTCGGCCGAGGCCGGGGCGGTCGACGTACTGTCCGGGTCGCCACCGGTCACCACCACGAACCTCGGTCCGCCGGCGGCCAGCTCCGCAGCCGCCCGGGCCATCTCGTCGACGGTCCGCACCGGCCAGCCGACCAACGCCGAGGCCTCCGCCCGGTTCGGTGTCGCGACCAGGGCGTACGGCAGCAGCCGCTCGACCGCGCCGACCACACCGAGCCGGTGCCCGCTGGTTGAGACCAGCACCGGATCGACCACCAGGTTCGGCAGCTCCCCGGCTCGGGCCAGCGCGGCGACCGCCCCGGCGATCCGGGCCGTACCGAGCATGCCGGTCTTCACCGCGCGCACCGGCAGGTCGGCGCGGACCGCCTCGATCTGGGCGAGCACCTGCGCTGCCGGCAATTGATGGACGCTGGTGACGCCGGTGGTGTTCTGCGCGGTTACCGCAGTGATCGCGCTGGTGCCGTAGACGCCGAGCGCGGCGAAGACCTTCAGGTCCGCCTGGATGCCGGCGCCGCCGCCGGAATCGGAGCCGGCGATCGTCATCGCCACCACCGGGGTGATCCGGTCGACGGGCCTCAGCTGCTCACCTCGGCCGCCGGGCATCAGCTGCTCACCTCGGCCGCCGGGCATCAGCTGCTCACCTCGGCCGGTGCGGCCGCCGCGACCAACTCCGCCACGACGGCCGCCGGGTCGGCGGCGCGCATCACCGCGCCCATCACCGCCACCCCGGCGGCTCCGGCCGCTCGACAGGTGGCAACCTGCTCCGCCGTAGTCACCCCGGCGAGGGCGATCACCGGCCGGCCGGCGGCCACTCGGACCAGGCGGGCCAGCCCGGCCGGGCCCAGCGGCGGTCCGTACCCGGGCTTGGACGCGGTCACGAAGACCGGCGACACCGTCAGGTAGTCCTCCGTGGTCAGTCGGCTGAGCTCAGCCTCGTCGTGGCAGGATCGGCCGACCAGCCCGAACGCCGGTGGCGGGTACGGTCCGGCGGCGCTCAGATGCACCGCGTCACCATCCAACGGGTCGGGGCCGGCGACGATCAACGTCCCGCCGACCGGGGCGAGGATGCCGCGCAGCCGGTCGGCCAACGCGGCGCGTTCGGCCCGGGGCAGGTCGCGTTCCCGCAGCACCACCTGTCGGAGCCCGCCGGCAACCGCCGCCGCGACCACCTCCGACAGCGGCCGGGCAGTCTGCCGGCGATCGGTGAGCAACAATATCCCGTTCACAGTTCGGGTCGCCCCTCGTCCGAAGTGGATGCCAGGGCGTGGAAACGCTTCGGGATCCGCCCGGCGCGCGCCGCCAGCCGGCCTGCGTCGATGGCGTACCGCATGGCGGTGGCCATCGCGACCGGGTCGGCGGCCCGGGTGACCGCGCTGGCCAGCAGCACCGCGTCGCAGCCGAGTTCCATCGCGAGCGCGGCGTCGGAGGCAGTGCCGACCCCCGCGTCCAGCACCACCGGGATGTCCACTGACTGACGGATCAGTCGAATGTGGTGCGGGTTGAGGATGCCCAGCCCGGAGCCGATCGGCGCACCGGCCGGCATCACCGCCGCGCAGCCGGCGTCGGCCAGCCGGCGGGCCAGCACCGGATCGTCGGTGGTGTACGGCAGCACGGTGAACCCGTCGTCGACCAGCTGCTCGGCGGCGCGCAGCAGCTCGGCGCCGTCCGGCAGCAGGGTCCGTTCGTCGCCGATGACCTCCAGCTTCACCCAGTCGGTGTCGAACGCCTCGCGGGCCAGGTGGGCGACCTTGACCGCCTCGGTGGCCGTGTAGCAGCCGGCGGTGTTCGGCAGCAGCCGTACGCCGCAGCGATCCAGCAGATCGAGCAGCCCGCCGTGCATGGTGGCGGCGCTGTCCACCCGGCGCAGCGCGACCGTGACCAGGCCGGTGCCGCTGGCCGCGATCGCCTGCTCGAGGATGTGCAGGTTGGCGGCACCGCCGGTGCCGAGGATCAGCCGGGAGTCGAAACTGTGCCCGGCGACGCTGAACGGCATCCGGCTCACCCGCCCTGCGCCGCGATCAGCACCTCGACCCGGTCGCCGTCGCACAGCTGCTCGGCCGACCAGCCGCTGCGCGGCACCACCTCACCGTTGACGGCGACGGCGACGCCGCGTGCCCGGTCGGTGACCGCCCGGACGACGTCGGCCAGCACGGTCCCGGTCGGCGCGGTCATCGGTGCCCCGTTGACGATCAACTCCACGGCTGCTCCTCCCTCGCGATCTCGCTGGTCGCGGCGGTGAACCGGGCCGGCTGGAACGGCGCCAGCGCCGGATCCGGGTCGCCCCCGGCCGCCAAATCGGCGATCAGGTCGGCGGTCACCGGGGTCAGCACGATGCCGTGCCGGTGGTGCCCGGTCGCCACCAGCGCTTCCCGGCCTGCGGTGCCGCCGGCCGAGTTGACGTCGGGCTGCTGGTGCCAGCCGAGCAGCGGCGCGTTGTCCGGGGTGCCGGGCCGGGCCGCCGCCTGCGCCTCGAGCAGCTCGTACTCGGCGATCTCCGGCAGCAGATCGGCGGCGGCGCGCAGCAACTCCAGCACCGCTCCGGCGGTGACGGTGGTGTCGCCGCGCTCCTCGACGGTGGCGCCGACGACCACCTCACCGTCGGCACGGGGCACCAGGTAGACGTGCCGACCGTCGGCGTACCCCCGGATCACATGCCGGAACCCGACGGCGCCGGCGGGTGCCCGCAGCCGCAGAATCTGGCCTTTCACCGGGCGGACCGGCAGCCCGGTCAGCGCCGCCGATCCACAGCCGGCCGCGACAACGACGACCCGCGCGTCCAGTGCGGAAAGATCGGTGACCGGCTGCGGGACGACGGTCACCCCGGCCCGGTCCAACGCGGTGTCCAACGCCGCGACCAGCCGACGCGGGTCGACCTGGTGGTCGTCGGGCATCAGCGCGCCGCCGCGCACCCTCGGCGCCAACGCCGGTTCGCGCTCGCGCAGCGCCGTGGCGCGCAGCAGCGTGATCGGCAGGTCCAGACTCTGCTGGTACGCCCAGAGGCGATCCGCCTCGCGTCGGTCGTCGCCGGTCAGCGTGACGACCAGTGTGCCGGCGGTGCGGTAACCGATATCCTGGCCGGTGACGGCGGTCAGCTCGGCGGCGAACGCCGGCCAGCGGGCCGCCGATTCGACCAGCAGCCGGGTCAGCTCAGCCTCGCCGAAGTGCGACTCGGCGACCGGGGCGAGCATCCCGGCTGCCACCGAGGACGCCCCGGATCCGGGTGCCGGGTCGTAGAGCACGGTACGCAGCCGACGCTGGGCGCACCGCCAGGCGATGCTCATCCCGATCGGCCCGCCGCCGACCACCGCCACGTCCGCGCCCTCGGCCGACCCGGTCATCGTGTCGCGCCCGTCTGGGCGGCCGGCCGCTGCCGTACCGCAGTCAGCAGGTCAGCGGTGGCCTGCCCCGGGTCGACGGCACCCGCGATCGCGCCGACCACCGCGACTCCATGCGCCCCGGCGGCCAGCAGGTCCGGCACCCGGTCCACAGTGATCCCGGCGATCGCCACCACCGGCACGTCGACCGCAGCGGCGACGGCGGCCAGCCCGGCCGGCCCGATCGGGTCCGGCAGCCCGGACTTGGTGCCGGTGGCGTAGCACGGCCCGACCCCCAGGTACGTCGCCCCGGCGGCGACCGCCGCCCGCCCGGTGGCCGGGTCGCGAGCTGTGGCGCCGAGGATCGCGGCCGGCCCGAGCACCCGGCGGGCGGCGTCGACCGGCAGGTCCGCCGCACCGACGTGCGCACCGGCCGCGCCGGTGGCGAGCGCGACGTGCAGCCGGTCGTTGACCAGGCAGGTCACCTGGTACGCGGCGCATTCGGCGACCGCGCGGACGGTCAGCTCGTACGCCTCCCGGTCGGACATGTCGTCCTCGACGCGGACCTGCACGACCAGGTCGGCGGTGGCGTCGGCGGCGCGGGCGGCGGCGAGCGCCACCCGCAGTACGCCGAGCGGGTCGCGCCCGGGTCGGGTGTCGGTGATCAGATGCAGTCGCCCAAGGGACGGCACGGCAACGCTCCTCCCTGCGCCGGCATTACCCGGATCAGGTTCTACGGTCGGAGGCCGCGTCAGCCTCCCTCTCAGCCCGGTGCACCGGGCTCCCGTGGGTTACTTGCCTGTTACCGTACGACGGTCTCGTCGATCCGCCAAGGGTCAATCCGAGGCAACCTTCGGTCGCTGCCCACCCCGCCGCTGTCCGCCGTGACCAGGCTCACCGCCAGCTGGGCGCCAGCAACGCGGCTGATCTTTCGGCGTGCCGTTTCGGCCTGACATTTTTCGCTGGTACTGGATATGACCTTCCACCTCTTGCAGTCGCGGAGTTACGTTCTGTTTACTTATCGACTTCGATGGGGAAGGTAGTAATGTCGGCGAAGAGCAACCGGGTGACGGCACACACGGTAAGGGCACGAAGGGCAGCAAGGCTCCTGCTGGCGAGGGCTCTCGTGGTCCGCTGGGGTTCATGGTGGACTTGGCCCGAGGTCTACGGGACCTGCTGCGCGGGTGAGGCAGCTCCGGCCCGAGTACCGGGGCCCGTCCGGTCGCGTGGAAGCTGATCCATTGGCTGTGCCGGGCCCTGGTGCTTCCGTGGAGTTAGGGCAGCTGGCCCGGCTGTTCACCGGGGTTGGGCTGGCGGGTGAGTTCCCGCCGGGTGGCTGGTGGAAGGGCGTGGACCTGGTGTGACCTGCCCCGGTGCCCCGTGCTACCGGCCACTGCCTGGGTGAGGTATTTGACCGAGTCGTCGCCGAGATGTGCGGGGATACTGAGGCTGTCGGGGTGAACTTTTCCGGCGGGCTGGACTCTTTGGCGGTGCTGGTGGCGGTGTGCCAACTGGCCCAGGTGCGACGGGTGGTGGCGTTCACCGTCGATCTGGTCGACGACGACGATGCCAGCACCGCCGTGGCGGCGGCGGATCTGGTAGCCGATCTCGGACTGCCGGCAGACCTGGTCGTTGTCGAGCCGGATGGGGCCGGACCGGTGCCTCCATGGTCGCCGCTTGGGCCGAGGTTCGACGCGTTGCCGCGCGTCAACGCCCGGGTGAACGCCGCCGCCGCAACGGCCGGTTGTGGGGTGCTACTTTCCGGCAACGGCGCGGACGAGTTGCTGGCGGCAGGGTCGTTCGCGACAGCGCAGGTCGCTGGCCGGTGGGGTCTGCGGGGTGTCCGCCGGTATCTGGCGGACATGGCCGGCACTGCAGCCGGGCGGCTCGGGGAGGCGGTGGCGGTCGTAGCCCGAGTCCTGCCGGCCAACTGGTCGGCGCGAGGCGTACTGGGCGGCGAACTGGCCCGGGTTGTGTCGCCCGACGGTGTCGCCGTTACTGGCGACCCATCACCGGCAGGACGCACTGAGGTGGGCGGCGGGTTGGGTACGCGACCATGTCGCTGGCCATAGGCAGGCGGGGCGGTCGTGGGCGGAAACCGACCGAGTCGACACGTTCTGGCCACGCGGGTTCCTACCGGCGGCGGGCGCCGTACCGGAGGGTTCGCCGTTCCTGCATCCGGATCTGGTCACCGCCGGCTTGGCGGCACCGATCGCATCACGCTACGACCCGCGCCCCAGGCACGCCTACCATCGAATCAAGCCTTTGGTGACCGGGCTGTTTCCGGACAACATGCGGGCTGGGCTGCCGACCCGGAAGCGGTACTACGCTACTGCGTTGACCCGGTCGGTCATGGGTCCGCTGGCCGCGCCGGTGTGCGTCGGGGCCGGGCTGCTGGATGCCGCCGCAGTCACGTCATACACAGACCCGGCAACCAGGATGATGGTGACGGCGGTGGAGTCGTGGCTGGCCGGGGCGGCAACGCGCGGGTTCGCGTTCAGTGGGTGAGCCGGTACGACCAGAGCCGGTCAACCTCGGTGAAGCCGGCCCGCTCATACATCGTGTTGGCGGCGGCCCGCGAGCGTTCCGGGTCGTCGGAGGGGGCATCGTCGTCGACGTAGAGAATCACCTGCCGTCCGCCGAGTCCCGCCAGCAGGTCCAGGGCGGACCCGAGAAGGCGGGGCCCCAGCCCTTCGCCCCGGGCGGCCGGTTCCACACCGATCCACCACAGCACCCCGACCCCGTCGACCGGGTCACCGATCGTGGCCTCGGCGACCACCTGGCCGCCACGTTCGACCTCCAGGACACGACGGTCCTCCTCCCGGCGGACTCGGCAAGAGCAGCTCGGCAGGCCGGTGGCGGGCAGGTCGCGGCACATGTACCGCCAAAGATCACTGCCGACGAAACCGCATTCGGTCAGGACGGTGTGGGTGGCCGGGCGGTGCCGCACCGGCAGCGCCTCCAGGCCGAGGCCCAGCGCGGTGGCGAAGGCGAACGCCTCCACGGTCGGGCAATCGGCCAACTCGGTCAGGGCGTGATCGAGCAGCAGTCGCACGACGGCGGGGACCTCGCGGGCGTGCAGCCACAGGATCATCCCGGCACGGTCACGTGGACGGCGGGCGAAGGCGATGACGCCGACCGGCTTGCCTGTGCCGTCAACCAGCGCCTCGGTACGCAGGTCGGACAGCTCTGCCCACCACGCCGAGTCCACCGGTGAGGTTCCGTCAATCGCGGCTTGCAGCATGGCCGGCGTGCAGGCCGGCTGGCCGGGCAACCGGTCGCCGTTGATCAACGCGACCAGCTCCGAGGTGGCGGTGGTGACCGGGGTCAGCAGTGACGTGGCCATCCTCAGCCTCCTCTCGAGTAAGTCAGCTGGTGAAGGTGCCAGCTCTCGCGGCGGCGACGAAACTCGACCAGCTCGCCGGGGCGATCACCAGCGCCGGACCAGCCGGATCCTTCGAGTCCCGCACCCCGACGACCCCACCCAGTCCGTCCGCCACCTCGACGCACTGACCCTGGTTGTTTGATCGGCTGCTCTTGCGCCAGCTAGCTCCGGAAAGATCGATCATGACTCGTACTCCTTCGCGGTCCGCCAGAAGAGGTCACGACTGGCCTGCTCGCTCAGCGCCCGGCCAGCGATGTCGGTGAAGGTCCAAGCGTACCGCTCAGCCTCATCCGGCCGATCGAGGAACAGAGCTCCTGTCAGCTCCTCCACGTAGACAGTCGTCGGCTCGTTCCCTTCTGGAAAATCAAGAAGAGTGAACGAACCGTGCGCCATCAGGCCGGCGTGCAGCCCGGCGCTGAACGGCAGCACCCGGATCGAAATGTTCGGCTGCTCCCCGGCCTGAGCCAGCCGACGCAGCTGCCCGGCCATGATCTGCCCGCTGCCAATCGGTCGACGCAGGATCGCTTCGTCGAGCACGATGTCGAACCTGGGCAGGTAGGGCTCCATCCGGGTCAGCAACCGCGCGCGACGCATCCGCATCTCGACCCTGCGCTCGATCTCCTCCGCCGGCACTTCGTACTGGTTCACGCTGAACACGGCAGTTGCGTACTCGCGGGTCTGCAGCACGCCGGAGACGAGCTCCGTATGGAATTCGCGGAGGTGGGCGGCAGCCTCCTCCAGACCGATGAACAGCTCGAACCAGGACGGGATGCTGGCGTAGTCGTGCCACCAGCCCTTCTCCTTGGTCTTCGGGGCCAGCGCGGCCAGCGCCTCGACGGTCTTCAGGTCCGCGCCGTACAGCTCACAGAGCAGCACCACGTCCTCGGCGCGGATCGGCACCTCGCCGCGCTCCATCCGCAGCAGCTTGGTCGCCGACCAGTCCAGCTCCCGGGCCGCCGTGGTCTGCGGCACCCCGGCCAACCGCTCACGCAGCCGACGCAGCTCCCGACCGAGCTGCCGGCGGGGCACCGACGAGTTCAACAATGCTGCGGGCACGTTGCCACCTCCTGATACGCCACTCACCGACGGCTGAATGATCGACAGACGACAGTCACTATCGAGTGGACATATCTCTACCACAACGCCACGACACCGTTGCCGAACCGCTAATTGATCATTGACTGACGGCTGTCCTAAAAATCGGCACGAAGCACCGCGATCCGCAGCCGGCCTCCACTCCACGCAATGCAGGTACCCGATCATCGGCGGAAGTCCAGCCGAGGAGTCAGGATCATGGGAGGCTCAGCCGTGCCGGCACTCCCCCGGCGCGGCCGGTGACGCGAATCAGCTCGAGGGAACCGTCATTGTCGTCAAAACGGCCCCGAGACAACAATGTGGGTTCCCTCGGCGCCGTGGCGCGATCCGGTCCAGCGCCGGTCAGCTCAGCGAGCCGCCGGGGCCGGCGGGCTCCGGCAGGATCGACCGCAGTTCGGCGAGGTCGGCGGCGTCCGGCTGCCACGACCCGGCGACGGCGTTCGCCCGTACCTGCTCGGGGTTGGTCGCCCCGGCGATCACCGACGCCACGGCCGGCTGCGCGGCCAGGCCGCCGATCGCGACCGCGAGCAGCGGCACATCCCGCTTCGCGGCGTACCCGTCGAGGGCCTCGATGACGTCCCACGGCGCTCCACCGAGCCGGGCGGCGTACCGGCTGCTCTCGCCGGCCAGCCGGCTGCCCGGCGGCGGCGCCTCGCTCCGGCGGTACTTGCCGGTCAGCAGCCCGTCGGCGAGCGGGAAGTACGGCAGCAGCCCCAGGCCGAAGCGCCGGCAGGCCGGCACCACCTCCCGCTCCACCCGCCGGTCCAGCAGGTTGTACTCGTTCTGCGCACTGATGAACGGTGACAACCCGGCGGTACGCGCGACCCACGCCGCCTCGGCGATCTGCCAGCCAGCGAAGTTCGAGCAACCCACATAGCGGACCTTGCCGGCACGGACCAGGTCGTCCAGGGCCCGCAGGGTTTCCTCGACCGGGGTGACCGGGTCCGGCGCATGGAACTGGTACAGGTCGATGTGGTCGGTGCCGAGTCGACGCAGCGACGCCTCGACGGCCCGCATGATGTACCGCCGCGAGCCGCGTACCCCGTGGTCGACGCCGTTGCGGCCGGACATGTCCATGCCGAACTTGGTGGCCAGCACCACGTCGTCGCGGCGGCCGCGCAGCGCCGCCCCGAGCTGCTCCTCGGAACCGCCGTGCGGGGTGCCGTAGATGTCGGCGGTGTCGAACAGGGTGATCCCGGCGTCGATCGCCGCGTCGACCACCGCCCGGGTACCGGCGGCGTCGAGCTTGCGGCCGAAGTTGTTGCAGCCGAGCCCGACCGCCGACACCATCAGCCCCGAGTCGCCCAACCGGCGGTAGATCATCTCCGTCACACCGGCCAGCCTACGACGGTCAGCGTACGTCCCAGACCGGCTCGGGGACCTCGACCACCTCGCCGTCGCCCTGGAACAGCACGAACCGGTCGAAGGACCGGCTGAACCAACGGTCGTGAGTGACCGCGATCACCGTACCCTCGAAGGCCTTCAGCCCTTCCTCCAGCGCCTCTGCCGACGCCAGGTCCAGGTTGTCGGTCGGCTCGTCGAGCAGCAGCAGGGTGGCGCCGGACAACTCCAGCAGCAGCACCAGGAACCGGGCCTGCTGGCCGCCGGAGAGGGTGCCGAACCGCTGGTCGCCCTGGCCGGCCAGGTCGTAGCGGCTCAGCACGGCCATCGCCGCGTGCCGGTCCATCCCGTCGCGGTGGTCGTCGCCGCGCCACAGTACGTCGGCGAGGGCCTGGTCGAGCAGTTCCGGCCGGTCGTGGGTCTGCGAGAAGTGGCCGGGACGCACCCGGGCGCCGAGCCGGACCTTGCCGTCGTGGGCCACCGGGGCGAGCGTCGTGCCAGCGATCGGGCCAGCCGCCGGGTCCGGGTCGGTGCCGCCCCTGGCCAGCAACCGCAGGAAGTGCGACTTGCCGGTGCCGTTGGCGCCGAGCACCGCGACCCGGTCGCCGTACCAAATCTCCAGGTCGAACGGGTAGGTCAGCCCGTCCAGCTCCAGCTGCTCGCAGATCACCGCCCGTTTGCCGGTGCGGCCGCCGGACAGCCGCATCCGCAGCGACTGGTCCTTCGGCGGCAGCGGCGGCGGCCCGGCCTCCTCGAACTTGCGCAGCCGGGTCTGCGCGGCCTGGTACCGCGAGGCCAACCCGTCGTTGTACGCCGCCTTCTGCTTGTACATCAGCATCAGCTCGCGCAGCTTCTCGTGCTCCTCGTCCCAGCGGCGACGCTGCTCCTCCAGCCGGGCGTGCCGGGCGACCCGCGCGTCGTGCCAGCTTGCGAAGCCGCCGGGGTGGGTCCATGCGGAGCCGCCTTCGACGGCGACCACCCGATCGGCGGTCTGGGCCAGCAACTCCCGATCGTGCGAGACGTAGAGCACCGACTTGGTCGACTCGCGCAGCCGCTGCTCCAGCCACCGCTTCCCGGGTACGTCGAGGAAGTTGTCCGGCTCGTCGAGCAGCAGCACCTCGTCGGTGCCACGCAGCAGCAACTCCAACGCGAACCGTTTTTGCTGTCCACCGGAGAGTGTCCGGACGGGACGGCTATGGACCCGGTCCCACGGCAGGTCGAGCACGGCGGTGGCCACCGTGTCGAAGACGACCTCGGCCTCATAACCGCCGGCTTCGCCCCAGGCGGCGAGGGCGTTGGCGTACCCGATCTGGGTTTTCTCGGCGGCGGCCGGGGTCGCGCCCGCAGCCTCCGCAGCATGCACGGCCCGTTCGGCGGCGGCGAGCCGTTCTCCTGCGGCCCGCAGCGGCGGCGGGGCGAGCGACAACGCCAGGTCGGCGAGGGTACGGTCGTCGCCGATCATGCCGATGAACTGCCGCATCACGCCGAGCCCGCCGGAGCGGGCGACTGCTCCGGTGGCCACCGGCAGGTCACCGGCGACCATCCGCAGCAGCGTCGTCTTGCCGGCCCCGTTCGGGCCGACCAGCGCCACCTTGGCACCCTCACCGACCCGGAACGACACGTCGGCAAAAAGCTCCCGACCGTCCGGCAGGGTGTGCCCCACCGCGGCCACGTCCACGTATCCCACCCCGGCATGGTGCCTGATCGGGCCTGTCGTCGGCAGCTGAGATTCGCACCACCGGGTGAGCGACTGGCACTGGCGAACCGAAGTGGCGGTCAGTCGGCGCGGTTGGTGACCCGCAGCACCCGGTAGCCCTTCTGGCTGGCGTGCCGGTCCACCTGCCAGCCCTGCTCCCGCAGCCACTGCTGCACCGAGTCGCCGCCCAGGTAGCGGGCGATGACCAGCCAGCCGACGCCGCCCGGGGCGAGGCGGGGCAGCCAGCGGGCGAGCAGGGCGTGCAGCTCCGCCTTGCCGACCCGGATCGGCGGATTGGACCACAGCTGGGTGAAGGTGAGCTCCGGCGGCACGGTGTCCGGATCGGCCACTCGGACCCGGTCGGCGACGCCGAGCCGGTCGGCGTTGAGCAGGGTGAGTTCGCGGGCGCGGGCGTTGACGTCCACCGCGTGGACCGTGGCGGCCGGTGCCTGGTCGGCCAGCACGCAGGTGATCGGGCCGTACCCGCAGCCGAGGTCGAGGAAGGGGCCGGGGTCGGTCGGCGCGGGCAGGTCGGCCTTGCGCAACAGTACGGCGGTGCCCGGGTCGAGCCGGCCGGCGGAGAACACCCCGGCGGCTGCGGCCAGGGTGTAGTCGCGGCCGGCGACCGTGAAGTCGATCTCCGACCGTACGTCCGCGGTGCCGGGTTGCGGGCTGAAGTAGTGGTCGCCGGTCACCGGGGCATTGTCGCCCAACCTGGGTACGGCGTCGACGGCGGTCATCACGATCGAAATAGGCTTATGCCCGATCTTCAATTGATGCAAGTCTTGACCGGCAGCTCTCCCCCCAATCCATCCGTTACTCTGTGCGACATGACGTACGGGTACGAATCCGGCGCGGACCGCCGGCCGATTCGACCCGATCAATCGGTTCGGCCGCCGGGGTCCGCCGGTGAACCGCCGAGGCCACCGCGCCCCCGGCCCCAGCCGCCGCCCCGACCGCATCCCCGCGCTCAGCCTCAGCCGCATCCTGGACCGCCACGTCGGCCACCGCCTGCCGCACCGCCGCAGCGCGGTGCCGGGCCGGCACACTACGTTGTGCCACCGCCGCGTGGCTTCCCTGCGCCGCAGGCATTCCGCCCACCGCAGACTTTGCCGCCGCAGGCCGTACCGAGACCGGCGGACGGCGAACCTGCTGCGCCCGGATTGTCGTCCCGTACCGCCAGGGCGCGTCGTCAGACCGGCCGCGGGCGGCCGGGTACCGCCCCGCCGCCGGGCAGGACCCCCCGACCGCGTCGCCACCCGACCGACGGTCCCACTGAACCTCGCGGCCGGCGACCGACCGGGCCGGCCACGGCAGGGTGGTCGTCGACGAAGCTGTGGCAGGTCGTGATCAGCGGCGTCGCCGTCCTGCTGATGCTCGGCGTCTGCGGGCTTAGCTCGTACTTCATCGTCGTCGACGAACGCAACGGACGGGCGGCGGCGGGTGCCCCGGCGGCGGCACCGGCCGTGGTCCCCCGGGACATCAGCTCCCGGCAGGCCGACCCGCAGCCGCTCACCGTTGAGGAGGTCTTCCCGACCGGTGACATCGTGATCGACCCGGCCGAGCCACCGTACCGGCTGCTGAAGACCCAGATCGAGGAGCGCTGCCGGGCGGCGGTCGCCGGCGACATCGGCACCCTGCTCGACGAGCTCGGCTGCAACCAGGTGGTCCGCGGCACGCTACGGTCACCGACCGGCGAGTACCTGATCACCACCGGGGTGTTCAACCTGGCCGACGCCTCCGGCGCGGAATGGGCACACACCCGGATCAAACCGATGGTCGACGAGGAGAAGGGCCGCTTTCAGGGCATGATCGCCGACGAGGGGACCGAGGCGATCGCGCTCTCCTCCGCCCAGGTCGGCTGGCACTCGCTCGGCCACTTCCTGATGTACTGCGTGATCGCTCGCGCCGACAGCGAACCGGTGCCCGCCGACGACCCGTACGCCCGGCAGATCCTCTTCGACATGCTGCAACTGCACCTGCAGACGAACGTACTGGAAAAGCGGGCGGTGCAGCCGGCGGCAGCGGACGACCCGGCCGGGTCCGACGGCGACGCGGCACCGGACGAGGCCGACGCGGAGGCCGGCGCGGCAGCGGCTCGGTGACCGGCCGTCAGCCGGCCGCCGGTAGCCGCAGCCGGCGGGTAACGCTGGCGCGGGCCGCGTACCCGGCCGGGTCGGTGGGGTAGCCGACCTCGACCAGGGTGAGCCCGTGCGGCGGGGCGACGGTAACCTCACTGGACCGTTCCCGCCGGGTCAGCAGGCTGCCCGGCCAGTCGACCGGCCGGCGGCCGTCGCCGACGAACAGCATCGCCCCGACCAGGCTGCGCACCATCGCCTGGCAGAACGCGTCCGCCTGTACGGTGCCGACCAGTGTCCCGTCCGCGTCCCGGCGCCAGTCCAGCCGGGTGATCTGCCGGATCGTGGTGGCATGCTCCTTACGCCGGCAGTACGCGGCGAAATCATGCTCGCCGACCAGCAGGGCAGCGGCGGCGTTCAGCGCGGCCAGGTCGAGCGGACGGGGCCAGGCAAGCGTGTCGTGCCGGCGCAGCGGCTCAGCACCGTACGGGGCGTCGGTGACCCGGTACGCGTACCGCCGGTAGGTGGCGGCGAACCGGGCCTCGAAGTCGGCCGGCACCTCGGTGACCGCCCGCACCCGGACGTCGCGGGGCAGCGTACCGGCGAACCGGCGCAGCAGCGCCCCGGACCGTTCGCTCCACACCTCGGCCGGCACGTCGAGGTGGCACACCTGGCCGGTGGCGTGCACCCCCGCGTCGGTACGCCCGGCCACGGTCAGCCCGAGTGCGACGCCTGGCCCGAACGCCCGGTCGAGTGCCTCGGTCAGCACCCCGGCGACGGTCCGCCGCTGCGGCTGCACCGCCCAGCCGGAGAAGTCGGTGCCGTCGTACGCGACATCGAGCCGCAGCCGGACGTACCCCTGCCGCACCTGATCCTCCTGTGTCGCATGGTTGCCGGAAAGGTCGCATGGTTGCCGGAAAGACGGTGGGACCCGACGCTGCTGTCGCAGCGCCGGGTCCCACCGGTTGTGCTCGTGCCGACTCAGGCCGTGTCGTCGCCTTCGGCGGCGGCTCAGGCCTTGTTGTCGCCTTCGCCGGCCGGGGCTGCCTGGGTCGCGCCCGTGTCGGTGTCACCGGAGGCCGACACCGGCGGCTCGGCGTCCTGGTCGGCCGCGGTGTCCGCGTCGGTACGCGCGGCCGGTGCCTCGTCGGCACCGGCGAGCGCCTCGACCTTGTCCTGCTGGGCGGCCGCCCGACGGTCGGCCTTGGCCGGCGCCGGGGTGGTCACCACCAGCTCCTCGACCAGCTCGATGATCGCCATCGGGGCGTTGTCGCCCTTGCGCGGTCCGGTCTTCACGATCCGGGTGTAGCCACCCGGACGGTTGGCGAACCGGGGCGCGATCTGGTCGAACAGCTCGAAGACCACGTCCTTGTCCCGCACGACGGTCAGCACCCGACGGCGCGAGTGCAGGTCGCCCCGCTTGGCCTTGGTGATCAGCTGCTCCGCGAGGGGACGCAGCCGCTTCGCCTTGGTCTCGGTGGTCTTGATCTTGCCGTACCGGAACAGCGAGGTGGCCAGGTTGGCCAGCATCATCCGCTCGTGCGCGGGGCTGCCGCCGAGGCGGGGGCCCTTGGTGGGCGTGGGCATGGTTGGTGCTCCTCAGTGGTGGCGGCAGCCGGCGTTACAGCTGCTCGGTCTCGCGGTAGTCGTCGGTGTCGTAGTCGGCTTCGCTGAAGGAGTCCACGACGTGTGCCGGGTCGAAGTTGGGCGCCGAATCCTTCAGGCCCAGCCCCATCCCGGCGAGCTTCATCTTGACCTCGTCGATCGACTTCTGACCGAAATTCCTTATATCGAGGAGGTCCGCCTCGGTCCGCCCGATCAGCTCGCCGACGCTGTTGATGCCCTCGCGCTTGAGGCAGTTGTACGACCGTACGGTCAGGTCCAGCTCCTCGATCGGCAGCGCCAGGTCAGCGGCCAGCTGGGCGTCCTGCGGCGACGGCCCGATGTCGATGCCCTCAGCGGTCTCGTCCAGCTCGCGAGCCAGACCGAACAGCTCGACCAGGGTGGAGCCGGCCGAGGCCAGCGCGGTACGCGGTCCGATCGACGCCTTGGTCTCGACGTCGATGATCAGCCGGTCGAAGTCGGTCCGCTGCTCGACCCGGGTCGCCTCCACCCGGTAGGTGACCTTGAGCACCGGCGAGTAGATCGAGTCGACCGGGATCCGGCCGATCTCGGCACCGGCCTGCTTGTTCTGCGCGGCGGTGACGTACCCGCGGCCCCGCTCGACGGTGAGCTCCATGTCGAGGCGGCCCTTGCCGTTGAGAGTGGCCAGCTTGAGGTCCGGGTTGTGCACCGAGACCCCGGCCGGCGGCTGGATGTCACCGGCGGTCACGTCACCGGGGCCCTGCTTGCGCAGGTACATGCTGACCGGCTCGTCGTGCTCGGAACTGACGCACAGCTCCTTGACGTTCATGACCAGCTCGACCACATCCTCCTTGACGCCGGGGATCGTGGTGAACTCGTGCAGCACGCCGTCGATCTTGATGCTGGTGACCGCCGCGCCCGGAATGGAGCTGAGCAGGGTACGCCGCAGCGAATTGCCGAGCGTGTAGCCGAAACCCGGCTCCAACGGCTCGATGGTGAACAGGGACCTCGTGTCGCTGATCGACTCCTCGGACAGAGTCGGCCGCTGGCTGATGAGCACGTACTTCTCCTTGGGTCGGGGCGACCGCTATATGACGCCCGTCGGTCGTGCGCCCGTCGACGGGGGCCGGGCCGGTGACGCCGGTCGACCGCGACCCCCGTCGACGGGGGTGGCTCACTTCGAGTAGAGCTCGACGATCAGCTGCTCCTGAACCTGCGTGTCGATTGTCTGACGCGCCGGCATGGAGTGCACGAGAATCTTCATCTGGCTGGGGATCGCCTCCAGCCAGGCCGGGACGGTCTTGGAACCGGCCTCGCCCTGGGCGACCAGGAACGGGGTGAGCTCCTTCGACTTCGCCCGCACCTCGACGATGTCGTGCTCCTTGACGCGGAACGAGGGGATGTCGACCTTATTTCCGTTGACCATGAAGTGCCCGTGCTTGACCAGCTGGCGCGCCATGTCCCGGGACTTGGCGTAGCCAGCCCGGTACACGACGTTGTCAATCCGGGACTCCAGGATCTGCAGCAGCACCTCACCGGTCTTCGCCTGCTTGGCCACTGCTTCCTCGTAGTAGCCGCGGAACTGCTTCTCCAGCACGCCGTACACCCGGCGGGCCTTCTGCTTCTCCCGCAGCTGGAGGAGGTACTCGGTCTCCTTGGTCCGACCACGGCCGTGCTGGCCGGGCGGGAAGGGCCGGGATTCGAACGGGCACTTCGGCCCATCGCACTTGCTGCCCTTGAGGAACAGCTTCATCTTCTCCCGCCGGCAACGGCGGCAGTCAGCACCCGTGTAACGAGCCATCTCTTCCTAACCTCTCAGACCCGGCGACGCTTCGGCGGACGGCACCCGTTGTGCGGCTGCGGCGTGACATCGGAGATCTGCCCGACCTCCAGGCCGACGGCCTGCAACGAACGGATGGCGGTCTCCCGGCCAGAGCCGGGGCCCTTGACGAAGACGTCGACCTTGCGCATGCCGTGCTCCATCGCCCGCCGGGCGGCAGCCTCGGCGGCCAGCTGCGCGGCGAACGGCGTCGACTTGCGGGAGCCCTTGAAACCGACCTGGCCGGCGGAGGCCCAGGAGATCACCGCACCGGTCGGGTCGGTAATCGAGACGATGGTGTTGTTGAAGGTGCTCTTGATGTGCGCCTGCCCGTGGGCGACGTTCTTGCGTTCCTTGCGCCGGACCTTCTTGACAGCGGCTCCAGCGCGAGCCTTCGGTGGCATGAGTTTTCTGCGCTCCTATTGAACGATCGAGGTATCCGGGCGGGCCCGGCGTCGGCCAGGACTACTTCTTGCCCGGCTTCTTCTTGCCGGCGACGGTCCGCTTCGGGCCCTTGCGGGTCCGGGCGTTGGTCCGGGTGCGCTGGCCATGCACGGGCAACCCGCGGCGGTGCCGGATGCCCTCGTAGCAGCCGATCTCCACCTTGCGGCGGATGTCTGCGGCAACCTCCCGACGCAGATCACCCTCGACCTTGAAGCTGGCCTCGATGTGATCCCGGAGCTGGACCAGCTCCTCGTCGGTGAGGTCCCGGACCCGCTTGTTCGGGTCGATGCCAGTCGCGGCAAGCGTGGCGATCGAACGGGTCCGGCCGATCCCGAAGATGTAGGTGAGCGCGATCTCCATCCGCTTCTCGCGGGGCAGATCCACGCCGACTAGACGTGCCATGTGCGGGCGTACTCCTCAAGTGGTGTGCACGGAGGTCTGAGCCCGCTCCACCCCGGCTGCCCTCGCCGACCACTCAGCTGAGTGGGCCGGCATGCCGGGCCCCGGCCTCCGACCGGGGGTTGCGCCACGGACACGGCGACATGGTCACCGGGTGCTCGCGGCTGGAACGAGCATGTGCTGTTGTGCGATCGGCCGCCTGAACCGCCCCGTCGCCGGCCCGGCTCCTGCCGGTCGGCTCGGGGTCAGCCCTGGCGCTGCTTGTGCCGGGGGTCGGTGCAGATGACCATCACCCGGCCGTGCCGGCGGATCACCCGGCACTTGTTGCAGATCCTCTTGACGCTCGGCTTGACCTTCACGGTGTGCCTTACTTCCGTTGACGCCCGGCCGCGTATGCGGTGCGGGCTTGAGGACGGACACGGGACGCCCCGGCCGGCCGTCAGGCGGTTACTTGTAGCGATAGACGATGCGCCCTCGGGTGAGGTCGTACGGCGAAAGCTCGACGACGACCCGGTCCTCGGGCAGGATGCGAATGTAGTGCTGCCGCATCTTGCCGCTGATGTGAGCCAGTACCTTGTGGCCGTTGGCGAGCTCCACCCGGAACATGGCGTTCGGTAGTGGCTCGATCACTCGACCTTCGATCTCGATGGCCCCGTCTTTTTTCGGCATGTCCTCCGCTGTCCTGACGTCGGTTGCTCGGGATCGGCTCACAACACCATTCGCGGACGGACCCGTCCGGCCTGCCGACCGTACCGATTCGTCCGCGCCAGCCGCGGCTCCAGACGTCTGACGACGGGCTCGGCCCGGGTTACGGAAACCCAGGCGACACCCGATCAGACACGGCCTGCCGAAGCGCAGAGCAGGCACGCTGGAGTGGACGCTGTGCGCCGATCTATCAGTGTACGCGGGTTGTCACGCGGACAGCAAACCGCGCGCTGCCGCAGGTCAGCATACCCGACAAAGCGGCAGGAGCAGGGAGTTTACCGGCGACCCGCCGGGCGTCGGTCAGGCCGCCGGCCGACCGCTTGGCGTCCGGTGTGCGGCCGGGTGGCTACCCCTGGCCCGGGGCCGGACCGCCGGACCCACCGGACTCGTGCTCGATCCGCTTCCGTTCCGCCTTCTCCTGCCTGGCCAACTGCTGCCGGGCCTGCTTGGCCGCACACCGCTGCGGCTCACCCTTGATCAGGCCCAGCACGGTGGTCACCAGCAGCACCGCACCCCACGGGCCGGCCACCCAGCCCGGCCAGAAGTACAGCAGGTTTTGAGTCATGACGCAGGTCACCGCCCAGATCGCGATGGTGATCCCGACCGCCGCCCCGTACCCGTCCCACTCGTTGACCAGCCACCGGCGGGTCGCACCGGGATAGCGCCCGTCCGGGCCGGGAGTCAACTCGGCGGGCAACCCGTCGGTGACGACCGGCGCCAACTGCGAGCGTCCGGCGGCGGTCACCGGTGGCAGATCGTCGAGCAGGCCGCCCAGATCACCGTACGTCTTCGCCGCATAGGCCCGCTGCAACCGCTCGTCGAACTCGGCAAGATCCAGTCGACCCTCGCTCAGCGCGTTACGCAACCGCTCGGCCACTGCCTCCCGGTCGGCGTCGGCCGCCCGCATCCCGTCCCGCCGATCCATGGCTACCAGCTTGACACCCCGGTGCCAGCCCGGCCAGACCGGCACCGGGCCGAGGGGCGGCCGGAGCCGGGGCAGGCCCCGGGTCAGCGTCGAGAATCGGCCGGCTGACGGGCGGTCACCAGATCGCCGAGCCGGGAACGCCCGCCGTCCGGCTCGGTCAACACCCAGACACCGTCCGGCAACAGCGCCATCGAATGCTCGACGTGCACCGCCATCGACCCGTCCCGGGTCACCACCGTCCAGCCGTCGGCGAGTTCGTTGGTGCGGGCCGACCCTTCGGTGATCATCGGCTCGATGGCCAACGCCATCCCCGGGACCAGGCGCGGGCCCTTGCCCGGCCGGCCGTAGTTGAGCACGTGCGGGTCCTGGTGCATCTCGGTACCGATCCCGTGGCCGCCGTAGCCCTCGACGATGCCGTACCGGCCGCCCGTGCGGATCGCCCGTTCCACCGCGTACGAGATGTCAGTGAGTCGGCCGCGGCCGCTGACCGCCCCGCGCGCCGCAGCGGCGATCCCAGCCCACAGCGCGTCCTCAGCGACCGTGATCATCCGCAGCAGCTCCGGACGTACCTCCCCGACCGGAGCGGTGAAGGCCGCGTCGCCGTGCCAGCCGTCCAGTACGGCTCCGCAGTCGACCGAGATGACGTCACCGTCGCGCAGCACCTGCCCAGCCGCCGGGATCGCGTGCACCACCTGCTCGTTGACCGAGGAGCAGATGGTCGCCGGGTAGCCGTGGTAGCCCTTGAACGACGGGACAGCGCCGGCGTCGCGGATCGTCTCCGCGGCGATGGCGTCCAGGTCGGCGGTGGAGACGCCGGGGGCGATCGCCGCCCGCATCCGGGCCAGGGCATCGGCGACCACCAGGCCGGCGGTACGCATCCGGTCGATCTGCTCCGGGGTCTTGAGCTGGATGTCCAACTGCTGGCGGCGCATCGGACGCTACCCGCCGTACGAACGCAGGGCGTCGATCGCGCGTACGGTGACGTCCTCGACCGGCCCGGTGGCGTCGATCCCGACCAGCTTGCCCTGGGCACCGTAGAAGTCGACTAGCGGCGCGGTTTTCTCGGCGTACTCCACCAGGCGATGGGCGATGGTCTCGGGCTTGTCGTCGTCGCGCTGGAACAGCTCGGCGCCGCACCGGTCACAGCGGCCCTCGGTCGCCGGCGCGTCGAACTCGACGTGCCAGATCTTGCCGCAGCCGCGACAGGTACGGCGACCGGACAGCCGCCGGATCACCTCGTCGTCGTCGACGACCAGCTCCAGCACCAGATCCAGCGCGGTGCCGAGGTCGGCCAGCAGCTTGTCCAGCGCGGCGGCCTGCGGAGTGGTCCGCGGGAAGCCGTCGAGCAGGAAGCCTTCGGCGGCGTCCGGCTCGGCCAGCCGGTCCCGGACCATGTTGATGGTCACCTCGTCCGGAACCAGCTTGCCGGCGTCCATGTATCGCTTGGCCTCGACACCCAGCGGCGTGCCCTGGGAGACGTTGGCCCGGAAGATGTCCCCGGTCGAGATCTTGGGCACGACCAGGTGAGCGGCGATGAACTCGGCCTGGGTCCCCTTCCCCGCCCCGGGGGGACCGACCAGTACCAGCCTCATCTACCGGAGGAACCCTTCGTAGTTGCGCTGCATGAGTTGGCTCTCGATCTGCTTCACGGTTTCCAGACCGACACCGACCATGATGAGCACGGCGGTGCCGCCGAACGGGAAGTTCACGTACTGGTCGCTGTCCAGCCAGATGAAGAAGAAGTTCGGCAGCACAGAGATGATGCCGAGGTAGAGCGCACCGGGGAGGGTGATCCGGCTGAGGATGAAGTCGAGGTACTCGGCCGTGGGCCGGCCCGGCCGGATGCCGGGCACGAAGCCACCGTACTTCTTCATGTTCTCCGCGACCTCGGTCGGGTTGAACGTGATCGACACGTAGAAGTACGTGAAGAAGATGATCATAAAGAAGTACGTGATGATGTAGATCGGGCTGGTCGGGTTCGCCAAGTTGTTCTGGATCCACGCCTGGACCTGACCAGGGTCGTTCGGATCGAAGAACTGCAGCCCGAGCTGCGGCAGGTAGAGCACCGACGAGGCGAAGATCACCGGGATGACCCCGGCCTGGTTGACCTTCAACGGGATGTAGGTCGAGGTGCCGCCGTACATCCGCCGGCCGATCATCCGCTTGGCGTACTGCACGGGGATCCGGCGCTGTGCCTGCTCGATGAAGACCACGGCGGTGATGACCACCAGGACCAGCACGATCACCAGACCGAACATGCCCCAGCCGTGGGTGTTCTTGATCGTCCACCCCTCGCTGGGCAGCCGTGCCGCGATCGAGGTGAAGATCAGCACCGACATGCCGTTGCCGACACCCCGGTCGGTGATCAGCTCGCCGAGCCACATCACCATGCCGGTGCCGGCGGTCATCGTGATGACCAGCACGCTGAGCGTCAGCCAGATCGGCAGGCCGGTCCCGTCGGGGATGATCGGGTAGTCGTCGCACAGGTTGTTGAACAGCTGACCGGAGCGGGCCAACGCGACGAACGCCGAGGCCTGCAGGATACCCAGGCCCAGGGTCAGGTAACGGGTGTACTGGGTGATCTTGACCTGGCCGGACTGCCCCTCCTTGCGGAGCTGCTCCAGCCGCGGAATGACCACCGTGAGCAGCTGCAGGATGATCGACGCGGTGATGTAGGGCATGATGCCCAGCGCGAAGACGGACAGGGACAGCAACGCACCGCCGGAGAAGAGGTTCAGCAGGGTGAAGACCCCGCTGGAGTCCCCGGACTCCATGACGGTGATGCACTGCTGCACGTTGCCGTACGACACGCCTGGGCTCGGCAGCGTGGCGCCGAGCCGGTAGACCGCGACGATGAAGACCGTGAACAGCAGCTTCTTGCGCAGGTCAGGCGTGCGAAACGCACTGAGAAAGGCGGAGAGCAACTTCTTCCTCCTGCGCGAGGCGGCCGCCGGATGTTCTGGCGGGTCGGGATGGGTGCGGAGCGCCCGATATCCATGGCTGGCATCGGACTCTAACAGTCCGGCGTCGGTCTGGGCAGGCGTGCCTAGAACATACACCGGTCCCGATATTAACGGGACGGAGGCTTCACCAGTAGGCCGTGGCGCCCGTCAGTCGCGGACAACTGAGCGAGCGCCACGTCCAAGCTGGGCGTTCAGAGCTCGGTGACCGAGCCGCCAGCTGCGGTGATCTTCTCCTTGGCCGACCCGCTGAACGCGTGCGCCGACACCTGGAGAGATACACCACCGAGGTCGCCGCTGCCCAGCACCTTGACCGGCTGGCCCTTGCGGACCGCACCGGACTCGGCCAACTGCTGCGGACCGACCTCACCACCGTTCGGGAAGAGCTCCGCCAACCGGTCCAGGTTGACCACCTGGTAGACGACCTTGAACCGGTTCTTAAAGCCCTTCAGCTTCGGCAGACGCATGTGGATGGGCATCTGCCCACCCTCGAACGCCGCCGGGATGTTCTTGCGGGCCTTGGAGCCCTTGGTGCCCCGACCGGCGGTCTTGCCCTTGGAGCCCTCACCGCGGCCCACCCGGGTCTTCGCGGTCTTGGCCCCCGGCGCCGGCCGGAGGTGGTGGACCTTGATCGCCATTACTCGACCTCCTCGACCGTCACGAGGTGGTTCACGGTGAAGATCATGCCCCGGATCTCGGGCCGGTCCTCCTTGACCACCACGTCGTTGATCCGCTTCAGACCGAGCGACCGCAGCGACTCCCGCTGGTTACGCTTGGTCCCGATCCCGGACCGGACCTGGGTCACCTTGAGACGTGCCATCACAGCCGCCCTCCGTTCATCTTCGCTGTCACGCCCCTGCGCCCGCGCGGGACGCGAGCATCGCGGCTGGGGCCACGTCCTCGACCGGCAGGCCACGCCGGGTGGCGACCGCCTCCGGCGACTCCAGGCTCTTCAGCGCGGCGACCGTGGCGTGCACGATGTTGATCGGGTTCGACGAGCCGAGGCTCTTGGAGAGCACGTCGTGGATGCCCGCGCACTCCAGCACCGCACGCACCGGGCCACCGGCGATCACACCCGTACCGGCGCTCGCCGGCTTGAGCAGGACCACGCCGGCGGCGTCCTCGCCCTGCACCGGGTGCGGGATCGACGCGGCGATCCGGGGCACCTTGAAGAAGTGCTTTTTGGCCTCCTCGACGCCCTTGGCGATCGCCGCCGGCACCTCCTTGGCCTTGCCGTAACCCACGCCGACCGTGCCGTCACCGTCGCCCACGATCACCAGGGCGGTGAAGCTGAAACGCCGACCGCCCTTCACGACCTTGGCGACCCGGTTGATCGCGACGACGCGCTCCAGGTGTGGGGTCTTCTCGACGGGCGCGTTGCCGCGACCGCCCTCACGGCGGTTGTCGCGGCGACCACCTTCGTTGCCACCGGACCCGCCGCCACGACGCTGTTGACCTGGCATCAGCAGCCTTCCTTCCTACTCGTGACGGGGTTTGCTTCGATTTGCGTCTGGACAGGCATCAGACGGCCGCTAGAACTCGAGTCCGGCTTCGCGGGCGGCGTCGGCCAGCGCGGCGATCCGCCCCGCGTACCGGTTGCCCCCACGGTCGAACACGACCTTGGAGATACCTGCCGCCTTGGCCCGCTCGGCGAGCAGCGCGCCCACCTTGCCGGCCAGTTCGCTCTTGGCACCCGCGGTACCCCGCAGCGACGCGTCCATGGTCGACGCGGACGCCAGGGTGTGGCCCTTGGTGTCGTCGACGATCTGGGCGACCATGTGCTTCAGGGAACGGGTGACCACCAGGCGCGGCCGCTGCGCGGTCCCGCTGAGGTTCTTGCGCACCCGGAAGTGCCGGCGCGCCCGCCCGATGGCACGCCGCGCGGAGACGCTCCCGCCCGCCCGACGCTTCAACAGTGTGGCGCTCACTTCTTACCTGCCTTTCCGGCCTTGCGGCGGATGACCTCGCCCTGGTACTTCACGCCCTTGCCCTTGTACGGCTCCGGCGGGCGGATCTTCCGAATGTTGGCGGCGACCTCACCGACCTGCCACTTGCTGATCCCGGCCACGTGGAACAGCGTCGGCCGCTCCACGGTGAAGGTGATCCCCTCCGGGGCCGGCACCAGCACCGGGTGCGAGAACCCGAGCGCGAACTCCAGGTCCTTGCCCTTGGCGGTGACCCGGTAACCCGTACCCGCGATCTCCAGGGTCTTTCGGTAACCGTCGGTCACCCCGATGACCATGTTCGACACCAGGGTGCGGCTCAGCCCGTGCAGTTCCTTGGCCTGGCGCTCGTCGTTGGCCCGGTTGATCTGGAGCTGACCGTCCTCGGCCCGCTCAACGGTGATCGACTCGGGCAGGACGTGCGACAGCTCGCCCTTGGGGCCCTTGACCGTGATGGTCTGGCCATCGATCTTGACATCGACGCCGGCCGGCACCGGGATCGACTTACGTCCAATACGCGACATTGTTACCAGTCTCCCGATTACCAGACGAAGGCGAGGACTTCCCCGCCCACGCTCCGCTTACGGGCCTGCCGGTCGGTGAGCAGCCCCTGGGACGTCGAAATGATCGCCACGCCCAGGCCGCCGAGCACCCGGGGCAGCTCATCCGACTTGGCGTACACCCGCAGACCCGGCTTGGACACGCGCTTGATCCCGGCGAGGCTGCGCTCCCGGTTCTGGCCGTACTTCAAATCGACCACCAGCCGCCGGCCGACGGCACCCTCTGCGGGGTCCTCGACCTGCCAGGTCGAGATGTAACCCTCGGCCTTGAGGACCTCGGCGATGTTCGCCTTGACCTTCGAGTACGGCATCGTCACCCGGTCGTGGTACGCCTGGTTGGCGTTGCGCAGACGGGTCAGCATGTCTGCGATCGGGTCGGTCATCGTCATGGGTCTCGTCAACCTTTCTCGCCGGGGTTCCCGGTGGCTGTGCCACCGGGCCTACGGCGAAGACCTGTCAAGGTGGGGTTACCAGGAAGCCTTGGACACGCCGGGCAGCTCACCGCGGTGCGCCATCTCCCGGATGCAGACCCGGCAGAGGCCGAACTTGCGGTAGACCGCCTTGGGCCGCCCGCACCGCTGGCAGCGGGTGTACGCGCGCACCGAGAACTTCGGCTTCGCGGCGGCCTTGATGATCAGCGCCTTCTTGGCCATAGCTCAGTTCTCCTTGAACGGGAAGCCCAGGAGCTTGAGCAGCGCCCGGCCCTCGTCGTCGGTCTTGGCGGTGGTCACCACCGTGATGTCCATGCCCCGGGTGCGGTCGATCCGGTCCTGGTCGATCTCGTGGAACACCGACTGCTCGGTGAGCCCGAAGGTGTAGTTGCCGTTGCCGTCGAGCTTGCGACCGTCCAGCCCGCGGAAGTCCCGGATCCGGGGCAGCGCGATGGACAGCAGCCGGTCCAGGAACTCCCACATCCGGTCGCCGCGCAGGGTGACCTTCGCCCCGATTGGCATCCCCTCGCGGAGCTTGAACTGCGCGATCGACTTGGTCGCCCGACGCACCTGCGGCTTCTGACCGGTGATGGTGGCCAGGTCACGCATGGCGCCGTCGATCAGCTTGGCGTCCCGGGCGGCCTCGCCGACACCCATGTTCACGACGATCTTGACGAGCCCCGGAACCTGCATCGGGTTCGCGTACTGGAACTGCTCACGCAGTTGCGCGATGGTCTCCTCGCGGTACCGCTGCTTGAGGCGCGGCGCCGGCCTGGTCTGGGTAGCGGTGGTCATCACAGGTCCTTACCGTTGCTACGCGCGATCCGCACCTTCTGGCCGCTGTCGTCGAACCGGTAACCGACCCGGGTCGGCTTGCCGTCGGAGTCGAGCACCTGCACGTTCGAGACGTGGATCGGAGCTTCCTGGGTGACGATGCCACCGGTCTGCCCGCCGCGCTGGGTGGTCTGGATGCGGGTGTGCTTCTTGATCCGGTTCACGCCTTCGACGAGGACCTTGTCCTGCCGTGGGTAGGCCGCGATGACCTTGCCCTTGGCACCCTTGTCCTTACCGGCGATGACGACGACCGTGTCGCCCTTCTTCACCTTCACGGTCACAGCACCTCCGGCGCCAAAGAAATGATCTTCATGAACCGCTTGTCCCGCAGCTCACGCCCGACCGGGCCGAAGATGCGGGTACCGCGCGGGTCCCCACCGTCCTTGATGATGACGGCAGCGTTCTCGTCGAAGCGGATGTACGACCCGTCCGGCCGCCGCTTCTCCTTCGCGGTCCGGACCACGACGGCCTTCACCACGTCGCCCTTCTTCACGCCGGCGCCGGGAATCGCGTCCTTGACCGTCCCGACGATCACGTCGCCGATGCCTGCGTAGCGCCGACCGGAGCCACCGAGCACCCGGATGCACAGGATCTCCCGGGCACCCGTGTTGTCGGCGACACGCAGTCGCGACTCCTGCTGGATCACGTCTATCTCCTATGTCTGCCAGTCCTCCGGTCACCCGGAGCTTGGAAGAACCTGGTCCGCGCTACGCGCGGGCTGCCATCCGGACCCGACCGACCCGAACGCCGCGCGACGGCGGCGGACGGGTCGCCCGGCTACTTCGCCTTCTCGAGGATCTCGACGACCCGCCACCGCTTGGTGGCGGACAGCGGCCGGGTCTCCATCAGCAGCACCCGGTCACCGACCCCGCACGCGTTCTGCTCGTCGTGTGCCTTCAGCTTGCTGGTACGGCGCATGACCTTGCCGTACAGCCGGTGCTTGACCCGGTCCTCGACCTCGACGACGACGGTCTTTTCCATCTTGTCGCTGACCACGAGCCCTTCGCGAACCTTGCGGCGGGCCCGGACGACCGTTGCGCCCTGCTCGGGGGCGGTGTTCTCACTCATGATGCAGCCACCTCAGTCGGCGCGGCGGAGAGTCCCAACTCACGCTCACGCATGATCGTGTAGATCCGGGCAATCTCCCGACGGATGACCTGCAGCCGGCGGTTGTTGTCCAGCTGACCGGTCGCGGCCTGCACGCGGAGGTTGAACAGCTCCGCCTTGGCCTCCCGCAGCTTCGTGACCAGCTCCTGCTCGGAGAGTTCACGCAGCTCGGCGGCCGAAACGCCCGCTGCCATCAGCTTTCACCCACTTCGCGCGTCACGATGCGGCACTTCATCGGGAGCTTGTGGATCGCACGACGCATCGCCTCACGCGCGATCTGCTCGTTCGGGAAGGACATCTCGAAGAGCACCCGTCCCGGCTTGATGTTGGCGACCCACCACTCGGGCGAGCCCTTACCGGACCCCATCCGGGTCTCGGCCGGCTTCTTGGTCAGCGCCTGGTCGGGGAAGACCGTGATCCAGACCTTGCCACCACGCTTGATGTGGCGGGTCATGGCGATACGGGCCGACTCGATCTGACGGTTGGTCACATACGCCGGCTCGAGCGCCTGGATACCGAACTCGCCGAACACCACCCGGGTGCCGCCCTTGGCGGCGCCAGTACGGCTCGGGTGATGCGGCTTGCGGAAGCCCTTCGGGGGCTTGCGCGGGATCAGCATCTGTCAGCCCTCCTGCGCTGAGCTGTCCGCTCCGGCCGAAGCGGCCGGAGTGGCCGGCGCGGCATCAGCCGGCGCGGCACTGCTGGTCGTGGTCGACGGGCCACCGGAAATCCCCGCGGCGGCCGCTCGGCCGGCCTCGGTGCCACCGGCGGTCGTCCCGCTGGAGCCGGAACGCCCGCGACGGGGCCGGTCCGGCCGCTCCCGGCGGGGACGGCTGGGCGCCTCGGCCGGAGCCTCCCGCCCCGGGACCGCGTCGCCCTTGTAGATCCACACCTTGACGCCGATGCGGCCAAAGGTGGTCCGGGCCTCGAAGAAGCCGTACTCGATGTTGGCCCGCAGCGTGTGCAGCGGCACCCGACCCTCGCGGTAGAACTCGGTACGGCTCATCTCCGCACCGCCGAGCCGGCCGGAGACCTGCACCCGGATACCCTTGACAATCGGGTTCTTCATCGCCGACTGCATGGCCTTACGCATCGCCCGCCGGAAGCTGACCCGGCTGGCCAGCTGCTCGGCGACGCCCTGCGCGACCAACTGTGCGTCCGACTCGGGGCTCTTCACCTCGAGGATGTTCAGCTGCACCTGCTTGCCGGTGAGCTTTTCCAGCTTGCCCCGGATCCGGTCCGCCTCGGCGCCTTTGCGGCCGATGACGATGCCCGGGCGGGCGGTGTGGATGTCGACCCGGACCCGGTCACGGGTCCGCTCGATGTCCACCTTGGAGATGCCGGCCCGCTCGAGACCGCTGGACATCATCCGGCGAATCTTGACGTCCTCGGCGATGTAGTCCTTGTACAGCTTGTCCGCGTACCAGCGCGACTTCCAGTCGGTCGAGATGCCGAGCCGGAACCCGTGCGGGTGAACTTTCTGACCCATTACTCGGCACCCTCCGTGCTGCTCTGCTTGCCGCCGGCCGGCTCGTTCGCGGTCGTGCCGCCCTGCGCCGTGCTCTCGGTCTGCTCCACGGCCGCCGGCTGTGCGTCGGTCGCTGCCGCCTCGGCCGGCTGGGCCTTCTTCGCGGCCTTCGCCGGCTGGGCCTTGGCCGCGCGCCGCGTCGGCTTCGCCGCGACGACGGCCTCCACCGCGATGGTGATGTGGCAGGTCCGCTTACGGATCCGGTACGCCCGGCCCTGCGCCCGTGGCCGGTACCGCTTCAGCGTCGGACCCTCGTCCACGAACGCCTCGCTGACCAGCAGCGCGTCGGGGTCCAGCTGCTCGTTGTTCTCGGCGTTGGCGATCGCGCTGGCCAGCACCTTGTACACCTGCTCACTGGCGGCCTGCGGCGCGAACTGCAGGACGGTGAGTGCCTCCTTCGCGGGCAGACCGCGGACGAGGTCGACCACCCGACGCGCCTTCATCGGCGAGATGCGCACGTACCGCGCAACCGCCCGCGCGCCCGGAAGCACCGGAGCGTCGCCCTTCACTGGCATCGCTGTAACCCCTTGATCCTCTATCCGTGCCCGCGACTCAGCGCCGACGGCTCTTGCGGTCGTCCTTCTCATGACCCTTGAAGGTGCGGGTCAGGGCAAACTCGCCGAGCTTGTGCCCGACCATCGACTCGGTGATGAACACCGGGACGTGCTTGCGCCCGTCGTGCACGGCGATCGTGTGCCCGAGCATCTCCGGGGTGATCGTCGAGCGCCGCGACCAGGTCTTGATGACGTTCTTCGAGCCCTTGTCGTTCTGCGTCTCCACCTTCTTCATCAGGTGGTCGTCGACGAACGGGCCCTTCTTCAGGCTGCGAGGCATGTGCTACCAGACTCCTTCTAGCCGCGCTTGCGGGTGGCGTAGCGGCGGCGGACGATCAGCCGGTCACTCGGCTGGCCCTTACGACGGGTCCGGCCCTCCGGCTTGCCCTTCGGGTTCACCGGGTGGCGACCACCGGAGGTCTTGCCCTCACCACCACCGTGCGGGTGGTCGACCGGGTTCATCGCGACGCCACGGACGGTCGGGCGCTTGCCCTTCCACCGCATGCGGCCCGCCTTGCCCCAGTTGATGTTTGACTGGTCGGCGTTGCCGATCTCGCCGATGGTGGCCCGGCAGCGCACGTCGACCCGGCGGATCTCGCCGGAGGGCATCCGCAGCGTCGCGTAGGCGCCCTCCCGGCCGAGCAGCTGGATGCCGGTGCCGGCCGAGCGGGCCAGCTTGGCGCCGCCACCCGGCCGCAGCTCCACACCGTGGATGGTGGAACCGACCGGGATGTTGCGCAGCGCCAGGTTGTTGCCGGGCTTGATGTCGGCGCCGGGACCGGACTCGACGGTGTCGCCCTGCTTCAGGTCCTTCGGCGCGATGATGTAGCGCTTCTCACCGTCGGCGTAGTGCAGCAGCGCGATCCGAGCGGTCCGGTTCGGGTCGTACTCGATGTGCGCGACCTTCGCCGGTACGCCGTCCTTGTCGACCCGCTTGAAGTCGATCAGCCGGTACTGGCGCTTGTGGCCACCGCCGTGGTGCCGGGCGGTGATCCGGCCGTGCGTGTTCCGACCGCCCTTCTTGGGCAGCGGCACCAGCAGCGACTTCTCCGGTGTGGACCGGGTGATCTCGACGAAGTCGGCGACGGACGAACCACGGCGGCCCGGCGTCGTCGGCTTGTACTTACGGATTGGCATTGTCTACACCCCTCAGCTGACCGGGCCGCCGAAGGCCTCGATACGGTCACCGTCGGCCAGCTTCACCATCGCCCGCTTGGTCGCCTTGCGCTGACCGAAGCCGGTACGGGTGCGCTTGCGCTTGCCTTCGCGGTTGAGCGTGTTCACGGTCAGCACGCGGACGTCGAAGATCTGCTGGATCGCGATCTTGATCTGGGTCTTGTTGGCGTCCGGGTTGACCAGGAACGTGTACCAGTTCCGGTTGAGCTCGGCGTAGCTCTTCTCCGAGACCACCGGCGCCACGATGATGTCGCGCGGGTCGGCAATCGTGCTCACTTGTCGCCCTCCTCGGTCTGCGCCGGAACACCGAGGAACTCGTCGAGAGCTCCCTTGGTGAAGACCACGTCGTCGGCGACCAGCACGTCGTACGTGTTGAGCTGACCCACCTCGATGAGGTGCACCAACGGCGTGCTGTTGCGCAGGTTGCGCAGCGACAGCCAGTTGAGCTCGTCGGTCGCGCTCAGCACGACCAGCACCCGCGTGGCGGAGCTGACCTTGCGCAGCGTGGCCAGGGCGCTCTTGGTCGACGGCTGCTCGCCGGTGACGAACGCCTCCACGACGTGCAGTTGCCCGGACCGCGCCCGGTCGGAGAGGGCACCGCGCAGCGCGGCGACCTTCATCTTCTTGGGGGTCCGCTGGCTGTAGTCACGCGGCACCGGGCCGTGCACCACGCCACCGCCGGCGAACTGCGGCGCGCGGATCGAGCCCTGCCGGGCCCGGCCGGTGCCCTTCTGCTTGTACGGCTTCTTGCCGCCGCCGGCGACCTCGCCGCGGGTCTTGGTCTTGTGGGTGCCCTGCCGCGCGGCGGCGAGCTGGGCGACCACGACCTGGTGCATCAGGGCGATGTTGGCCTGTACGTCGAAGACCTCGCCCGGCAGGTCGACGGTGCCGCTCTTGGCACCCTCGGGGTTGATCACGTCAACGGTGGTCATTTGGCGGCACCGCCCTTCTTCGCCTGCGCCTTCGCCGCGCTGCGGACCAGGATCAGCGCGCCCGCCGGGCCCGGGATCGCGCCCTTGACGAGCAGCAGGTTGCTCTCCGGGTCGACCGCCTGCACAGTGAGGTTCTGCACGGTGTAGCGCACGCTACCCATGCGACCGGCCATCTTGACGCCCTTGAAGACGCGACCCGGGGTAGCGCAGGCGCCGATCGAACCGGGCGAGCGGTGCTTGCGCTCGACACCGTGGCTGGCCCGCAGGCCGTGGAAGCCGTGCCGCTTCATGACACCGGCGAAGCCCTTGCCCTTGGTCCGGCCGGTGACGTCGACCCGGGCACCCGGCTCGAAGGTCTCGACGGTGATTTCCTGGCCCAGCTCGTACTCGCTGGCGTCCGTGGTGCGCAGCTCGACCAGGTGCCGCCGCGGCGCCACGCCGGACTTGGCGAAGTGCCCGGATTCCGGCTTGTTCACCTTGCGCGGGTCGACCGCGCCGAACGCGAGCTGGACCGCGGAGTAACCGTCCTTGTCGGCGGTCCGCACCTGGGTCACCACGCACGGGCCGGCCTGCACCACTGTCACCGGGACGACCCGGTTGTTGTCCCAGACCTGGGTCATGCCGAGCTTGGCGCCCAGGATGCCCTTCACTTGCCTGTCCATTGTCCGGTCCCTACAGCTTGATCTCGATGTCGACGCCAGCCGGCAGGTCGAGGCGCATCAGCGAATCGACCGTCTTCGGAGTCGGGTCGATGATGTCGATCAGACGCTTGTGCGTGCGCATCTCGAAGTGCTCGCGCGAGTCCTTGTACTTGTGCGGCGAACGGATGACGCAGAAACGGTTGATCTCAGTGGGCAGCGGCACCGGGCCTGCGACCTGAGCGCCGGTGCGCGTCACCGTCTCGACGATCTTCCGCGCCGAGGAGTCCACGACCTCGTGGTCATAGGCCTTGAGCCGGATGCGGATCTTTTGTCCCGCCATGGTGGCTTCTGTTCCTTCTCTCTCCGCCCGCAATGGAGCCCGCTCGCCGGAGCGGATGCCGCCGGTCGGACCCCGGCGCTGCCGTTTCATTTCGGTGTCCGACCCCCGCGGTCGGGCGTGTCGCAACCGCTGACCAGGCTCCACCCCGGGACTCCGGAGCGATCTGGCCCCACGCGGAGACGATCCCCACCGCTGAGGTCTTGGGCACCGGGCCAGGCCGGCGGCATCACCACCCCGGTCGACGAAACGGCGAAAGCCGTACGCTGCCGATCAGTGCGGGTGCCGCGGCAAATCTGCCCCGGACGCCGTGCGAGGGTGGCTGGCTGCCGGGCAGCCAGCCACCCTACGCGGACGCAACCTGACTAGTATGCCGTACCGAGGCACGGCATGGCCAATCGGGTTACCAGTTCACTTGATGATCTTGGTGACCCGGCCGGCGCCGACGGTGCGGCCACCCTCCCGGATCGCGAACTTCAGGTTCTCCTCCATGGCGATCGGCTGAATCAGCTTCACGCTCATCGAGGTGTTGTCACCGGGCATGACCATCTCGGTGCCCTCCGGCAGCGTGACCACACCGGTCACGTCGGTGGTCCGGAAGTAGAACTGCGGACGGTAGTTCTGGAAGAACGGGGTGTGCCGGCCGCCCTCCTCCTTGGAGAGGATGTAAACCGTCGCCTCGAACTCCGTGTGCGGGGTGGTGGTACCCGGCTTGATGACCACCATGCCGCGCTCGACGTCCTCGCGCTTGATACCACGCAGCAGCAGACCGACGTTCTCACCGGCCCGCGCCTCGTCGAGCAGCTTGCGGAACATTTCGATACCGGTGCAGGTGGTCTTCATCGACTTCTCACGGATGCCGACGATTTCCACCTCCTCGTTCGGCTTGAGCACGCCACGCTCGGCGCGACCGGTCACCACGGTGCCCCGACCGGTGATCGTGAAGACGTCCTCGATCGGCATCAGGAACGGCTTCTCGGTCTCCCGCTCGGGCTGCGGAATCGCGGTGTCGACCGCGTTCATCAGCTCCATAAGCTTGTCGGACCACTCTTCGTCGCCCTCCAGCGCCTTCAGCGCGGAGACCCGAACCACCGGCAGGTCGTCACCCGGGTACTCCTGGGCCGACAGCAGCTCACGGACCTCAAGCTCGACCAGCTCGAGCAGCTCCTCGTCGTCGACCATGTCGCTCTTGTTGAGCGCCACGACGATGTACGGGACGCCGACCTGACGGGCCAGCAGCACGTGCTCGCGGGTCTGCGGCATCGGGCCGTCGGTCGCCGCGACCACCAGGATCGCGCCGTCCATCTGCGCGGCACCGGTGATCATGTTCTTGATGTAGTCGGCGTGCCCGGGGCAGTCGACGTGCGCGTAGTGCCGCGCCTCGGTCTGGTACTCGACGTGCGCGATCGAGATCGTGATGCCGCGGGCCTTCTCCTCCGGCGCCTTGTCGATCTCGTCGAACGGCGTGTACGGGTTGAGGTCCGGCATCCTGTCGTGCAGGACCTTGGTGATGGCCGCCGTCAGCGTCGTCTTACCGTGGTCGATGTGACCAATGGTGCCGATGTTGACGTGCGGCTTAGTCCGCTCGAACTTCGCCTTCGCCACTGGTGTCCTCCTGTGGACTTCTTGGTTCGTACGCCCGGCGCGCCGTTCGGCGCTTAGGACTCTGTCGACAGCCTTTCCGGTCCAATGTCGGCGACCGGGAAGTGCTCGGGTCTTGCGGCGGTCACGCCTTCAGGCCCGGTATGCAATTCGCCCGAGACGGGCCGGGGAGGGTCAACTCCCCGACCCGTTACTCGCCCGTCGCCTTCGCGATGATCTCCTTCGCCACGCTCTGCGGCACTTCGGCGTAGGAGTCGAACTGCATGCTGTAGCTCGCCCGGCCCTGGGTCTTCGACCGCAGGTCGCCGACGTAGCCGAACATCTCCGACAGTGGCACCAGGGCACGGACGACGCGGGCTCCGCCGCGCTCCTCCATCGCCTGGATGATGCCACGCCGGGAGTTGAGGTCGCCGATGACGTCACCCATGTTCTCCTCTGGAGAGGTGACCTCAACGGCCATCATCGGTTCGAGCAGCGCGGGATCCGCCCGACGGGCGGCCTCCTTGAGCGCCATCGAACCAGCGATCTTGAACGCCATCTCGGACGAGTCCACCTCGTGGTACTGCCCGTCGACCAAGGTCAGCTTGACCCCGACCAGCGGGAAGCCGGCGAGGATGCCGTACTGCATGGCGTCCTGGGCACCGGCGTCGACCGACGGGATGAACTCCCGCGGCACCCGACCACCGGTCACCGCGTTGGCGAACTCGTAGGTCGGCGCCTCGTTGTCCAGCGGCAGCGGCTCCAGACTGATGATCACCCGGGCGTACTGGCCGGACCCACCGGTCTGCTTCTTGTGGGTGTACTCAACCTTTTCCACCTTCCGGCGGATGGTCTCCCGGTACGCCACCTGCGGCTTACCAATGTTGGCCTCGACGTTGAACTCGCGGCGCATCCGGTCGACCAGAATGTCCAGGTGCAGCTCGCCCATGCCGGCGATGACCGTCTGCCCGGTCTCCTCGTCGTTCTTGACGCGGAAGGTCGGGTCCTCCTCGGCCAACCGCTGGATAGCGGTGAAGAGCTTCTCCTGGTCGGCCTTTGTCTTGGGCTCGATCGCCACCTCGATGACCGGCTCCGGGAACGTCATCGACTCCAGGATGACCGGGTTCGCCGGGTCGGACAGGGTGTCGCCGGTGGTGGTCTGCTTCAGGCCCTGGACGGCGATGATGTCGCCGGCGACCGCCGTCGCCCGCTCCTCACGCTTGTTCGCGTGCATCTGGTAGATCTTGCCGATCCGCTCCTTGCGATCCTTGGTGGAGTTGATCACCTGGGACCCGGAGTCCAGCGAGCCGGAGTAGACCCGTACATAGGTCAGCTTGCCGAGGTGCCGGTCGGTCTGGATCTTGAACGCCAGGCCGGAGAACGGCTCCGTCGTTGACGGCTTCCGCAGCATCGGCGTCTCGCCGTCCGTCGCGGTGCCCTCGATCGCCGGCACGTCGAGCGGCGACGGCAAGTACTCGACCACCGCGTCCAGCATCGGCTGAACGCCCTTGTTCTTGAACGCCGAACCACACAGCACCGGGTTGCCCTTGTCGGCGAGGGTGGCCCGGCGGATCGCCGCCTTGACCTCCTCGACCGACAACTCCTCACCCTCGAGGTACTTCTCCATGATGGAGTCGTCCACGTCGGCGAGGGTCTCCAGCAGCTTCTCCCGCCACTCGGCGGCCGAGTCGGCGAGGTCGGCCGGGATCTCCTCGACCGCGTAGTCCTCGCCCTTCATCGTCTCACCACGCCAGGTCAGCGCCCGCATCTCGACCAGGTCGACGACACCGATGTGACCGCTTTCGAGGCCGATCGGGATCTGCAGCACCAGCGGGGTGGCGTTGAGTCGGTCCACCATCATCTGCACGCAGCGGAAGAAGTCGGCCCCGGTCCGGTCGAGCTTGTTGACGAAGCACATCCGGGGGACCTTGTACTTGTCCGCCTGCCGCCACACGTTCTCGGTCTGCGGCTCCACACCGGCCACGCCGTCGTAGACCGCGACCGCCCCATCGAGCACCCGCAACGACCGCTCGACCTCAACCGTGAAGTCGACGTGGCCCGGTGTGTCGATGATCTGGATCGTGTGGCCCTTCCACTCGCACTTGGTGGCGGCGGAGGTGATGGTGATGCCCCGCTCCTGCTCCTGCTCCATCCAGTCCATGACGGCAGCGCCCTCGTGGACTTCACCGATCTTGTACGTGATACCGGTGTAGAACAGGATCCGCTCAGTGGTCGTGGTCTTACCGGCATCGATGTGCGCCATGATGCCGATGTTGCGTACCTTGGCGAGCGCGTCTACGGCGGCCACTTCAATCCCTACTTCGTCTCGTCGTCGACTGTGTCTGCGCGGCTATGCCGGCGGGCATGACAGCGGCTTACCAGCGGTAGTGAGCGAAGGCCTTGTTGGACTCCGCCATCTTGTGGGTGTCCTCGCGACGCTTGACCGCCGCGCCGAGACCGTTGCTCGCGTCCAGCAGCTCGTTCATCAGCCGCTCGATCATCGTCTTCTCCCGGCGGGCCTTGGAGTACTGGACGAGCCAGCGCAGCCCGAGGGTGGTCGCCCGGGACGGGCGCACCTCGACCGGAACCTGGTACGTCGCGCCGCCGACCCGACGGCTGCGGACCTCCAGGGTCGGCTTCACGTTGTCCATGGCGCGCTTGAGGGTGACGACCGGATCGGTGCCGGACTTCTCCCGGCAACCCTCCAGGGCGCCGTAGACGATCCGCTCGGCGAGCTGACGCTTGCCTCGCAGCAGGATCTTGTTGACCAGCTGGGTCACCAGCGGGGAGTTGTACACCGGGTCCGCGACCAGGGGGCGACGCGGAGCAGGGCCCTTACGCGGCATCTCAGCTCTTCTCCTTCTTCGCGCCGTAGCGGCTGCGAGCCTGCTTGCGGTTGCGGACACCCTGGGTGTCCAGCGAACCGCGGACGATCTTGTAGCGGACGCCCGGAAGGTCCTTCACCCGGCCGCCGCGCACCAGCACGATGGAGTGCTCCTGCAGGTTGTGGCCGACGCCGGGGATGTAGGCGGTCACCTCGATCTGGCTGCTCAGCTTCACCCGAGCGACCTTGCGCAGCGCGGAGTTCGGCTTCTTGGGGGTGGTGGTGTACACACGGGTGCACACGCCACGACGCTGCGGGCTGCCCTTGAGCGCCGGCGTCTTGGTCTTGCTCGTCTTGTCCTGGCGGCCCTTACGGACCAGCTGCTGGATCGTTGGCACCGGGTTCCTTTGCTCCCTCCGGCCGCACGGGCGGCCGCACTCTTCCTCAGCCGCCCCGCAGGCCGACTCTCCTACACTCCGACCGGCCACCCACCAGGGCCCCGGCACCCGCGGTCGGGCGTGTCGCCCGCACACGGTCCCGGCCGTCAGCTGTCAACCACCGGGATCTGCACTTCGCCGTTGCGCTGCTCGATGACCATCGGCCCGGATCGGGCCGCCGGTCTGGATCGGGCGCACGCACGACTTGCCCGGGCAGGCCGGGCACAAGAGGGTAGAGTACCCACCACCCGCGCGCAGGTCAAAACGGCGACACCGAACTCCTGACCCCGGCTCCGCAATCTCCGAACCCGAACCCCGGACCTCGGATCGGCCGTCTGTCTGCTCCGCCGCAGCGGACCGCTCCGGTCACCAAGTGTACCGGTTCGCCCGGGTGCCGGCCCGGCGGGCGGCGTACTGCGCACCAACCGGATGCTCCCGCGGTTGTCAGGCGGCGACCAGCAGGAGCGCGAGGGCGAAGCCGAACAGGGTCACCGCCAGCCCCGCCCCGCCGCTACTGATCCCGGCGATCGCCAGACCACGGCCGGTGAACCGTACCGCCGGCGGCGGCGCGTTCTGCCGGACCTGGCGCAGACCGAGCAGGCCCAGACCGACGGCCGCCGCTCCGAAGGCGGCGCCGAGCAGGGTGAACGCCCCGGCGGCCCAACCACCCCAGCCGCCGTCCGCGCCGGCCAGGCCCAGGCAGCCGACGGCGAGCGACACCAGCACCGAGATGACACCGGCGATCAACGACGTCACCGCCAGGCCGGACACCACCGGCGGTACCTCCAGGTGCACCAGCCCGAAACTCGTGCCGGGCACCTGCTCCACTCGCCGTGGTGACAGCCGTCCCTCCGGCGGTGGCGGCGCCACCGGTCGGGCACCGGGCGGCCCGGCCGGCGGCGCTGCGGTCCCGTACCCCGGGAACTGGGTCACCTGCGTTCCTCCTCGTCCTGCGACCGGCCCGGCCGTGGTCCGGGACCGGACGGCCCCTCGGGCCGGCCCAGTGCCGCTGCGGTCAGTCGATACCGGGGCCGAAGTCCTGCCCGACCGGACCGGTGGCCCAGTCGAAGATGCCGAGCACCAGCGCCAGGGTCAACGTCACGGCGGCGAGGAGCAGGCCCGTCCAGGCCAGGCGTTCGCCGCGGCGCAGCCAGCCCGCCCCGGTCAGGTAACCCCGCGACGAGTACGCCTCCCGGCGCGCCTGGTTGGCCAGCAACAGCGCCACCACGGCCGGTACCACGCCGCCGACCAGCAGCCCGGTGATCACCGCGACCAGCCCGAGCGCGAAGACGGCTCCGGCCTTGGTGGACCGCACCGGATCGGGGTCCGCCGGATGCCGTGGCGTCGGGTGCGCGGCCTGGGGCACCGGGGTCACCTGCACGGTGCCAGCCTACAAGCTGAAAACGCCTGCCCCGCCGCGGTCGCGGCGGGGCAGGCGCCTGGACAGTCGTACCTGCCGTTGATCAGCGGTAGGAACCGAAATCGAAGTCGTCCAGCGGTACGGCCTGCCCGCTGGCCGGCCCGAACCCGTAGTCGGTCTCCGGGTAGCCGGTCATCGAGTAGACCTTCGCCTTCGCTTCCTCGGTCGGCTCGACCCTGATGTTGCGGTACTTGCTGATGCCGGTACCGGCCGGGATGAGCTTACCGATGATCACGTTCTCCTTGAGGCCGATCAGCGAGTCGCTGCGGGCGTTGATCGCCGCGTCGGTCAGCACCCGGGTGGTCTCCTGGAAGGAGGCCGCCGAGAGCCAGGAGTCGGTGGCCAGCGACGCCTTGGTGATGCCCATCAGCATCGGCCGACCAGCGGCGGGCTCGCCGCCTTCGGAGACGAGCCGACGGTTCTCCGACTCGAATACCGCGCGGTCGACGAGCACACCGGGCAGCAGTTCGGTGCCGCCGGAGTCGATGACCGTCACCCGCTTGAGCATCTGCCGGATGATGATCTCGATGTGCTTGTCGTGAATCAGCACACCCTGCGAGCGGTAGACCTCCTGGACCTCCTGGGTCAGGTGGACCTGGACCGCCCGCGGGCCGAGGATCCGCAGCAGTTCGTGCGGATCGATGGTGCCCTCGGTGAGCTTCTCCCCGACGGTGACGTGGTCACCGTCGTGCACCCGCAGCCGGACCCGCTTGGAGACCTTGTCGTGGACGATCTCGTCGCTGCCGTCGTCCGGGATGACGACGATCTTCCGGGACCGTTCGCCGTCCTCGATCCGCACCCGGCCCGGGGTGTCGGCGATCGGTGCCTTGCCCTTCGGCACCCGGGCCTCGAAGATCTCCTGCACCCGGGGCAGACCCTGGGTGATGTCCTCACCGGCGACACCACCGGTGTGGAAGGTCCGCATCGTCAGCTGGGTGCCCGGCTCACCGATCGACTGGGCGGCGATGATGCCGACCGCCTCGCCGATGTCCACCGTCTTGCCTGTGGGCAGCGAACGCCCGTAGCAGGCGCCGCAGACACCCAGCTTCGACTCGCAGGTAAGCACGCTGCGTACCCGCACCGTCTCGACCCCGGCGGCGACCAGCTTGTCCACCAGGATCGAGTTGAGGTCCGCGCCGCGCTCGACCACGACCTCGCCGTCGGCACCCTTGATGTCCTCGGCGAGGGTACGGGCGTGCACGCCGGTCTCGGCGAACTCGTGCACCACCAGCTTGCCGTCGAGCCGCTCACCGACCTGCATGGTGATCGCCCGGTCGGTGCCGCAGTCCTCCTCGCGGATGATGACGTCCTGCGACACGTCGACCAGTCGACGGGTCAGGTAACCGGAGTCGGCGGTCCGCAGGGCGGTGTCGGCGAGACCCTTACGGGCACCGTGGGTGGAGATGAAGTACTCCAGTACCGACAGACCCTCCCGGTAGCTCGACTTGATCGGCCGCGGGATGATCTCGCCCTTCGGGTTGGCCACCAGGCCACGGATCGCCGCGATCTGCCGCAGCTGCAGCAGGTTGCCTCGAGCACCCGAGTGGATCATCTTCCACAGCGGGTTCTCGTGCGGCAGCGAGGTCTCCAGGTCCTTGGCAATCTCGTTGGTCGCCTTGGTCCAGATCTCGATCAGCTCGCCGCGCCGCTCCTCGCCGGTCATCAGACCACGCTGGTACTGCTTGTCGATCCGGGCGGCCTCCGCCTCGTACCGCTCCAGGGTCTCCTGCTTGTGCGGCGGTGCGACGACGTCCTGCATGCCGATGGTCACACCGGACCAGGTGGCCCAGTGGTAGCCGGCCTCCTTGAGCCCGTCCAGAGTGGCGGCCAGGGCCACCTTCGGGAACCGCTCGGCCAGGTCGTTGACGATCGCCGACAGCTGGCTCTTGCGGACCTCGTAGTTGACGAACCGGTAGCCGATCGGCATGACCTCGTTGAACAGCACCCGGCCGAGGGTGGTGTCGACGATCAGCGGCTCGCCGGGCTGCCACCCCTCGGGGGCCGCCCAGCGGGACGCGCCAGCACCGTTGTCGACCTCGACCACGCCGTGCAGCCGGATCCGGACCGGCGACTGCAGGTGCAGTTCACCGTTGTCGAACGCCATCCGGGCCTCGGCGTCCGAGCTGAACACCCGACCCGCCCCCACCAGACCCTCGGTCCGGTGGGTGAGGTGGTACAGCCCGATGATCATGTCCTGGGTCGGCATGGTCACCGGCTTGCCGTCGGACGGCTTGAGAATGTTGTTCGACGACAGCATCAGGATCCGGGCCTCGGCCTGCGCCTCGGCCGACAGCGGTACGTGCACCGCCATCTGGTCACCGTCGAAGTCGGCGTTGAAGGCGGTGCAGACCAACGGGTGGATCTGGATCGCCTTGCCCTCGACCAGCTGCGGCTCGAACGCCTGGATGCCCAGCCGGTGCAGGGTCGGTGCCCGGTTGAGCAGCACCGGGTGCTCGGAGATGACCTCTTCGAGCACGTCCCACACCACCGGCCGCTGCCGCTCGACCATCCGCTTGGCGGACTTGATGTTCTGCGCGTGGTTGAGGTCGACCAGCCGCTTCATGACGAACGGCTTGAACAGCTCCAGCGCCATCTGCTTGGGCAGACCGCACTGGTGCAGCTTCAGCTTGGGACCGACGACGATGACCGATCGGCCGGAGTAGTCGACCCGCTTGCCGAGCAGGTTCTGCCGGAACCGGCCCTGCTTGCCCTTGAGCATGTCGGACAGCGACTTCAGCGGACGGTTACCCGGGCCGGTGACCGGCCGGCCGCGGCGACCGTTGTCGAACAACGCGTCGACGGCCTCCTGCAGCATCCGCTTCTCGTTGTTGACGATGATCTCGGGTGCGCCGAGGTCGATCAGCCGCTTGAGCCGGTTGTTCCGGTTGATCACCCGCCGGTACAGGTCGTTGAGGTCGCTGGTGGCGAACCGGCCACCGTCGAGCTGCACCATCGGGCGCAGGTCCGGCGGGATCACCGGTACGCAGTCGAGGACCATGCCCCCGGGCGAGTTCCGGGTGCTGAGGAACGCGGCGACCACCTTGAGCCGCTTCAAGGCCCGGATCTTGCGCTGCCCCTTGCCGCTACGGATGATTTCCCGCAGGTTGTCCGCCTCGGCGTCCAGGTCCATGTGCTGCAGCAGGGTCTTGATCGCCTCTGCGCCCATCCCGCCGGTGAAGTACTCGCCGAACCGGTCGCGCAGCTCCCGGTACAGCAGCTCGTCGGTGACCAGCTGCTTCGGCTCCAGCTTGCGGAAAGTGTCGAGCACCTCGTCGAGCCGGTCGATCTCCCGCTGCGCCCGGTCGCGGATCTGGCGCATCTCCCGCTCGCCGGACTCCTTGACCTTGCGGCGTACGTCGGCCTTGGCGCCCTCGGCCTCCAGCTCGGCCAGGTCGGCCTCCAGCTTGGCGGCCCGCTTCTCGATCTCCGAGTCGCGGCTGTTCTCCGACTGACGCTTCTCCGCGAAAATCTCGTTCTCGATCGTCGAAATGTCACGGTGGCGTGCCTCGGCGTCGACCCCGGTCACCACGTACGACGCGAAGTAAATGATCTTTTCCAGGTCCTTTGGCGCCAGGTCGAGCAGGTAGCCGAGCCGGCTCGGGACGCCCTTGAAGTACCAGATGTGGGTGACCGGAGCGGCGAGCTCGATGTGCCCCATCCGCTCACGACGGACCTTGGACCGGGTCACCTCGACGCCGCACCGCTCACAGATGATGCCCTTGAAGCGGACGCGCTTGTACTTGCCGCAGTAGCACTCCCAGTCCCGCTGCGGACCGAAGATCTTCTCGCAGAAGAGCCCGTCCTTCTCCGGCTTGAGGGTGCGGTAGTTGATCGTCTCGGGCTTCTTGACCTCGCCGTGGGACCACTGACGAATATCGTCGGCGGTGGCGAGACCGATGCGCAACTCGTCGAAGAAGTTGACGTCGAGCACGTTTCGTGTCCCCTATGTCGTCGTCGCTACTGCTGGTTCACGGGGCCCCGGTCGGCGGCCCTGGGGTCAGGGCCGCCGACCGCGCCTCACACTTCCTCGACCGAGCTCGGCTCCCGCCGGGACAGGTCGATACCGAGTTCCTCCGCGGCCCGGAACACCTCGTCGTCGGTCTCGCGCATCTCCAGGGCCACGCCGTCGCTGGACAGCACCTCGACGTTGAGGCACAGCGACTGCAGCTCCTTGAGCAGCACCTTGAACGACTCCGGGATGCCCGGCTCGGGGATGTTCTCGCCCTTGACGATCGCCTCGTAGACCTTGACCCGGCCCAGGACGTCGTCCGACTTGATGGTGAGCAGCTCCTGCAGGGCGTAGGCGGCGCCGTACGCCTGCATCGCCCAGCACTCCATCTCACCGAAGCGCTGGCCACCGAACTGCGCCTTACCGCCGAGCGGCTGCTGGGTGATCATCGAGTACGGGCCGGTCGACCGCGCGTGGATCTTGTCGTCGACCAGGTGGTTGAGCTTGAGGATGTAGATGTAGCCGACCGCGATCGCGTCCGGCAACGGCTCACCGGAGCGCCCGTCGAACAGCTGGGCCTTACCCGAGCTGCCGATCAGCTGCACGCCGTCCCGGTTGGGCAGGGTGCTGCCCAGCAGGCCGGTGATCTCCTCCTCGCGGACACCGTCGAAGACCGGGGTCGCGACGTTGGTGTCCGGCTCGGCGTCGTCCGAGCCGATGGCGCGCAGCGCGGCCTTCCACTCGGCGTCGTCGCCCTCGACCTTCCACCCGGTCTTGGCCACCCACCCGAGGTGGGTCTCCAGGATCTGGCCGATGTTCATCCGGCCCGGCACACCGAGCGGGTTGAGCACGATGTCGACCGGGGTGCCGTCGGAGAGGAACGGCATGTCCTCGACCGGCAGGATCTTGGAGATGACGCCCTTGTTGCCGTGCCGGCCGGCGAGCTTGTCGCCGTCCTGAATCTTCCGCTTCTGCGCGACGTAGACCCGGACCAGCTCGTTGACGCCGGGCGGCAACTCGTCGCCGTCGTCGCGGGAGAAGGTCCGTACGCCGATCACCGTGCCGGTCTCGCCGTGCGGCACCTTCAGCGAGGTGTCCCGGACCTCCCTGGCCTTCTCGCCGAAGATCGCCCGCAGCAGCCGCTCCTCCGGGGTCAGCTCGGTCTCGCCCTTCGGGGTGACCTTGCCGACCAGGATGTCACCGGGGACCACCTCGGCCCCGATCCGGATGATGCCGCGCTCGTCGAGGTCGGCGAGCATCTCCTCGCTGACGTTCGGGATGTCGCGGGTGATCTCCTCCGGGCCGAGCTTGGTGTCCCGGGCGTCGACCTCGTGCTCCTCGATGTGGATCGAGGTGAGCACGTCCTGCTGCACCAACCGCTGGGACAGGATGATGGCGTCCTCGTAGTTGTAACCCTCCCACGGCATGAACGCCACGAGCAGGTTGCGGCCGAGGGCCATTTCGCCGTCGTCGGTGCACGGGCCGTCTGCGATGACCTGGCCGGCCTCGACCCGGTCGCCCTCGAAGACGGTCGGCTTCTGGTTGACGCAGGAGCCGGCGTTGGAGCGACGGAACTTGTGCAGCAAATAGGTCCGGCGGTGGCCGTCGTCCTGGTGCACGGTGACGTAGTCGGCGCACAGGTCCTCGACCACGCCGCCGGACTCGGCGATCACCACGTCGCCGGCGTCAACCGCGGCACGGTACTCCATGCCGGTGCCGACCAGCGGGGACTCCGCCTTGACCAGCGGCACCGCCTGGCGCTGCATGTTCGCGCCCATCAACGCCCGGTTGGCGTCGTCGTGCTCCAGGAACGGGATCATCGCGGTGGCTACGGAGACCATCTGCCGCGGTGAGACGTCCATGTAGTCGACGGCGGCCGGCGAAACGAAGTCGACCTCACCACCCTTGCGTCGGACCAGGACCCGGTCCTCGGCGAAGGTGCCGTCTGCCATCAGCGGCGCGTTGGCCTGCGCCTTGACGAACCGGTCCTCCTCGTCCGCGGTCAGGTAGTCGATCTGGTCGGTGACCCGGCCGTCGATGACCTTGCGGTACGGGGTCTCGATGAAGCCGAACGGGTTGACCCGCCCGAAGGTGGACAACGCCCCGATCAGACCGATGTTCGGGCCTTCCGGGGTCTCGATCGGGCACATCCGGCCGTAGTGCGACGGGTGCACGTCACGGACCTCGAAGCCGGCCCGCTCCCGGGACAGACCACCCGGGCCGAGCGCGCTGAGCCGCCGACGGTGGGTCAACCCGGCCAGCGGGTTGGTCTGGTCCATGAACTGGGACAGCTGCGAGGTACCGAAGAACTCCTTGATCGCCGCCACCACCGGGCGGATGTTGATCAGGGTCTGCGGCGTGATGGCCTCGACATCCTGCGTGGTCATCCGCTCGCGGACGACCCGCTCCATCCGGGACAGGCCGACCCGTACCTGGTTCTGGATCAGCTCGCCGACGGTACGCAGCCGCCGGTTGCCGAAGTGGTCGATGTCGTCGGCTTCGTAGCCCTCCTCACCGGCGTGCAGCCGGCAGAGGTACTCGACGGTGGCGACGATGTCGTCCTCGGTGAGCGTCCCCGAGTTGATCGGGACGTCGAGGTTGAGCTTCTTGTTGAACTTGTACCGGCCGACCTTGGCGACGTCGTACCGCTTGGGGTTGAAGAACAGGTTGTCGAGCAGCGTCTGCGCGTTCTCGCGGGTCGGCGGCTCACCGGGACGGAGCTTGCGGTAGATGTCGAGCAGCGCCTCGTCCACCCCGGCGATGTGGTCCTTCTCCAGGGTGGTCATCATCAGCTCGGACCAGCCGAACCGCTCCCGGATCCGGTCGGCGGACCAACCGATGGCCTTGAGCAGGACGGTGACGGCCTGACGCCGCTTACGGTCGATGCGGACACCGACGGTGTCGCGCTTGTCGATGTCAAACTCCAGCCAGGCGCCCCGGCTCGGGATCACCTTGACGCTGGACAGGTCGCGGTCAGAGGTCTTGTCCGGCTGCTTGTCGAAGTACACGCCCGGGGACCGGACGAGCTGGCTGACCACCACGCGCTCGGTGCCGTTGATGATGAAGGTGCCCTTCGGCGTCATCATCGGGAAGTCACCCATGAACACCGTCTGGCTCTTGATCTCGCCGGTGGTGTTGTTGGTGAACTCCGCGGTGACGAAGAGCGGTGCGCAGTAGGTCAGGTCCTTCTCCTTGCACTCCTCGATCGAGGCCTTGACCTCGTCGAAGCGCGGGCTGGAGAAGGAAAGCGACATGGTGCCGGAAAAGTCCTCAATGGGACTGATCTCGTCGAGGATCTCCGCGAGGCCGGATCGTGCGTGCGGGTCGTCAGCCGACCGGCCCTGCCAAGCCTCGTTGCCCACCAGCCAGTCGAACGACTCGGTCTGGATGGAGAGAAGGTTGGGGACCTCGAGGTGTTCGGTGATCCGGCCGAATGAGATTCGGCGAGGAGCGAAAGCGCTCGACGTACGACTGGTCTTCGCAGGGCGGGAAGCTGCCAAGATGCGTCCTTCCGAGGACCGGTGCTGCAGACGGCTGTTTCGCGCGCACTCCAAAGAACCTCGGTCAAAATATCCAGGATCGGACATTCCGGGCGCGAGGCAAGTCGGAAGGCAGCGCAAACTAGCAGTGTAGCCGAGCGGCTAACCGCTGTCCAGCCCGACGCCGAAGGACGTCGCGGAGCTGGTCGGGGCGACCGGGACCGGTGCCTCCGTACCGCTCGGAACGCGGCGTTCCCACGGAGCCTGGTGGGGGCTGGCGAACACCGGGACCCCTAGACCGGTCTCCCGATCCGGCGACCCGCTGCTGGTGCCATTACCCAGCTTTGGCCGTCGCAAGCCCGTGAAACAGCTTGCTGTAGTCAGCGTGCCTGCCGGTCCGTGCCGCGTCAAGGCCTGTCGTACGGGGAGATCGCCTACTACGTCAGCCGGTTGCCGGCCGGCCGGGCAGCCCGTCGACCCGGCCAAGGGCGAAATGCCCTGATCATCGGGCAGTCGCACCGGGTGTGCGAACGGGAACGGGCGGCAACCCCCGTCGGGGATCGCCGCCCGCAACCAACCTCGGTGTGGGTCAGGTCACTTGAGGGTGACCTTGGCGCCCTCCGCCTCCAGCTTGGCCTTGGCCTTGTCGGCGGTCTCCTTGTTGGCCTTTTCCAGGACCGGCTTCGGCGCGGCCTCGACCAGGTCCTTGGCCTCCTTGAGGCCGAGGCCGGTCAGCTCCCGGACCACCTTGATGACCTGGATCTTCTTGCCGCCGTCCGCGTCGAGGATGACGTCGAACTCGTCCTTCTCCGGCTCGGCCTCGGCCGGGGCGGCGGCCGGGCCGCCGGCGGCCGCGACGGCCACCGGCGCGGCGGCGGTCACGTCGAAGGTCTCCTCGAACTGCTTCACGAACTCCGAGAGCTCGATCAGCGTCATCTCCTTGAACGCGTCGAGCAGCTCGTCGGTGCTGAGCTTCGCCATGGTCGGCTTCCTTTCGAATTGATGACGTTAACGGGGCACCGGCGGGTCAGGCCTGCGTACCCTCGGATTCGCGCTTGTCCTGCAGCGCTGCCGCCAGGCGGGCGGTCTTCGACAGCGGGGCCTGCAGCACGGCCGCGGCCTTGCTCAGGTTCGCCTTCATGCCACCGGCCAGCTTGGCCAGCAGCACCTCGCGGGACTCGAGGTCGGCCAGCTTGTTGACCTCGGTCGCGGTGATCGCGCGCCCCTCGAAGACCCCGCCCTTGATGACCAGCATCGGGTTGGCCTTGGCGAAGTCGCGCAGGCCCTTCGCGGCCTCGACCACGTCGCCGGAGACGAAGGTGAGCGCGGTAGGACCGGTGAACAGCTCGTCTAGTCCGTCGATGCCCGCGTCCGACGCGGCCCGCTTGGCCAGGGTGTTCTTCGCCACCGAGTAGGTCGCGCTCTGTCCCAGCGAACGGCGCAGCTGGATCAGCTGGGCGACGGTGAGACCCCGGTACTCGGTGAGCACCGTGGCACCCGATTCACGGAACCGTTCGGTCAGGTCGGCGACCGCGGTCGCCTTGTCGGCACGAACCGGCTTGTCCGCCATGTCCCTCCTCTCTGGTGCTCCAGGCTGGTGGACGGCCGGCGGGTGGCCGGCCGGCCGGGAAGATACCGCGCCCACGAAAAACGCCCCGGGCGCAGGGCGCACGGGGCGAGACAGCCGTCAGTTGACGGCGATGACTCATCGTCCGTTCCGCCCCTGCGCGGGCCGCCCGTGGAAACGGGACCTTCAACCGTGCCGAGGCACGGTGACCAGCGGTCTTTGGGTGTGGATACGGCAAGCGTACGGCACGGCACGGTCCGGCACCAAATCCGCCCGACACGACAGACGGTGGGGTGGGATCCGCCGGATCCCACCCCACCGTCTGTCGATCTGGACCGCTCAGCCTTCGCTGGTCGCCTCGTGCAGGTCCTTGACCACGTTCGGGTCCACCGGCACGCCCGGCCCCATGGTGGTGGTCAGCACGACCTTCCTGAGGTACTTGCCCTTGGCCGCGGACGGCTTGGCCCGCAGCACCTCGTCGAGTACGGCCGCGTAGTTGTCGATCAACTGGGCCTCGCCGAACGAGGCCTTCCCGATGATCAGATGCAGGTTGGAGTGCTTGTCCACCCGGAAGGCGATCTTGCCGCCCTTGATGTCCGAGACGGCCTTGGTCACGTCCATGGTGACCGTGCCGGTCTTCGGGTTCGGCATCAGGCCGCGCGGGCCCAGGATCCGCGCGATCCGGCCGATCTTCGCCATCTGGTCCGGAGTGGCGATCGCCGCGTCGAAGTCCAGCCAGCCGCCCTGGATCCGGGCGACCAGCTCGTCGGTGCCGACCTCGTCCGCGCCGGCGGCAACGGCCTCCTCCGCCTTCGCACCGGCGGCGAAGACGATCACCCGGGCCGTCTTGCCCGTACCGTGCGGCAGGTTGACCGTGCCGCGGACCATCTGGTCCGCCTTACGCGGGTCGATGCCGAGGCGCATCGCGACCTCGACCGTGGCGTCGAACTTCGCCGAGCTGGTCTCCTTGGCCAACTTCACCGCCTCGGCCGGGGCGTAGAGCTTCGTCCGGTCGATCTGCTCGGTGGCCTTGCGGTAGTTCTTGCTGCGCTGCATTGTCTCTGGCTCCTGTGGTCACTGGCGGGCGACGCCGTACGCGCGCCCTCCCACGTCGGTCGGCTCCGACCCGCAGCCGCGGGTCGGGACGGTCACTCCTTGACGGTGATGCCCATCGACCGGGCGGTCCCGGTGATGATCTTCTCCGCCTGCTCGATGCTGTTCGCGTTGAGGTCGGCCATCTTCTTCTCGGCGATCTCCCGCAGCTGGGCGGCGGTCACCTGGCCGACCTTGGTGGTGTGCGGCACACCCGAGCCCTTCTGGATCCCGGCGGCCTTGAGCAGCAGCCGGGCAGCGGGCGGGGTCTTCAGCACGAAGGTGAAGGACCGGTCCTCGTACACGCTGATCTCAGCGGGCACGATGTCGCCCCGCTGGGATTCGGTCTGCGCGTTGTACGACTTGCAGAACTCCATGATGTTCACGCCGTGCTGACCCAGCGCCGGACCGACCGGCGGTGCCGGGGTGGCCTGACCCGCCGGCAACTGCAGCGTGAACGTCTTGACGAGCTTCTTCTTCGGAGGCATGTCACTTCCTGGGGCTTGATCTGGTGTTCCGCACCGGATCTGCGGGACGTCACCGGCGACTGGCCGTCGTCCGGCACGGGCTGGCGAGCCCTCGACACGCGCGCACGGTCAGGCGCGGCCCAGGGCCGACGTTCTAGGTTAGCGCAGCTGACGGCGGCAACCCCAGCTGGGGTTGCCGCCGTCAGTGCAGCAGTGGTTACGCAGGCTCCGAAAGACCCGCCGGCCCGGCTGAGCCGGAGTCAGATCTTGGCGACCTGGTTGAAGTTCAGCTCCACCGGGGTCTCCCGGCCGAAGATCGACACCAGCACCTTCAGCTTCTGCTGGTCGGCGTTGATCTCGCTGATCGTGGCCGGCAACGAGGCGAACGCGCCGTCGGTAACGGTGACCGAGTCGCCGACCTCGAAGTCCAGCACCTTGACCTCGGGCTTGGCCTTCTTGGGCTCGGCCGTCACCGCCGGGACGAGCCACTTGAGCACCTCGTTGAGCGACAACGGCGCCGGCCGGTCGGCCCGGTCGGTCGCCCCGACGAAGCCGGTGACGCCCGGAGTGTTACGCACGCAGGAGTACGACTCCGGGGTGAGGTCCATCCGGACCAGGATGTAGCCGGGAAAGACCTTGTTCTGCACCTGGAGCCGCTTGCCGTTCTTGACCTCGACCTCCTCCCGGGTCGGCACCTCGACCTGGAAGATGTACTCCTCCATGTCGAGGCTGGTGATCCGGGTCTCGAGGTTGGTCTTGACCTTGTTCTCGTAGCCGGCGTACGAGTGCACCACGTACCAGTCGCCTGGCGCGTAGCGCAGCTTCTGCCGCAACTCGGCGACCGGGTCGAACTCCTCGTCGTCGGCCTCGGCGGCGGGTTCGGCGACGTCGGTCGCGGAACTGTCCGGACTGTCCGGCCCAACGGCGGACCCGTTGGCGTCGGCCGGGGACTCGTCCTCCGCCCCGGCAGCGGGGACCGGTGGTGCGCTGGCGGCCTCAACCGACTCATCAGCCGCCGCCGTGGCCACCGTCGACTGGTCGTCGGTGACGCCGGCGGTCTCGTCGTACTCAGGCACGCTTGCTCACTTCCGTCACAAAATCAGCTGGGGTTGCCGAATACCCACAGCACACCCTTGGCGAACACGAAGTCCAGCCCGGCCACGATGGTCAGCATGACCGCGATGAACACGACCACCACGGCGGTGTAGGTCAGCAACTCCTTACGAGTCGGCCAGATGACCTTACGCAGCTCGGCGACCACTTCGCGGACGAACCGGATGATCCGCCCGAAAAACCCCACCCCGGCCTTCGCCTTCGGTCGTCCCTCCGACGACTCCGCCTTGGCCTTGCTCCGGGTGGCCGTGCCACCCTGTGCCGCCGGCTCGTCGTCGTCGACCTCGTCCTCGACCGACGTCTCGTCGATCGACTCGTCCTCGGGGCGGTCGTCCGCGGCGTCATCGCCACGCCGGTTCCTCTCGGCCATCTCGCCCTCCGTCGCGGTGGTCGGGTCGCGCGCCAGGTCAGACGCGCTGCGTCGTGCACGTCGGCCATTCCCCTTGCGGGACGGCCGCCAACGGGGACGGCAGCCGACCCACCGGGTCGGTCAGGCCTTGGGCGCAGGGGTGACAGGACTTGAACCTGCAGCCTGCGGTTTTGGAGACCGCTGCTCTGCCAATTGAGCTACACCCCTGTGCGGGTCGGTAACCCCACCCAACCCCGCGAGGCGCAGGGCCACGCAGGACTGAACAGGGGTCACAGGCCCCACGGCGGACCAGTGTACGGGTAGAACCACCACTTTCCCAACCGGTACCGGCACCGCGCGTACCCGGGCCGGTACCACCGGCCGTCAGCGCGAGGTACGAACCAGTGCCCGGGCCTGGCTGAGCACCTTTTCGCCGACGCAGGCGGCCGTCACGTCGATCCGGGTCAACCCCTCCTCGGTGGTGCCCTTGACCACCCCGGTCACCTCGATCTCGGTGCCTTCGTCGTCGTCCGGGACCACCACCGGGCGGGTGAACCGGACCGAGTACTCGACCACCGCGTCCGCCGATCCGGCCCACTGCGTCACCGCGCGCCCGGCCAACGCCATGGTGAGCATGCCGTGGGCGATGACCCCTGGCAGGCCGACCCCGGTGGCGAACCGGTCGCTCCAGTGGATGGGGTTGAAGTCGCCGGAGGCCCCGGCGTAGCGGACGAGGTCGGCCCGGGTGACCCGGAACCGTTGCGGAGCCAGCTCCATCTCAGTCCTCCCCCCGGACGACCAGCTTCATCCAGACGGTGACCACCGGCTCACCGGTGGCTGCAGTGGCGACCTCGGTACGGACGGTCAGGAAGTCATGTCCGCCCCGGGACATGATCTCCTCGATGGTGTCGGTACACGCCAGTTCGTCGCCGGCGACCACTGGGCGGACGTACCGGAACCGCTGGTCGCCGTGCACGACCCGGCTGTAGTCGATGGCGAGATCGGGGTCGGAGATCACCCGCTCGGCCGAGGACATGGTGACCGCCACCGGGAAGGTCGGTGGTGCGACCACGTCCGGATGGCCCGCTTTGCGGGCGGCGTCCGGATCGTGGTGAACGGCATCGCTGGCCCCGATGGCGGCGGCGAACTCGCGGATCTTCTCCCGCCCCACCAGGTACGTACCGCCGGGCGGGTAACTGCGACCGACTAAGGACGGATCCATGGGCATGCGCAGAAACCTACCCGCTGGCCGGCGCCCGGACGACGTGCGGGCCGCCCGGAACGGCGATGGTCAGCGGGTCTCGCGGTGCAGCGTGTGCTTGCCGTCCCGGGGGCAGAACTTCTTCAGCTCGATGCGGTCCGGGTCGTTGCGGCGGTTCTTCCGCGTGATGTAGTTGCGCTCCTTGCACTCCACACACGCCAAAGTGATCTTTGGACGGACGTCGGTCGCCTTGGCCACGGCGGGGTGCCTTCCTCGCTATCGGAACAACTACAGCGTGCCAGCGTAGCCTGCGGCAGCGCGGACATGCAAAGCGGGCGCCTGCGGCGCCCACCCGTACTTCGTACCACCGGCCTCACCCACGAAGCCGACCGTAGCGGTGGCCGGACTTGAACCGGCGACACAACGATTATGAGCCGTTTGCTCTACCACCTGAGCTACACCGCCGTGACGGGTCCAGTGGAACCCTCTGAGCCCCCTTACGGAATCGAACCGTAGACCTTCTCCTTACCATGGAGACGCTCTGCCGACTGAGCTAAGGGGGCCGAACACCCACCCGCCAGGGCGGATGTGCACGGGTAAGAGTACACGGCCCGCCCCGCGAGGTGAAATCAGCTTGGCCCGGCCACGCCGCCGCAGGTCAGATGCCCTGCCCGTCGCGAATCAGGCGCTACCGGTCGGCGTTCAAGGCACGGCCCGCAGCCGGCGAACCTCGCTGGACTGCAGGCTCTCCGGGTCGGCCTGGGCCTCGTACCAGGCGGCCAACCGCTCGTACGGCAACGGACGGCTGAACAGGAAGCCCTGCCCGACCTGGCAGCCGATGTCCTGCAGCAGCTCCAGGGTCAACTCGCTCTCCACCCCTTCGGCCACCACGGTCAGCCCGAACTGCTGGGACAACGTCACGACCGCGTTGACGATCGCCAGGTCCCCCGGGTCGGTTGCCATCCCCTGCACGAACGACCGGTCGACCTTCACCTCGTGCACCGGCAGCCGGCGCAGGTGCGCCAGCGAGGTGTAGCCGGTGCCGAAATCGTCGACGGACAGCCGTACCCCGAGGTCGCGCAGCCGCCGCAGGGTCGGCACCGGCCGGTCCGTACCGTCCAGCACACCGGGCTCGGCGATCTCCAGGGTGAGCAGCTCCGGAGCGACCTGCGCCTCGTCCAGCAGGGTCCGGACCAGCTCGGGAAACTCCGGATCGGTCAGGGTACGTGCGGACAGGTTGACGGCCACCGGCAACGGCTGTTGACCGACATTCCACTCCCGGCTGCGGCGCAGCCCTTCGCGCAGCACGAACTCGGTCAGCCGACCGACCTGACCGGTGTGTTCGGCGACCGCGACGAAGTCCTCCGGCGAGACCGAACCGTGGGTCGGATGCTCCCACCGGGTCAGACACTCGACCCCGACCAGCCGGCGGCCGTGCAGCGTCACCTTCGGCTGGTAGTAGACCTCCAGCTGCGTCTCATCGAGCGCGACCCGCAGGTCACCGGCGAGGCCGAGCCGGCGTACCGAACGGGACTCCAACGCCGGGTTGAACAGCTGGACGCCGCCGGGCACCGACTTCGCCGCCGTTGCGGCCAGGTCCGCCCGCTGCAGCAACGTCGCGGCGTCGCTGCCGTGATCGGGGTGCACCGCGACACCGGCCACGGTGTCGACGTCCAGGGTCAACGCACCGAAGACCATCTGGTCGCGGATCTGGTCGCGGAGCTCGACCGCGAGCTGTACGGCGTACTCCGCAGCCTCCATCCGCAAGGTGACCACGAACTCGTCCCCGCCGCTGCGACCGACCAGCGCCGCCGACGGGGCGCTGGCCCGCAGCCGCCGGGCGACCTCGGCCAGGACCTTGTCGCCGGCCGCGTGGCCGAGCGACTCGTTGACCTGCCGCAGCCCGGCGACGTCGAAGAGCAGGACGGCAACCACTTCACCCGGGGTCCGGATGGCCACCGACTCGTCAAGCGCGGCGGTCAGCCGGCGGCGGTTGGCCAGCCGGGTCAACCCGTCGTGGGCCGCGTCGTAGCGCAGCCGGTCGACCAGGCGCGAATTCTCCACGGCGACCGCGGCGTGCACGGCGATCGCTTCGAGTAGCCGCAGGTCACCGGGCACGAAGTGGGAGATGTCCCCGAGCCGGCCGGATACCTCCAGGCAGCCGATCACCAGGGAGCCGGCTCGTAGCGGCACCACGACGGCGTCCTTCGTGCCCCATTGACGAAGTGCCTTATCGAACGGGCTGTCGCCGAACTTCGCCCCGACGGCCAGCGAACTCCCGGTCTCGAAGACGTGTTCGCGGATCGATTCCGGGGCACCGACCGTGTCAACCAGCCCCTGTCCGTCGGCGGTCGCGGACAGCAGCACCTCGGGATAACGCCCCTGTTTCGGCAGCCAGAGTGTCGCGTACTCGGACTGCAGCACCTCGCGGACCCGCTTGAGCAGTACGTCGACGATCGTCCCGTCGTGCGGCGTGTCGGCGATCGCCCGGGTCAACGCGTAGATCTCGGAGAGGGTGCGGTTCTGCCGCAGTGACTTCGCGTACGACCGGTAGGCCAGCACGAAGAAGGTGATCAGCGCGACCAGCAGGATCAGCGCCCAGTCGCTCTGCGCCAGCAGGATCAGCACCACCAGACCAAAAGTGATGTTGATGGATGCGACGACCAGGGCGGGGACCGTCGTGGTGGTGAGTTCCTTGGTGGACAGCCGGCCCTGGGCCAGGGTGATCACCACGAGCACGGCGACCAGGGTGATGATCTGGCAGGCGATCATCGCCCCGACCAGCGTCAACCAGGTACGCGGCTCGGCGGCGTCGAGCACGTCGGCGTTGACGACGATCGCGGTGGCGATGGACGTGCTGGCGGCCACGTTCGCCACGTTGAACCACAACTTGACGGGCGGCTGCCGCCGGCTCAGATGACCGACCACGGCGGCCAGCACCCGACCGATGATCAGAGTGAGTGGCGGCAGGAAGAACAGACCCAGCAAGAACGGGATCTCACCGATGTTCAGGGTGAACGACTGCCGGCGTACCTCGAACAGCAGGATTGCCGCGTGCGCGGCGAGGAACAGCCCGAAGAACAGCAGGCCCAGCGGCCAATCTCCGGTCGGATTGGGGTGGTTGATGGCCAAGGCCACAGAGATGAGTACGGCTATCAGAGCGAGTGGCCCGGTTACGAACCAGGCCCGCCTGGAAGAATGCCGTGAGATCGCCTGTGGCCTTGGCACTCGATCCCCTTGGTGTCGGATGCGGCGATCAGGTCCAGCTGAAGTCGTAGAGCGAGAGCCGCGAATCCACCATGGCGTCGAAGCCGTACTTGTCCACCGGGGAAACCACAGGCACTTCGTCACCGACCGTAACCCAGGCTTGGGCAGCCTGGGCGGCGGTCCCAGCGGTGAACGAGACAGCAATCCCGAGTGCGGCGACCGCGACGACCCTGCCGAGCCGGCGGCCCATCGTGTGTCCACGCATGTTACAGACTCCCGTCCAAGGAGGCGAATGAGTTACGCGAATGAGGGGCAGAGTCCCGATGGTGCCACACCGGACCGCACCAACGGTAGGTTGACGCGGCCGGCCTGCACCTTCAGCACCGCCCATCCTAGCCAATCGGACGAGGAGAACCTTAGCGGCAGCTTTGCCCTGCGGCTTTCGTCCCGCTGCTGCTCCAGCCGGGTGATCCGGCTCGACGACAGCCGGTGGCGCCGCGAAGAGGATTGGCGGGCACGAACACTAGGCAAACCCCGCACTGAGCGACGCGACTGGGTGAATATCATGACCGACATGCCGGATTTATTACGAATCAACGAGGGAAGTGATTTGTTGCTCTTTTATGCAACTAAAATTCGGGATAGATGATCAACTGGCCGAGTCATCAGCCAGCCGACAACAGACCATCGCAGGGTCTCGACGCTAAGCCCTGCCGGCCACTCGATGGCGCCCTTTTCGGTCACGGCTCGGTGTCGGTGGCTACTCACCAGTTCGGTAATCGCAGCCCAAACGGTGTACTGCGGCCAAGAACACCACCAGTCGGATCGACAGCGCCGGCGGGCGCGACCAGTTGATGCACCTCTCTCCTGCCGACTGGGAGCACCCGGGCCTGTCGTTGGTTCCCAACATCCGCCGCACCTTGGGGTCCGGAGCCTTGGTCCTGGGAGCCAGGGACGGCTGGATCTGGCCGGACCGGGCGGGACGACTCGCCGCCCGTACGACAACAGCCCTTGACCTGTTGGTGCAGGTCAAGGGCTGTTGGTGCGCCTGGTGGCGGGTAGAGGATTCGAACCTCTGTAGCTTTCGCGACGGATTTACAGTCCGCTCCCATTGGCCGCTCGGGCAACCCGCCAGGGCGTGCCGCCTCGTCACGCGGGGCGACGCAGGAAAGGATAGCGGCATGCCGGGGCTCTCCCGCAACCGGGTACCGTCAGCGGGAGTCAACTGTCCGGCAACGACCGATACACCGTCCGAGACCCGCGCACCGTCCGAGACCCGCACTGGCAGGGAGCAGACCATGGCAGCCAACCCGTCGTTCGACATCGTGAGCAAGGTCGACCGGCAGGAGATCGACAACGCCCTCCGGCAGACCGAGAAGGAGCTGTCCACCCGCTTCGACTTCCGTGGCACTGGCGCTGAGATCACCTGGTCCGGCGAGGAGGCCGTGACGTTGCAGGCGGAGACCGAGGAGCGGGTCAAGGCCAGCCTGGACGTGTTCAAGGAGAAGCTGGTCAAGCGGAACATCTCGCTCAAGTCGCTGGACGCCGGTGACCCACGCTCGTCGGGCAAGACCTACAAGATCGACTGCAAGGTCATCCAGGGCATCGAGTCGGACAAGGCCAAGGCGATCAGCAAGAAGATTCGCGACGACGGGCCCAAGGGTGTCCAGGCACAGATCCAGGGCGACCAGCTCCGGGTCACCGCCAAGAAGAAGGACGACCTGCAGGCGGTCATCGCCCTGCTCAAGCAGGAGGACTTCGGCATCGCCCTGCAGTTCACCAACTACCGCTGACCCGGCTCAGGCCGGATCGCCGAGCAGGGCTCGGTCCAGGTCGACCGACGCACGGGCCTCGGCCCGGCTGATCGGACCGGCCGGCCAGCCGGCCAGCAGCGCAGCCAGGGCGAGCGCGGCGGCGGCGAACAGGAACGCCGCCGCCGGGCCACCAACGCGGTCCACGAGCACCCCGGCGACCGCGCCGCCGGCCGCGCTGGCACCGACCGCCATGGTGGTCACCCAGGTGTACGCCTCGTTCAGCATGCTGACCGGGGCGATCCGGCCGACCATGGTGTTCTCGACGGTCAGCGCCGGGGCGATCACGGCGCCGCCGAGCGTCAGTGCCACGCCCAGGGCCAGCGGGTGCGGCATCACCGCGTACACGACGAAGCTGGCGGCGACCCCGGCGAGCAGCCAGGCGAACTGCCGGGAGGCGTCGACCGCCGGTCGGCGGATACCGAAGTAGATCCCGCCGGTGGCGCTACCGACGGCCCAGACCGCCAGCAGTACGCCGGCGAGGCTGCCGCCGTCGTCGTTGGCGCCCAGGTAGTTGGAGGCGTACGCGGGCACCGCCACGCCGGCCGTACCGAAGCCGATGCCCAGCCCGCCGACGCAGGCGAGCAACGCCGGGAAGCCGGGCACCCGCAGCGGGCCGAGACCCCGGGCGTGACCTTCCCGCAGGTGGGGTCGCCAGCCGCGCATCGCCCTACCGAGGGCAACCACGGTGGTGCCGGCCAGGGTGAGTACGGCCGCGGCGACCAGTGCGGCCGCGGCGTCGGCGATCACGACGAGCCCGGCGACGAGCAGCGGGCCGATTACGAACACCACCTCGAAGATGGTGGTCTCGGCGGCGAGCGCGGTGTTGCGCAGCGGGTACCGGCCGCTGGCCGGGCTGGTCAGGTTGTTCCAGGCGCCCCGGATCGCGGCGCTGAGCGGCGGATAGCTGGCACCGGCGAGGCCGGACACCAGGAACACGGCCAGGATCGAGCCGCCGCTGCGGGTGGCGAACAGCAGGGCGATCAGGGCGACCGGGTGGGCGATCCCGGTGGCCAGCAGCACCGGGCTCGGGCCGAGCCGGTCGGCGATCCGCCCGGCGACCGGGCTGAGGGCCGCACCGGCGAGGGCGTAGACGCCGCCGGCGATCGCGGCGAGTGAGTACCGGCCGGTGGAGTCGCTGATCACCAGCAGCAGGGCGAGCGGGGTCATGCCGATGCTGAGCCGGCCGATGACGCCTGGAATCAGCAGGGTGGGTCCGCCGGGGATGCGCCAGACGGCAACGTACTTCCGCAATCCGGACACTGTTCCGTTCCCTTCACCCTGACCCGCTGACGGCCCCGCACCCCACCGCATTATGTCCGGTACGGGGTGCGAGGCCGCTCACATAGGCGAGTTCACAACCGGCGTTGCACTGGGCCGCCGGCACCGGCGTACGCCAGCTGCTCCAGCCGGGCCACCCGCTGCTCCATCGGCGGGTGGGTGGAGAACAGCGCGGCGAACCCGCCCTTGCGCAGCGGATTGTCGATCATCAGGTGGGCCGAGCTGGCCAGCTGGCCCTCGGCCGGCAGCGGCATGCGCTGCGTACCCATGTGGATCTTGCGTAGCGCGCTGGCCAGCGCGAGCGGGTCGCGGGTCAGTGCGGCGCCGGAAGCGTCCGCCTGGTACTCGCGGTTGCGGCTGATCGCCAGCTGGATGATCGACGCGGCCAGCGGGCCGAGGATCAGCATGGCGAGCAGCGCCGCCGGGTTCGCGCCCTCGTCGTCGTCCCCGCCGCCGAGCGGCAGGAACCAGGCAAGGTGGGCCAGCATGGTGACGATGCTGGCGAGCGACGCCGCGACGCTGGAGATCAGGATGTCCCGGTTGTAGACGTGGGACAGTTCGTGCCCGATCACCCCGCGCAGCTCGCGGTAGTCGAGGATCTGCACGATCCCCTGGGTGACGCAGACCGCCGCGTTGGCCGGGTTACGCCCGGTCGCGAACGCGTTGGGCTGCATGGTCGGGCTGACGTAGAGCCGGGGCATCGGCTGCCCGGCCTCGGCGGCCAACTCCCGGACCATCTGGTGCAGCGCCGGAAACTGCGCTTCGCTGACCGGCTGGGCCCGCATCGAGCGCAGCGCGATCTTGTCGGACCAGAAGTAGGTGCCGGCGTTCATCGCCAGCGAGACTCCGACGGCGATCATCAAGCCGCCGCTGCCGCCGAACCAGTAGCCAACGCCGAGGATCATGGCGGTGAGCAGGCCGAGCAGGGCTGCCGTCTTGAGACCGTTGTGGTGGCTGTGCACGTTCACTCCCTCTCCACCGGGTCGTCTGGAGGACCCCACGGCAGGTGCAACGCTCACGTACCCACAGCGCATCCCGCAATAGCTGAGAATTAGCTGTCAATCAAGACCTGGCGGGCATGTTTCACTCATTCAGAAACTCTCACTCAGCCCGCGACGACGCCAAAGACCACCTGTGGTGCGAATCCGAGCAGAACAGCCAGAACGGTCGCGACGGCGAGCGTCGCCACCACCGGCCACGCCACCGCGCCACCAGGTGCCGGTGGCGGTGTCGACTTCGGCGCCGGCTCCCGGGCGTACAGCGTGGCGCTGACCCGCAGGTAGTAGACCAGGCCGAGGACCGCATTCGCCGCGACCACCAACGCCAGCCAGCCGGCCCCGCCGACCAGCAGCGACCGGACCACCGCCACCTTGGCGAACAACCCGGCCAGGCCCGGCGGCAGACCAGCCAGCCCGATCAACGCCAGCGTCAGCGCCGCACCGACCCACGGCCGACGGCGGGCCGCGCCCGCATACGCGGCGATCGGACCGCCGTCGCCGGCCGCCGGCCGCAACGCCACCACCGCAGCGAAGGCGGCCAGCTCCAACAACACGAAGAAGACGGTGTACGCGAAGACCGCCGCGACGGCCACCGCCTGCTCCTCGACGCCCCGGCCGGCCACCCCGGCGGCCGCCGCCAGCGGCGCCAGGATGTAGCCGGCCTGCGCGATCGACGACCAGGCCAGCAGCCGCACCATCCGACGCTGCCGCAACGCGACCAGGTTGCCGACCGTCATGGTCGCCACCGCCAGCACCGCCAGCACCGGCCCGGACGCGGCCAGCTGCGGGGTGAGCCCTTCGGTCACCACCGCGACGATCGCCACCACGCCGCCGAGCTTCGACGCGGTCGACAGGTACGCGGCGACCGGCAGCGGCGCACCGTCGTAGGTCTTCGGTGCCCAGGCGTGCAGCGGCACCGCCGCCACCTTGAACGCCAGGCCGGTCAGCAGCAGCACCACACCGACCCGGGCCAGCCGGGCCTGCCCGTCGGCCGAGCCGCCGAGGACCGTACCGGCCGGCTCGGCCAGGCCGCTGGCGCCGGCGAGCAGGTCGAGGTGCACCGCGCCGTACGCGGCGTACAGCAACGCGACGCCGAGCAGCGCCACCGCCGTGGACACCACGCTGACCACGAAGAAGCTCACCGCCGACTCGGCCGAGGCGGCCCGCTGCCGGCGCAGCCCGACCAGGATGTACAGCGGCAGGGTGAGCGTCTCCACCGCCACGACCAGGGTGATCAGGTCTCCGGCGGCGCCGAGCACCACCCCGCCGGTCATCGAGCAGACCAGCAGGAAGCAGTACTCGCCGGCCGGCACCGCACCGGAGTTCAGCAGCGGCGCGGACAGCGCGAGCACGCCGGCGGTAAGTGCGGCGAACAGCAGCGCGACCAGGGCGGCCCGGCTGTCGGCGACGTACGAGCAGGCGAACCCACCGTCAACGAGCCCGCCGCCGGGCAGTCCGCCCTCGGCAGGTACGCCGGACGGCGTACCGCAGAACGTGGCCCGCGCCGGATGCGCCAGCGCCACCAGCGCGGCGAGGCCGACCCCGGCGGCACCGGCGACAGCGGTCGCCCCGGTGACCGCCCGCCGGCCGACGAACAGGTCGGCCAGCAGCACCGCGACCGCCGTCGCCGCCGCCAGGTACGCCGGCAGCAGCGCCAGGTGGTCGATCGTCTGTGCGGCAGTCCCGTCGGTCACCGGATCACCTCCAGCAGGATCGTGACCGGCGACTCGGCGACGCCGAGCACCAGCGCCGGTACCAGCCCGATGGCCAGCGCCAGCAGCACCAGCGGTGCCCAGGCCAGCGCCTCGGGCCGGCTGATCGCCGGGGCGGGCGTCACGGCCCGGACCGCCGGGCCGGCCGGGCCGTGGGTGACCCGGCGCAGCATCCGCAGCAGGTACGCGGCGGTCAGCGCCGCGCCGACCGCCGCCACCACGGCCAGCGTCGTCCACAGTGCCCCACCGCGCTGCCAGGCGGCGACGACCGCGAACGCCTCACCCCAGAAGCCGGCCAGGCCGGGCAGGCCGAGGGAGGCGATCGCCGCGTAGCCGAGCAGCCCGGACAGCGCCGGGGAGCGTTCCCGCAGTCCGCCGAGATCCGCCAGCTCGCCGGTGTGGTAGCGGTCCTTGACCGCCCCGGCGAGGAAGAACAGCAGGCCGGTGATGACGCCGTGGGCGATGTTGCCGATCAGCGCGGCCTGGATGCCGGTGGCGCTCAGCGTGGCGATGCCGAGCAGCACGAACCCCATGTGTCCGACGCTGGAGTAGGCGATCAGCCGTTTCAGCTCGGTCTGCGCCAGGCACACCAGGGAGCCGACGATGATCGCGGCGACGGCGAGGGCACCGAGCACCGGGGCGGCCCAGCGGGCTCCTTCGGGGGCGACGCCGACGGCGACCCGGATCAGCCCGTACGTGCCCATTTTGAGCAGCACCCCGGCGAGGATCACGCTGCCGACGGTGGGTGCCTGGCTGTGCGCGTCGGGCAGCCAACTGTGCAGCGGCCACAGCGGTGCCTTGACCGCGAAGGCCAGCGCCAGCAGCGTGAACGCGAAAAGCTGGGTGCCCCGGCCGAGTCCGTCGCCGCCGGTGAGCACGGTCAGGTCGGCGGTGCCGGCGGCGGTCGTCACGGTCACCACGCCGACCAGCAGCAGCACCGACCCGGCCAGGGTGTAGACGGCGAACTTGGTCGCCGCCCGCCGGTGCGCGCCGTCGGCCCGGTCGCCGCCATCGGCGGTACGGCCGCCGCCGCCCCAGCCGGCGATGATCGCGTACATCGGCAGCAGCACGACCTCGAAGAAGACGAAGAACAGCACCAGGTCGAGGGCGAGGAAGGTGCCGACGATGCCGACCTCGACGACCAGCAGCAACGCGACCAACGCCCGCCCGTTGCGACCCTGCGGGGCGCGCCAGACGGTGTACGCGCAGCAGAGCAGGGTCAGCCCGGTGGTGAGCAGCACCAGCGGGTACGAGATCCCGTCGACGCCGAGGTGGAACCGCAGGTCCAGGGCCGGCACCCAGGGCAGGTCGAGCTGATGCCAGGGCAGCACCCCGGGCGGGCCGTCCAGCGGTGGACCGTACGCGAACCAGCCGACCCCGGTCGGATCCCCCAGCAACGGCAGGCTGACCAGGAACGTCACCGCCGCGAAGACAGTGCCGGTGATCCGGCCGGCCCGGTCGCCGCCGACCGGCAGGGCGAGCAGCAGCGCGCCGAGAGCCGGCACGACCAGCACGGCCAGCAGGGCGAACTGCCCGACGGTCCACCCGTCGTCGGCGTACGTCATCATCGGCGGCCCCCGCTCATCCCGCGCTCCCCAGGGCGACGGCGGCGGTCGCCAACCCGATCAGCAGTACGCCGGCGAGGACCATGGTGACCGCCCGGGGCAGCGGGGCGGTGTGCCGGCGGCGCAGCCAGTCGCCCAGCCCGGTCACCGCCCGGCCGGTGCCGGTGACCGCGCCGTCGACGCCGGACTCGTCGCCGACCCGGGCCGCGGCGGCGAGCGCCGTCACCGGGCGGACCACCACGGCCCGCTGCACCGCGTCGAGCCAGAACGCCGCCGCGAACGCCGGCCGCAGCGGGCCGAGCACCCGCGCCGGGTCGGCGGCCGGGTCACGTCGGTGCAGCCACACCGCCGCGCCGACGCCGACGGCCAGCAGCAGCACCGGCAGCACCAGATCGGGACCGAAGTGGACCAGCTCGTCCGGCGGGGCACCGAGCCAGCCGGTGAAGGTGGGGCTGAACGCGGCCAGGCCGAGCAGCCCGGCCGGCACGGCCAGGGCCAGCACCGGCCAGCGCATCAACGCCGGCGGGTCGTGCGGGTGCACGCCGGCGGGCACCCGGGACGGCCCGAGGAAGGTACGCAGCAGCAGCCGGGTGGCGTACCCGGCGGTGACCGCCACCCCGACGAGCCCGGCGGTCCAGACCAGCCAGCCCAGCCACGCCGGCACCGGCCCGTCGCCGGGGTGGCGGGCGGCTTCGGCGGCCGCGTACAGCACGCTCTCCTTGCTCCAGAAGCCGGCCAGCGGCGGCAGCCCGGCGAGCGCGCCGAGCCCGACGGCGGTGGCGGCGAAGGTGACCGGCATCGGCCGGCGCAGCCCGCCCATCGCCGACATCAGGTTGCTGCCGACGGCGTGGATCACGCAGCCGGCGGCGAGGAACAGCAGCGCCTTGAACGCGGCGTGGGTGAGCAGGTGGAACAGGGCGGCCGGTGGGGAGCCGACGGCCAACGCGCCGGTCATGTAGCCCAGCTGGGAGACGGTCGACCAGGCCAGTACCCGTTTGATGTCGTCGGCGGCGGTGGCCGCGAACGCGCCGAGCAGCAGGGTGACGACGCCGAGCACGCCGAGCAGTATCAGCGCGGCCGGGGCGGCGACGAAGACCGGGTAGAGCCGGGTCACCACGTAGACCCCGGCGGCGACCATGGTGGCGGCGTGGATCAGCGCGGAGATCGGCGTCGGGCCGGCCATCGCGTCCGGTAGCCAGGTGTGCAGCGGGAACTGGGCGCTCTTGCCGGCCACCCCGGCGAGCAGCAGCAGCGCCGCCGTGGTGACCGTGGCCGGCGGGTAGTCGTGGGCGAGCACCTCGGCGATTTGGAAGCTGCCGGCACCGATGCCGAGCACCGCGATGCCGAGCAGGAATCCGACGTCACCGACCCGGGTCACCAGGAACGCCTTCATGGCCGCCGCCGGTGCCTCGGGCAGCCGCCGGTCGTGCGCGATCAGCAGGTACGAGCAGGCGCCCATCACCTCCCAGCCGACCAGCAGCATGATCAGGTCACCGGCGACGACGACCAGCAGCATCGCGGCGGTGAACAGGCTGACCTGGGCGGCGTACGCCGGGTAGCGGTCGTCGCCGGCCAGGTAGGCGACGGAGTACAGCTGTACGGCGAGCGCGACCGCGCCGACCGCGACGGCGACCAGGGCGGCGGGGCCGTCCAGCCGTACGCCGAAGGTGACCGCCAGCCCGCCGACGTCGACCCACGACCGGGACTGCTCGACGGTCGGTGCCCCGCTGGCCAGCAGCGCGACGGCGACGGCCAGCGCGGCGGCGGCACCGCCGACGCCGAGCCCGGCGGCGACCCGCCGTCGGGTGGCGGGCAGCGGGTCGGGTCGCAGGCTGACCAGCAGGCCGACCAGGGCGGCCACGAACGGTACGGCGGGCAGCAGGTGGCCCAGGGTCGACCCGGTCACCCGGTCACCTCCTGCCGCTCGGCGACGCTGCCGGTTTGTTGGTCTGCGTCGAGCGGCCCGGCTGCGTCACCGGCGAGCGGCACGTCGTCGACGACCACGCTGGCCCGCAGCCGGTACAGGTGCAGCACGATGGCCAGCCCGACACCCACCTCGGCGGCGGCGATCACGATGATGAACAGGGCGAACGTCTGCCCGGTGTACGGCAGTGCGGCGCGCACCGTGGTGTCGGCGGTGACCAGGACCAGGTTGACGGCGTTGAGCATCAGCTCGACCGACATCAGCAGCAGGACGGCGTTGCGGCGGCGCAGCACGCCGTACAGGCCGAGCCCGAACAGCGCGGCGGCGACGAGGTACGGGATGACCGGGCGCATCAGCCGCGCCCGCCCGGCTCGGGCCGTTCAGCCTGCCCGGCCTGCTCGGGCTGTGCGCCGACGTCGGGGCTCGGCGCCGCGCCGACGTCGGGGCGGGACAGCACGATCGCGCCGATCAGCGCGGACAGCAGCAGCACCGACAGCACCTCGAACGGCAGCACCCAGCTACCGAAGACGGCTTCACCGAGCCGGTCGGCGGTGCCGGCGTCGGGCAGGTCGACGCGCGACCAGCGGTACGCGTCGACGAACAGCGCGGCCAGCCCCAGCCCGGCCCCGCCGCCGATCAGCGCGGCCGGCCAGCCGGGCCGGTCCAGGTCGGTGGCGGCACCGATCGGTGCGCGGGTGAGCATCACCGCGAACAGCAGCAGCACCACGACCGCGCCGACGTAGATCAGCACCTGCACCCAGGCGACCAGTTCGGCGGTCAGCACCAGGTACAGGCCGGCGACGGCACCGAGGCAGCCGACCAGGTAGAGGCCGGCGCGGACGATGTGCCGGGTGGTCACCACCAGGGCGGCGGCACCGACGGCGACCGCGCCGAGGGCGAGCAGCAGCACGTCCGTACCGGTCACGTGGTCGCCCCACGGGCAGGCCGACCGGGTGCGGGTCGGCCGGGTGCGGGTCGGCCGGGTGCGGCGGCCTTGCGGGCGGCGGCGGTCTCCTCCTTGGCTGGTTCGCCGTTCGGGTCGTGCGCCGGTGGCGGCGGTACGCTCGCCATCCACTCGCCGAGGTGTTCCTTGTCGTGCAGCAGGTTCCGGATGTCGTACTCGGCGTACTCGAACTCGGGCGACCAGTAGAGCGCGTCGAACGGGCAGACCTCGACGCAGATGCCGCAGTACATGCAGAGCGAGAAGTCGATGTCGAACCGGTCGAGGACGTTGCGCTGCCGGGCCCGGGCCGCCCCCGGCACCTGCACCTCCTCCTTGTGTGAGTCGATGTAGATGCACCAGTCGGGGCATTCGCGGGCGCAGAGCATGCAGACCGTGCAGTTCTCGGCCAGCAGCGCGATGACCCCACGGGAGCGGGGCGGCAGGTCGGGGGCGACGTCCGGGTACTGCTGGGTGTGGGCCGGGGAGACCATCGTCTTGAAGGTCGTCGCCAGACCTTTCAGCAGCCCTTCGCCGTGGCCGCCGCTGTGTCCGGTCGCGCCGTGTCCGGTCGCGCCGTGTCCGGTGTCGTGCTCCTCGCCGCTCATGCCGGTCGTCCGCCGCGTCGGTCCATGCGCCTCATCCTGCCGAATCCGTGCCGGGCACGCGAGCACCTGATCTCCGTTGCCTTCGATCTCCGCTGTTTCCGGTCTCCGTCGCCGATTGCCACGCTGTCACCAGCGGCCGAGGCAGGCGTGTTCCGGATCCGGTGCGACGACCGGCGGCTGCGGGTCCGGGCCGGCGGTCAGATCGACCAGCACCCAGGCCGCCGTGGACGTCGACCAGCGGTCGGCGGGGAAGTCGCGGATCTCCACGATGGTGCCGTACTCGGCGAACTCGGCGGCGACCCGGGTCACGTAGTCGTCCGGCGCGCTGCTCAGGTTGCGGCCGTGCACGTACCAGACCCGGTCGGCGTCCCCGAGCCACTCACCGAACGCCTGCGGGTCGCATTTGTCGTGACCGGACGGGTACAGCCGCACGGTACGCGGCGCCAGGTCGTGCTGCGGCCCGTACCAGACCACCATCCGGTAGCTGAACCAGTAGAACAGCACGACGTCGCCGGGCCGGGCCCGGTCGGCCACGTCGGTGAGCGCGGCGGGTCCGGCGTCCTTCATCCGTGGGTCGATCGCCTGCCGGTACGCCGCGACGGCCGCCGGGTGGGCGATCACCGGCAGCACGGCGGCGGCCACCAGCAGTGCCAGGGACGCCACCGCCACCCGGCCGACCCGCCGCACCCCGGTGCCAACGGGCGAAGTCAGCCCGGCGCTGGCGCGCAGGGCCAGCCGGACGCCGCCGTCCAGGCCGGCGACGACCAGGATCACCGTCGGGGCGATCAGCCAGGTCGCCACCCGGTCGGCGAGCGGCAGACCACGGGCCGCCGCGGCGGCCACCGCCACCAGCAGGGTCCCGCCGAGCATCGCCGCCCACAGCGGCCGGCGCCGCCAGATCAGCACGGCGACGCCGGCCACGGCGAACAGCAGGACCAGCAGCGGTTGCCGCCAGTCCAGGGTCACCGTGACGAAGCTGGACCACATCCGGGGCAGCCAGGCGAGGATCTCCACCGGCCCGGAGCCGGCCGGTGGGGTGCCGTCGGCGAAGTAGTCGGACTGGCCGGGCATGAACGGGAACCGGCGGCGGCGGTGGATCAGATAGCCGGCGAAGGCGACCGCCGGCGCGGAGCCGGCGAGCAGGACCACCGCGTCGGTCCAGCGGCGGCGCAGGGCGAGCAGCAGGGTCATCCCGGCGACGGCACCGGCGAGCACCAGCACCGCGGTCAGGCTGATGAAGACGGCGACCAAGGTGGCCGCCGCCCAGCCGACCGGGAGCAGCCAGCGGCACCGGCCTCGGCGGTGCCCGACCGAGGCCAGGTACCGGTCGCCGAGCAGCAGCACCGCCAGGGCGACCGCCGACTCGACGGCGTACTGCTTGAGCTCGCCGACGTAGGTCAGGATCATCGGCGCGGCGGCGACCAGCGCGGTCGCGGCGACCGCCGCCCACCACCCGGCCACCCGGCGGGTGATGATCGCGGTCAGCGCCAGGACGGCCAGCATGCCGGCCAGCGACGGCAGCCGCAGCACCCGTTCGCCGTCGCCGAACGCCCACCACAGGGTCTTTTCCAGCCAGAGCCAGCCGACCGGGGCGACCTGCTGGAACTCCATCCCCCGGGTCAGTTCGAGGAAGGTGCGGCGCAGGTTGATGGCGATGGCGGTCTCGTCGTTCCACAGCCAGTTGCCGGCGGCCCAGACCATGATCTGCCCGGCGGCGCCGGCGGCCAGGGTCACGGCGAGGGCGACCCGGGCCGGCCAACGCAGCCGGTGCCGAGCCAGCTGGCGCAGCCGGTGCCGGGGCGTCCGCCCGGTGCTGGCCGACGGCGATCCGTCGGGCTGGTCGACCCGACCGTCCACACGCTCCTGGGTGGACGTGACGCCGGTCATCCGATGGTCACCTTCACCCCTGCGGTGAGCACCAGCTGGGCCAGGGCAAGCGGCACCAGCACCAGCCAGCACAACCGTTGCAGCTGGTCCTCGCGCAGCCGGGGGAACGACACCCGCAGCCAGATGATCACGAACGCGACGGCGAAGACCTTCAGCAGCGTCCACAGCCAGCCGAGCTGTTCGACGCCGAACGGCCCCTGCCAGCCGCCGAGGAACAGCACGGTGGTCAGCGCGGCGATGACGACGATGCCGGCGTACTCGGCGAGCAGGAAGAACGCGAACCGCAGCCCGGTGTACTCGGTCAGGTAGCCGAAGACCAGCTCGGAGTCGGCGATCGGCATGTCGAACGGTGGGCGGCGGATCTCGGCCATGCCGGCGAGGAAGAACACGATCAGGGCGGGTGCCTGCCAGAGCAGCCACCAGGGCCGCCACGCTTCGACGATGCCGGACAGCGACAGGGTGCCGGCAGCCATCGCGACGCTGGCGGCGGCGAGCACCAGCGGCAACTCGTAGGCGAGCAGCTGGGCGGCGCCGCGCAGCCCGCCGAGCAGGCTGTACTTGTTGGCCGACGCCCAGGCGGCCATCAGCACGGCGACGACGCCGACGCCCATCACGGCCAGGACGAAGAACAGGCCGACGTCGAGCGGTTGGCCGACGAGGTCGCCCGGCCCGAGCGGGATGACGAGCAGGACCAGCAGGTACGGCACCAGGGCGATCGCCGGGGCGAGCCGGAACACCGGCCGGTCGGCGGCGCGCGGGGTGATGTCCTCCTTCTGCACGAACTTGACGCCGTCGGCGATGAGTTGCGCCCAGCCGTGGAAGCCACCGGCGTACATCGGGCCGAGCCGGCCCTGCATGTGCGCCATCGCCTTGTGTTCCAGCTGCCCGACGAGCAGCGGCAGGGTGAGGAACGCGACGACGACGGCACCGACCCGGATCGTCAACTCCAGCCAGAGCGGCATCAGGGCGTACCCCCGTCGGGTCGGCCGCCGTCGGGGCCGGCGTCGCGCGCGGACCGCGTACCGCCGTCGGGGTCGGCGTCGGGCGCGGACCTGGCGGCCTGCGGACCCCATTCGGTCGGCAGCGGTACGCCCGGTGGCCGCATCGGGGCCCGCCGGGCTCCCCCGCCGCCGCCGGCCGGTTCGCCGGGCTCCTTTGCGCCCGGCCACGGTTTGGCGACCCGGGCGGCGAGGACGAACTCCTTACGCAGCGGGTGGCCTTCGAACTCGGGGGGCAGCAGCAGCGGGGTGAGGGCGGGGTGGCCGACGAAGTGGACGCCGAACATCTCGTGGGTTTCCCGCTCGTGCCAGTCGGCGCCGGGGAACACGTCGACCACGGACAGCAGTTCGGGGCGTTCGCGCGGCACCCGGGTGCGCAGCAGCAGGCCGTGCCGGTGCCGGGTGGACCACAGGTGGGCGACGACCGCGAAGCCGTCGTCGAGCTCGTCGACGGCGGAGAGCCAGTCGAAGAAGTCGCAGGCCAGGGCGGCGTCGTCGCGGGCGGTGGCGAGCGCGGCCGGCCAACTGTCGGCGGGTACGTCGACGGTGGCCCGGGCGTACCGGTCGCCGCCGCCGGAGACCGTGGCGGTGACCTGCGCTGCCTCCGCCTCAGCCGCCGACGCAGCCGCCGGTCGGTCGAGCAGGCTGGCCAGGTGCGCGCCGATCTCCTCGGGGGTCATGGGTCTGATCCTAAGGGCGCGGGTGGGGCGCGAGCGGGTCCGACATTTCCCGTGTAGGTCCGGACCTGCGGGGAAACATCCCTGGCATGCGTGCGCTGACTGTCACCCCGGGCAAGGCCGACTCGTTGCGGCTCGTCGACGACGCGCCGGAGCCGTCACCCGACGAGGGTGAGGTGCTGGTCGAGGCGGTCGCGGTCGGCATCTGCGGCACCGACGGGGAGATCCTCGGCGGTGACTACGGCGAACCGCCGCCGGGCCGGGACACGCTGGTCCTCGGCCACGAGTCGCTGGGCCGGGTGCTCGAGGATCCGAGTGGCACGACCCGGCCGGGTGATTTGGTCGCCGGGATCGTCCGGCACCGGGATCCGGTGCCGTGCCGGTACTGCGCGGCCGGCGAGTGGGACATGTGCACCAACGGGCGGTACACCGAGTGCGGGATCAAGGGGATCGACGGGTTCGCCCGGCAGCGGTGGCGGGTGCCGGCCGAGTACGCCGTACCGCTGCGGCCGGAGCTGGGGCTGGCCGGGGTGCTGCTGGAGCCGACCAGTGTGGTCGCGAAGGCCTGGGACCACGTCGACCGGATCGGCGCCCGTGGCTTCTGGGCGCCGCAGCGGGTGCTGGTCACCGGGGCCGGACCGATCGGGCTGCTGGCGGCGCTGCTGAGTGTGCAGCGCGGTCTGGAGACGCATGTGCTGGCCCGGGGCACGTCGGGGCCGAAGCCGGAGCTGGCCCGCCGGCTGGGTGCGACGTACCACGCGGTGCCGGTGGAGGAGCTGGACTTCGACCCGGACATCATCATCGAATGCACCGGCGCGCCGCCGGTGGTACGTGAGGTGTTCAGCAAACTGGCACCGAACGGCATCGGCTGCCTGACCGGGATCAACGCCAAGGCCCACCACATCGAGCTGGACCTCAACGAGCTGAACCGCTGCCTGGTGTTGAAGAACAACGTCCTGTTCGGCACGGTCAACGCCAACCGGCGGCACTGGCGGCAGGCCGCCGACGCGCTGGCCCGCGCCGACCACGACTGGCTGATGGGCCTGATCACCCACCGGTACGGCCTGGACGACTACGAGCGGGCGTACGCCGAGGAGGAAGGCATCAAGACGGTCATCGAGTTCTGACCTGTCGGATCGGTGGCAGTTGGCACGAGGCACTCGGTTTCGGGTCGGACAGGCAGGGCCGCGCCGCGTACTCTAATGGAGATGGACGGCCGCGTGGCAGGCTGGGTGTTTCTGCCCGGTGAGGGTACGCGGATGCACGGCGCGGATCGGGCCGATGTAGGGCGCACTTTGTGCGGTCGCGACTTGGCAGCAGACGTGTTGGTACTGCAGAGCCCGCGCCGCATGTTCTCCATTTGCGTGGCCTGCCGTGACGCGGGTGCCGAGTACCCGATTCCACGATCTGCCGGGGCCGACGGTAGCCCTGGACGTCAGGCGTGGCAGCGAGTAGTGGAAGGCAATCGGCTCGGCTGGGTGAAGCTGCCTAGACCTGCACGGCAGGTACTCCACCGGCCTGACCCGTACATTCCCGACCGCGTCCTGTGCGGGTTGAAGCTGCCCGGCGGCGTGCCGATCCACGAAGAACTGCCGTGCGATTGGGCGCATTGCGACCGATGTCGGGCGAAAGCTGGTACGGGCTCCGGGAAGCCTCGCCGGGACCGCCGCGAGCCGGCCGCACCTGCCGCAGGTCATGTGCGAGCTGCCCCTGCCCCGCATGGCTCCGGTCTATCAGCGGCGGGTACCGACGGGACGTGCCTGCCCGGACTGCCACGCCATCCGAGCCCGAGTGCTAAAGGAACTCCGCCGTCTCACACCGCCCGTCAAGACCCCGACCAGAACACGGCAGCCGCCTCCTCCAAAGTTCTGCATGAACCAGGACGGGCGCAGCACCGTCCACTCCGGGAACCGGTCGACGATTTTGGCGTGCAGTTGGCCGGGGCCGGGGTCGCCGGTGCGGATCGCCGATGAGCTGAGCAGCACGATCCGGCGTACGCCGGCATCCTGAGCCAGGTCGAGGAAGGCGCCGACCTGGCCGACCGGGTCGGCACTGGCCGGCGGCGGCATCAGGTAGACGGCGTGGACGCCGTCGACGGCAGGCTGGTGGGTGGCCGGGTCGTGCCAGTCGAAGGGGACGTGGCTGGTGGCGGCGGCCGGGTCGATGGGGCGGTGCCGGCTGGCGGCCCGCACCGGGTGGCCGGCTGCGGCGAGGGTGGCGACGATGTGCCGGCCGACGTTGCCGGTCGCCCCGGTGACCAGGACGGTCCGCTGGTCAGACATCGGTGCCCACCGGGATCACAGCGGCGCCGGTCAGGTCGGGAGCGGCCAGCGGGTTCCAGTAGTCGCGGTAGTGGGCGATCCGGCCGTCCCGCACGGTCACCACGACGACGTACGACATCCGGTACGGCTGCCCGGTCGGTACGACGGTGCCGGTGGCGGTGAGTTCGGCGATCACCACGTCGGGGTCGACGCTCTGGTGCACGGTCACGTCGGGGAACTCGGCGATGTCGATCAGCTTCGGGTAGTCGATCAGGTAGCCGGTGACGGCGGCGATGCCGTCGAGGCGGCGCGGGTAGCCGGGTGGGGCGAACGGGAACTCGGCGACCGCGTCGTCGTGCCAGTGCGCGAGGAAGCCGGGCATGTCCTTGGCGAGCAGGTGGTCGACGCAGCGGTGCAGCAGTTGGGCGGCGGGGCTGCCGGTGGGGCTGGGCGCTTCGGTCACGGTGCCTCCTCTAGGATTCGGACCAGCGGTCCGGATCAACTATACGGACCGACGGTCCGGATATCCGAGGCGGGGGCGAGAGGACGGTCAACCGTGCCGGCAGCAGCACGTAAGGAACGGGTCGACGCCGCCCGCAACCGGGAAACCGTGCTGGCCGCCGCCGGCCGGCTGCTCGACGCCGCCGCCGACCCGGACGAGGTCACCATGGACGCCATCGCCCAGGCGGCCGGCGTCGGCAAGGGCACCCTGTTCCGCGGCTTCGGCGACCGCACCGGCCTGCTGCAGGCCCTCGCCGCCCAGCGCGGCACCGCCCTGCAGGCCACCCTGCAAGACTCTCGGCAGGGAGCCGGCCGGGATCCGGTGGCCGGGATCATCGCGATCTTCGACGCGATCCTCGACTACAAGCACGCCAACCGGGCACTGGCGCTGGCGTTGGAGAGCGCCGGCCGGGGCAGCCCGTACCTCAACCCGGCGTACGGCGACCTGCACCGCCACCTGACCGGCATGATCACCGGCGTACGCGGCCCGGAGCACGCCGATTTCCTGGCGCACGCCCTGCTCGCCGCCGTCCGCAGCGACCTGCTGCACCAGCTGCGCGACGAGCCGCCGGAGCGAATCCGGGCCGGCGTCGCCACCCTGATCCGCTCCGTACTGAGCTAGGACAGCTCGCCATCGTCCGGTTCGTCGATGTTCAGGCCCATGTACTGGAAGAGTCGGGCCTGGATCTCTTCGAGGCGCTCGGCCGTCAGAACCCCGAGATGGTCCTGGAGATCTGACTTGAGGAGCGGTTGCACCGCGACCACCCGTACCCAGCACTTCTTGGGCAGACCACCCTCGCTGGCCCTGAGCTTGACACAGTACTCCGTCTTGAGGGTGGTCGATGTGGAGATCGGAGCGACCAGGACGGTGGGCCAGCCTGCGACGCTGTTCGTGTTGGGACCACTGAGCACGACGACCGGCCTACGCTCGTCGTGATAGTTACGACCGTCGTTGGGCGGCAGCGAGATGGCTAGATCTTTGACGTAGTAGACCCCGCCGTTGATGACGGACTTACTGATCATCGTCAAGTAGCATCCCGTTTGCTCGTCGGCGCCCTTCGGCCAACTCAGCCATCTCCCGCTCAAGCTCCTGGCCGATACCCGGGTCGTTCTCCTGCTCCGGGAGCTGCCTGAGCACAGCCGACATCCTTCGCGCGAGCTTCGCAAGCTTGGGGCGCGGGCGCGCCAGCGACAGGTCGAGCACCACGCCCCGCTCGCGTTGTAGCGCGTCCTCCATCGGCGGGGTCTGGTAACTCAGGTCCTTGAGAGTCGCAGCCGCTAGCCCGCCCAGCTCGGTGAGGGTCTTCTCCAGAATCGCCATGTCCTCCGTAGGCATGTCGTAACCCGGGAGTTCACCAACGAGCCGGATCTGGAATCCCTGGTAGTAGGGGTCGCGTTGCACCACACGGCGCTCGACGAGCTCGTTCTCCAGGAACTGCAGGGAGTTGTTGAACGGGCCATGGTGCAGCCACCGCCACTCGACTCCGGAGACCGGATCCTCGCTTTCGCGCACTGCCGCGAGGTCGGTCAGGTAGAGGAACTTCGCCATCTTCAGCCGGGTGACCACGTACCCACGCTCGCGAGCCAACTTCAGCACCGCCACGTACGCCGCGACCGTTCGTCGCGACGCGGACAGCGGGGGCGGGGACTCTACCATCTCTCGCAACGCTACCCCACCCTCGCCCGACGCAGCATACTTGGCACTCATTAGAACACATGTTCGATCACTGGGCTAGCGTGCACCCCCGGGGCGGCCGAGGAGTCTTCCCGGTCAGACCCAGGGCAGCTGGCCGTTGCGGAACAGGTCAACGAAGATCCGGTGGTCAGTGCGGGCGCGGGCACCGTACGCATGGGCGAGGTCGACCAAGTCGTGGCTGGACCCGTTGTCGGCGACCAAGTGCATCCGGCCACCGAGTGGGCCAGGTCGGTGTCGACGCCGGCCAGCTCGGTGAAGCAGAGCCACGGGTTGGCGTGCGCCTGCAACGCCCGCTGCGACCCGGCGGTCCGGTGGCCCTGGTGCCGGAAGTACGCCCGGACACCTTCGTCGTGGACGTGCCGGGCGACGGCCGGCACCTGGGCCGGCAGCCGGTGTCCGTCACCCGACTTGTTTGCGTGGAGCGACGCCGCGGAACCGTTCGTGTGCCGACTGTCGGCTGATGCCGAGGGCGTTGCCGATCTCGGCCCAGGAGAGCCCGGCGTCCCGGGCGGCCACCACGGCGCGTTCGGTCAACTGCCGCTGCCAGCGTTCCACGTCGGCGAGGACGCCGAGTGCCTGCAACGGCCACATGGTGGCCAGTTCGGCGACGTTGTCGCGGAGGGTGTCGGAACGGCTCAGCAGCCAACCAGGGGGCGCGGCGGCCAGGATCGGCCTGATATGTCCGGCCCATTCGGAGGTGGCCATCCAGCGGCCCTCTTCGGCAGCCGGGTAGTCGCTGGTGCCGAGCCAGCCGCAACTGCACCGGGCCCGGTAGCCGACTGTGCCGGCCGGCGCTTCGGCGTCGGCGCTCAGCGTCCCGTCCGGTTGCCGGAACCCGATGATGTCCGCGTGCCCGGGAACCATTTCCTCCGCCACACCATCAGCATAGGCCGTCAGGATTTACTGACGCGGTATGTCAGGATAGCCTGACACAGACTGTGGCTCGAATGGATCGCCGTTCGGGCCCGACAGCTTGAAGGAGAGCCCATGCCGGTGGTCAATGGCACTGTCGCGCCGGGATACGAGCCGGTCCAGGAGGCATTCCTGGCAAACTTCGAAACCCGGTCCGAGGTCGGGGCGGCCGTCAGCGTCTACCGTCACGGACAGGAGGTGGTCTGCCTGTGGGGCGGGGTCGCCGATCCCACCACCGGCAACGCGTGGCGAAGGGACACCCTCCAGGTGGTCTACTCGGCCACCAAGAGCGCGGCGGTCACCTGCGCGCACCTGCTGGCGCAGCGTGGGCAGCTTGACCTGGACGCACCGGTCGCCGGGTACTGGCCGGAGTTCGCGGCAGCCGGCAAGAGCAACATCCCGGTCCGCTGGCTACTGTCCCACCAGGCCGGGCTGCCGGTACTCGACCGGCCGGTCCCGCTGGAGCAGGCGTTGGCCTGGGGGCCGGTCGTCGCCGCGCTGGCGGCCCAGGCACCCGCCTGGCGGCCGGGCACGGCGCACGGCTATCACGGCCTGACCTACGGATGGCTGGTCGGTGAAGTAGTACGGCGCGTGAGCGGCCGAAGCCTCGGCACATACTTCGCCGACAAGATCGCCAAACCACTCGGCCTGGACTTCTGGATCGGCCTGCCCGACACCGAGGCACACCGGGTCGCGCGGACCGTGGAGCAGCCGGCGACCCCACCCGTGTCCGAGGCGGTGCCAGAACAGTTGCGACAGGTGCTCGCCGCGTACACCGATCCGACATCTCTGGTGGTCCGGTCGATGACGGTGACCGACCCGCCGATCGACCTCACCGATCCGCGCACGTGGGCAGCGGAGATCCCAGCGGTCAACGGCATCTGCACTGCCTCGTCACTGGCCCGCTTCTACGCCGGGCTGATCGGCGAAGTCGACGGCATCCGGATTCTTTACGCGACCACCCTCGCCGCCGCCACCCGCGAACAGGCCAACGGAATCGACCAGGTGCTCATGGTCCCGACCCGACCTGCGCTCGGCTTCGGCCTGCCGCTGCCGGAGCAGCCATGGTGGTCGCCCACCGCCTTCGGCTTCCCAGGCCACGGCGGCTCGCTCGGCTACGCCGATCCGGCCAGCGGCATCGCCTTCGGGTACGTGACGAACGGACTCCGCGTCACGATGGGACCGGACCCTCGAACGACCGTCCTTGTCCAGGCCCTGCGGGACGCGGTGAGCCGGCAACCGGACTGACGGCGACCGGGCCGGCCGGTCAGACCCAGGGCAGCTGGCCGTTGCGGAACAGGTCGACGAAGATCCGGTGGTCGGTGCGGGCGCGGGCACCGTACCGGTGGGCGAAGTCGACCAGGCCCGCGACGAAGCCGGCCTCGTCGGCGTCGATCGCCGCGACGATCGCCTCCTCGGTGGAGTAGTCGACCAGGTCGTGGCTGGACTCGTCGTCGGCGACCGAGTGCATCCGGGCCACCGAGTGGGCCAGGTCGGTGACGATGCCGGTCAGCTCGGCCTGCTCGTTGACGTCGGACCAGTCCAGGTCGGCGGCGTACGGCGAGACTTCGGCGACGAGCTGGCCGACGCCGGCCAGCTCGGTGTAGCCGAGCCACGGGTCGGCGTGGGCCTGCAACGCCCGCTGCGACTCGGCGGTCCGGTGGCCCTGGTGCCGGAAGTACGACCGGACACCTTCGTCGTGGACGTGCCGGGCGACGGCCGGCACCTGGGCCTGCTTCATGTAGACGACGACGTCGTTCTCCAACGCCTGGGTGTGGCCTTCGAGCAGGATGCTGTACGACGGCAGCCCGGCCGAGCCGATGCCGACGCCCTTGCGCAGCACGATGTCCTTGATCTGGGCGGCGACGGCGCGACGGCCGCCGGCCCGATGCGGCAGCGTGGCCAGGTATTCGCCGAACGCGGCGGTCACCGCGGCCCGGGTGTCGTCGTCGACCTCGTACACCCCGTCGCGGATGATGAACCGCCGCTCGTAGTCGTTGATGGTGGTGAGGTTCTCCAGCAGGCCGACGCGGGTGTTGAGCCGGGCCTCCTGCAGCACGTGGCGCAGCACGCCGGTGGCGTTGGCCAGGGTGATCGAGCCGATGGCCTCCTCGCCGCCGGCGACGATGGCCCGCAGCTCGGCCAGGTAGGCGGTGGCGAACTCGCGTACCAGGGTGCCGATGATGTCGTCGGAGAGCGCCTTGGCGTAGCCGATCAGGGCGAGGCTGGCGGCGAAGCGGCGCAGGTCCCAGATGAACGGGCCGACGTACGCCTCGTCGAAGTCGTTGACGTTGAAGACCAGCTCGCCGGAGCCGTTCATGTAGGTGCCGAAGTTCTCGGCGTGCAGGTCGCCGTGGATCCAGACCCGGCTGGTCTGCTTGTCGCAGAAGCTGTCGTCGTTGAACGGCCCGTCGGGCTCGGTCTGGTCGGCGTAGAACAGGCAGGCGGTGCCCCGGTAGAACGCGAACGGGCTGGCGGCCATCTTGCGGAACTTGCGGCGGAAGGCGGCCGGGTCCACCGCCATCAGCTCGCCGAACTCGGCGGTCAGGATGTCGACGATCTGCGTCGCGCGCTGAGAATCAGTCACGTTCGCGCAGGCTACCGCGTTTCAGCAACCGCGCCGCTGAGCGCCGGGTCAGATCCCGGCGGTACGCCGAGTCAGCTCGGCCCGTTCAGCGGGTCGGGCACGGTCATCGGCCGCTGTCCGGCCTCGGTCTCGGCCTGCTACATCCAGACCCGCGACGCCTCGGGATGGACCCCCGTCCTGGTCGGCGAGCAGCCGGATCGCACCGACCGCATCGGCCGGGTTCCCGGTGGGCTTCGACCACCAGCCGGGTCGCGCGCTCACGCAGTTCACACCATCCGCCATCAAGACCTCCTGATTGACATCTGTCAGATTCAGAGAATACGGAAAGAGGGTCGTGCCGGTAGGATTCCGGCGAGTTCGGTCAACCTCTACAACGGAGGCTTTGGTGGGAAGATCGCGCGCAAGGCTCAGTGCCCTCGTCGGGGTCATGCTCGTGGTGACGGGCGCAGCCGGTTGTAGTGGGGGCGAGGAGGCCGCCAGCGTCGAGGTGCAGCTGCGGGTGAATGTTTGTGCGGACAGCGACGGTGGTTGTTTCGCACTCGGAGTCCCGGAAGCGGATGTGTCGTTGGTGAACTTGGAAGGTCAGGTCCTGGCGACTGGAAGGTCGGACGCCGCCGGAAGGGCTCTACTCCCGAGAAATGGTGCGACTGGCGAGGTACGCATCATCGCGATCTCGCCATTAATTGAGGGAGGGCGTAATGAGTCGCCGTTGGTGCTGCCGGACGAAGGCGGGGCCAACATCACGATTGGAGCCGGCTGGACCTTCTCCCCGGCAGGTGATTGAAATGCTGTCGCGGCATGCCGCAAGCTGCCAGAGTCAGCGGACAAGACCGACCGGCGCGGGATCCGATCGGATCCCGCCGAGCCACCCGAGGCGAGACCGCTCAGCTCGGCGGCTTGACGACCGGTGCGGTGAGCGCGTCAACGCCGCGCGCGGGCTGCGAGCCGAGTGCCGGGCCGGGCCTCGGGTCGGTCGGATCGCTGGCCCGGTCGGCGGAGACGTCGGCCGGGGAGGCGAGCGGGTCGGGCCGGTGCACGCCGCCGATGCCGGAGCGCTCGGCGGCGATCTTGTCCTGCAGGCGTAGGATGCCGTGCAGCAGGGCTTCGGGCCGGGGCGGGCAGCCGGGCACGTACACGTCGACGGGGATCAGCTGGTCGACGCCCTTGGTCACCGAGTACGAGTCCCAGTACGGGCCGCCGCAGTTGGAGCAGGCACCGAACGAGATGACGTACTTGGGCTCGGGCATCTGGTCGTAGAGCCGCTTGATCGCCGGCGCCATCTTGTCGGTGACGGTGCCGGAGACGACCATCAGGTCCGCCTGGCGCGGCCCGTGGGCGAACGGGATGACGCCGAGCCGGATGAAGTCGTGCCGGCCCATGCTGGTGGCGATGAACTCGATCGCGCAGCAGGCCAGGCCGAAGTTGAACACCCACAGCGAGTAGCGGCGACCCCAGTTCAGCACGAACCGGATCGGCTCACCAAGCACCGCCGGCAACTGCACCACCGCCCCGCCACCTCCTCCGGGTCGCTCCGAGTACGTGCGACCCAGTCAACCACATCACCTGCCCCGAGCCCGCGCATTCATCGGGCCACGTCCACAGACGACACGAAACGGGGCATCGCAGGGAGTAGTTGTGCAGTAACCTGAGCCAGATCGACACTGGCGATCGCCTGGTCCGCCAAGGTCGCCTCCCCTCCCCGCCACTCCCCTGGACCGGTGAGCATCGTTGAGCAGGCAAGCCTCCCCGCTGGCCACGCACGCGAACCTGGGCAGCCTCCTGTCACCCGCCGCCTCCGCAACGACCGTCGGGGGCATCTCCTGGAGGCAGAAGCCCGGCCTGGACAAGGAGGGCCTGGTCCAGGTCCGGATCGCCATCAAGCATCTTGCGCCGTGCGTTCTGCGGATGACGGTCCATCCGCTACGACCGAGCGAGCCCTTCCTTCAGTACCTCGTCGGCGCTGGTCGTGACGGCTTCTCGGCCCGGCGGCTGTGCGTCAACCACACGCACCGGCCCATCGAGGGCACCCACAAGCATCGGACGGAGCCGGCGATAGGCGACGAAGTCGCCTACAAGCCCACGGACATCCCCGAGGTGCCGTTGGCGCCCCGGGTCGCTCCAGGCGTCCACCGTGCGATATTTGAAGCGTTCGCGGCAGAGTGCTTCGTTGAACTGGGTACCGACTTCACCTGGGTAGAGCCGTGATGGGGGTGGCGATGAACAGCGAAACCGTCATAGGCGCGATCTTGCGGGCGGTCAACGACCAGAGCGTCACCCAGGCGTACGGCGATGGCCTGCTCATCGATCTGCCGCTCACCTACGGCGACGGCGACTCGGTGCGTCTGCTCGTCGAGCCGATCGGTGACGGCTACCGCGTCTCCGACCGGGCCACGGCGACCACCCTGCTGTCGATGGCTGGCGTCAACTTCGACCACGGTCGCCCGGCGGAAGCGATCGCCGAAGCAGCACGCCTGTCCGGGCTGAACGGCTTCGACGCCGTGCCCGGCGAGTTGGCCACCTACGGAGCCAAGGAGTCGTTGGGCGAGCTGGTGCTCGCCGTGGCGCAGGCGTCGATGCGGGTGGACCAGCTGCGATGGCTGGCGGTGAAGCAGCCGCCGGTGCGCTTCCCGGACAGAGTCGTCACCCGAATCAAGGCGTGGGCTACCAACGATGGTCGACAGGTGCGGCGCGAGGCACCGGTACGACTGACCTCAGGTCGGCAGCGGCCCGTCACCGTGCAGGTGTCGTCCGCCAACAAAGCCGCGTACGTGCAGGCGGTCAGTGGGCGCGACCAGGAGCAGGCCGCCGAGCACTGCTACCACATCTTCAGCCTGTCCGAGGTGCCCAGACAGCAGCGCATCGCAGCCCTCGACGGGAGACAGGACGACTGGTCGCCTGCCATCATCCGCGAGCTGAGGTCCGTCAGCGACGTCGAGTTCTTCGCCAACCCCCACAAGCTCGAACAGCGCATTGACGCCGTCGTGCCGCCCCCGCACGCACCGCTACTGACCTGACCCCGGTCGTCGGACCACCATCAGCTCGTCACGTGCCCGGGTCGCCGCGACGTAGCGCAGCGATCGGGCTCGTAGTTCCGCGTCGGCCCGGTCTGCCGGATCCAACGATTCCATCCTGGCGAGTTCGGCCGGCGACGGTGGTCTTACCCAGGCCGACCGCGTCGGCGAGCAGGATTCGGGGTCGCAGGTTCTCCGGTGCCAGCGCCTTGCGTACCGCCGACTGCTGGTAGCTGATTGCGTCGGCCAGGCCGCGGGTGGCGACCGACAACGCCCGGGTGCCGAGCGGTACGGCCGTCTTGCGGATTGTCGACTCCAGCCACAGCCGCGCGGTGCGGTAGCGCGGGCTGGCGTCGGCCACGACGGTGGCCTCCGCCGGCTCCAGCGGCATGATCGTGTCGAGGGAGTCGTAGAACGAGGCGGTGGTGTCGCGGACCAGATCGCCGAGGCCCTGGACGTGCACCAAGGTGCGGTCGGCGGTTTCCTCGGTCGCGACGACGAGCCACTCTTCGTCGCGGATCACGACGACCGACCCCGGCGCGATCGACCTGCGGACGTCTTGCTTCGATCCCGTCACAGGTGTTTTCTCCGTTTTCGAGTCGTTACAAATGAGACGTTCGCCGACAAGTCGCGTTGTCGCCAGTTCGCAAGCCTAACTGCCTGTGATCTAGCGGAACGTCCCCGGATAGGTTGGAGAGATGGGCCGAAAGTCCCCCTTGCCCGTACCGCTCGATGCCGCCACGTCGGCCCGACTCCGCCGTCAACCCTGCACCTCCACCAAGCCCGAGCTGTTGCTGCGCCGCGAACTGCACCGCCGTGGGCTGCGCTTCCGCATCCACGACGCGCGACTGCCGGGCCGACCCGACGTGGTCTTCACCCGAGCGCGGCTGGCGGTCTTCGTCGACGGCTGCTTCTGGCACCGCTGTCCCGAACACGGCACCCTGCCGCGCAACAACCGGGACTGGTGGCAGGCCAAGCTGGACCGCAACGTCGCCCGCGACCGCGCGAAGGACGCGGCGCTGGCCGACCTGGGCTGGGCCGTGCTGCATGTGTGGGAACACGAGGCGACCGCAGCCGCCGCCGACCGGGTCGAAGCGCAGTGGCGGCGGCTGCTGGCCGTCACTGCTCGGGCCGTCGGATCCGCAGGTAGCCGCCCTGACCGAACAACACCCCCCGATCGAGGAAGCGGTTGAAGAACCGGCACGACGGCTCACCCAGATGTACGCAGGCACTGCACGCTCCGCTGCCCCGATCGCAACCCGGGTCCAGCGGGCACCGGTGTTCCGCGTCGACGAAGGTGTGCATCAGGTCGTCGAGGTTGGACTCGAACACCGCCTGCATGCCGCCGAGCACGAAGTCGCCCTTGGCACCGGCGTACACGAAGAACGCCAAATGTCCAGGCAACAGGTACTCGCTGAGCGCATCGCGTTCGATGCCTGAAAAGACCGCTGTCTGGCGAATGAACCGGTGAGCGTAGGTGTGCACCAGCTTGAGAAGGTCGGTGCCGGGCGAGCCGTCGGACGGATCGTCGCGCTTCGACGGCACCACCGCCGACTCCAGCACCGCGACCCGCGCCGCAACCTCGTCCTGGTCTCCGGCCTTCCAGCCCGAGAGCTGGTGGCCGCGCCCGGAGAGCCAGGTCGCGACCCGCAGCGGATCCAGCCGGATCAGGAACGCCTCCGTCTCGGCGAGGTTGCCGTACAGCCGGTAGCCGCCCCTGTTACGGCGGAACGGGATCAACCGGCACTTCGCCGGGTCGTCGTCGCCACGGGTGTAGCCGTACATCGCGTTGAGCACCGGGAACCGGTCGACCAGGTCCAGTCCGGCCACGCCGGCCCGGGCCAGCGCCGCCGGGTAGCTGTCGCGGTAGCGCGTGGCGAGAGCGCCACTGACCCCCGATCCGCCCAGCTTGGTCGTCGGCAATCGGCTCTCGGCCAGCGCCATCGCGATGTCGACGGCTTCGCGTTCGGCTGTTTCGCGCCGATGTCCCGACAGCCGGTCGATCGGATGCGCGCCCGGCTTGGCAAGCCCTCCATCCCGCTCGGCGCTGTTTGCGGCGTTCTCCGCAATCGCACGATCAAGACCAGAGGCCACGAGTTGCTCGACAAGTTCTTCGCGGGTTGGCAGCGAGCTCACATCGGCAGGGCGGTCGGCGGTCAGCCCTTCGACGACCCAGACGAGCGCCTTGCGGGCACCACCGGCGAGCTTCAGGCCCTCCCGGTGCTCCGGCCTGGGCGGGTTGATGAGCACCGTGCTGCGCGGGGTGTAGACGGTGCGCGCCTTGTGGACGTTCCACCGTACGGTGCCTTTGCCACAGTCACAGGGCCGGTTGAAGCCAAGCCCTTGCATCGTCTGCTTGCTGCAAGTGGGGCAGACGAAGCTGATGTCGGCCGCCTTGGCGCTCTTCGGAATCACGACCTTGACATCGTCGTGCTCCTTGCAGCGTCGGATCCACGGTTCGTAGATCGCCCCGCAGTCGTGGATGCCAACGAAGTGCAGCTGGCCCCATTTGCCGCGCTGCCCGCACTTGCAGGCTCGGTCCGACGATTTGCCGATGCGCTTGCAGACCCGGCACAGCCACACCTGGGGATACCGTTCGACCGTTACGCCGCGTCGGTCGTCCAGCTCCACGACCTCGACCGGCGCCTTGCGGAGCAGCTCGCCGCCCATCCCGTCGTCGTTGTCCTTGACCGCCCACGCGGCAATCTCCCCGCGCAGATGCCGGCGCAACAGATCGGTATCGACCTCTATCGGGCTAGGTGCCGACCATTCGGTGACCCGATAAATGTCGCCGCGCAAGTCGACCGTCTGCTCGGGCAGGAAGGTCCGCAGGATCTGGCTGCCGCTGCGAGATGCGAGAGGCTTCATCACGACCGCCTGTCTTCGTGGATCGGTGCGCTGGCCTCGACGTCGCGGAGGCTCATCATCGGAGGGCGGGGGCCGAGTTCACTGGTGAACTTGGCCCGGGTGCTCGGGTCTTGAAGGTCGGCGAACCAGTCTCGCAGCCACTGCTCGATCTGCTCGTGGTGCAGCGGGTCCGCCACGTCGTCGAACCCGAGCAGCGCCGCGATATCGGCGGCCTCGCCGGCGGGCGTCATGCCGGAGTCTCGAGCATATTCACGCAGCTTCTTTGGTGTACTGAGTCGCTGCCGGCTCGCCGGCTCGCGGATCATCAGCGTTCGCGCGCCGACGACACCCGGAATCGTGAGATCCAGCACCCGCCGGCTACGCCGGGTGATCGGGATCGGGTCAACGAACCGGTCGCCCTGTCGGACGTAGGGGCCGAAGTGCCGGAACGTCTGGGCATCCCGCTCCCGGCCGATCTTGTGTAGCACGTAGACCAGCCCGGGGTGCCGGCGGCCGACCCGGGCCGTGGTCTGGATGAACTCGGCGGTGGTCAGCGGCAGACCCAGCATCACCATCGTGTTTAGCCGGTCGACGTCAACGCCGTGCGAGAGCATCGAGCTGGCCGCGATCACGTGGATGCGGTCGTCGAAGTCTGGCTCCGGGTGGTCCAGCCGATCGAGGATTTCTCGCACCTCATCGAAGTCGGCCTGGCCGGTGAGCTGCTCGACGTTGATACCCGACACCGTGTTGTTGCTGCCCAGGCTCCGCCCGGCGGCCTCCACGTCGTAGAGAGTCGTGCCGTACACGACGTCCGTGCCGTACAGGCTGACAAGGTCGTCGGCGTGCTGCGGGTCGATCCCGGCCTCCGCACAGATATTCACCGGGTCGTCCATGAAGTCACGGATGCAGCGCTGCAGCGTGTCCAAGGTCCGGTCGCTGACGTGCTCCAGCGTGACACCACGTGGAGCGACCGCCACGAACCGTCGCAGCGGCTTGTCGGTCGACATAGTCCAGAACGATTCCCCAGCACGCGGGCCGGGCTGCGGGAACACACGGCCACGCCGTTGGTAGAGCGCGTCGACCTGGCGCTCGTAGCCGGTCAGCGTCGCGCTACTGGCCACGATCTTCGCCCGAGAGCCACACAACTTCTGCTGCAGGTGATCCAGCAGGCTCTCGTAGTGGGAATCGACCGCCCCGAGGCTGTCTCGCAGCAGGTGCAGCTCGTCCTGCAGCCGAAGTGACGGTCCGAACCGCTTCGCGTCCATCGGCAGGTCCCTGAGCGCAGGCCCGCCTTGGCAGTCCGGCACCAGGCACCCGTTGGGCGACGACGACCGCTGGGCATAGGTGAACCCGTGCCAAGGCACCGGGCACACCTTTTGCGGCGGACCGACCAACCCGCGCATCGCCTGCTGCAAACCGATCGACGCCGCCTTGTCCAAGGTCCCGACGACGACCGTCGGCAGGAAGCGGAACACCTCCTGGTCGACCACGTACATCGGAAGCGGCCGACCAGCGTTCGGGCAGTCTGGGTCTGTACAGCGGTGTTCGAGCATCCAACGCTTGCGGTCGAACAGCATCGCCAGCTTCTCCGACCGACAGAACGGGCAGTGCAGCAAGACCTGGTACTTGTCCGGCATGCCAGGGCTATCAGGAGTGATCTCGTCCTTCTCCGTCTTCGGGACCACCTTGTTGGGCGTGCCCGCCTGACCGACAAGGAAGCCCAGGCTGAACTGAGTACCTCCGACGTTCTCTTCGCGGCGGACCATCTCGGCACCGGCAAGCGCGTCGGCGAACCGCTGGGTCTGCTGCAAGCTGAGCAACCGCAGCGGGAACCGCGACCAGGCCGTCACACCCATCGTCTTGCCGATCAGCCGGTCGAAGAAGGCCGCTGTGAGCAGCAGACCGAGATACGTCTCGGTCTTGCCACCACCGGTGGCGAACCAGACGGTGTCGACGTAATCGGCTTCCTCGTCCCTCTCGACGAGGAAGCGAACCGTAGCCAGCAGAAAGCCGATCTGGAACGGCCGCCACGTGTCGTATCCGCGCCCTTGGGCGCTGCGGGCGATCGCCTTGTTCATCAGTTGGAAGGCACGGCACAGCTCCGGTCGGGCGCGCAGCAGCTCGAGCCCGGTGCGGAGACGATCCAGCTCACCGAAGACCTCCCCGGCCGAGCGATCCGCTTCCGCCCGCATCGCTGGGGTCCAGCCTTCGGCCGCCTGCCGGGCGTCGAGCACCGACGGCGACCAGTGCGCCTCGTCGTACGCCGCCAGCGCGCCCACGAGCGCGGACAGCTGCGGGATCGGATCGGCTGCCAGGGTCGCGAACGACAGATCCGGCGGCGCCTCGGCACCGTTCCAGTACGTCGGCCGGAAAGTCTGCACCGTCACCGTGTCGGTCGTACGGAAGACGTCGGGCGCCAACACCTCGACGCCGACGTTCACGCCGTAGGCGGGCACCTGGCGGTCGTACCGGAAGCTGTCGGGCAGCGCCTCCAGCTGAAACGGCACGGTCGGCAAGCCGCGCACTTCGATCTGCGTCTCGAACAGGTGGGAGTCGGCCAAGCCAGGCGCCTTGATCGGGCTGGTGTTGACCAGCTGCACGACCAGCTCGGTCTGCTTGTGCCAATCCTCGACGTCGACCTTGACCTTCGCCGACAATCCGGGTACGCCGACAGCGGCGAAAGCGTCCTCGAGCTGTTTCGATCCGGCCTCTGCGCCTCGGCTGTCGACCAACAGCGAGACGACCTCTTCGACCAGATCGCTCCGCCACCACCTGCCTCTCGGATCCGGGTCCTTCGGCTCGTCCTTGCCCCAGGCGCGTGCCCGCACCGTGACGGACATCGACCAGGGCGGCCCGCCGGCCGGACGCAACCTGATCCCGATCGCACACGGATCCAGCCGCTCCGAACGGTCGTCGTTGAGTCCGTCCTTGACCTCGTCCTCGCAGGACAGCCGCCCGAGCCAGAAGGTGCCGGACGGAGCGACCTCCAAGCGGTCCAGGCCGTCCCCACGGCCTGCAGCGATCACCCGACGGTCGAGCCAGGCAACGAACGCCTCGCACGCCTGCTCCAAGCTCTGAACCCCTGCGCTACTCACGAAGTACGCCTTCCCGTAGCAGGGGTAGCCGCAGCCGCCCGCGAATCGTCAATAAGATAGGAACGAAGATCTCGTATTCCAGTGCTTCCCCGAAGCTTGGACATTGACTTCTGCTCAATCTGCCGAATGCGTTCCCGAGTCAAACCGAGCCTGGCGCCAATTTGCTCCAACGTCTCCTCGTCGCCGTCATAAAAGCCAAACCGTCGCTTGATGACCTCCAAATCACGAGTAGAAAGCGCCGACGGCAAAGTAAAAGTCAACTCCCAGCGAAAAATCTCATGCATCACTATCTCGGCCGGATCGGCCCGGCAGTCACGTTCCCCTTCGTGCGCGAACAAGTCAGAAAATCGCAAATCACCCTCCTCGTCGAGCAACTCGTCAAGACTGCGTAGCGGCCGCATGAGGTCAAGCGCCGCCTGCACCAAGCCCGGCTCATAACAGGTGCGCTCGCAGATCTCTGACAGCGTCGGCTCTCGGCCCAGCAGGGCAGCCAATCTCGACCTCTCCCTACGAACCCTCGCCATCTTCTCGTGGACATGCACAGGTATCCGGATCGTCCTGCCTCGGTCGGCGATGCCCCGGTCAATCGACTGCCGGATCCACCACGTGGCGTAGGTCGAGAACTTGAACCCCTTCGAGCCATCGAACTTGTTCGCGGCGTGCATGAGGCCGAGGTTTCCATCCTGGATCCGGTCCAGGAATTCGACTCCGCAGGCTTCGTCCTGTCTCGTCTTGGCAATGGAGACGACCAGGCGCAGGTTGGCGCAGACAAGCTCGCTGTGCGCGCGCTTACCTTCAGCGATCTGCTCCTGCAAGCTCCGCAGCAGCTCGGGCGCCGCCTCGGCCGAGTCTGCCGACTTCAGTCGCTCCTCGGCGGCCAAACCCTGCTGGATCGACGCCCAGAGTTCCACTTCCCGGGCTGCGCCGATGAGCGGGTAGCGGGCGATCTGACGCAGGTACTGCCGGATGCCATCGCCGTTGAACTCGTAGCCCTCCGGTAGGACCTGGCTCAGCCGGGCGGCTGCGACGGCTGGCAGTTGGACGCCCGCCTCCACGAGCTGGTCCAGCAGGTCGGCGCGCTGCTCCGGAGTCAGCTTCCGGCGCGTGGCGACGAGCGACACCTCTTCGCGCGTCAGCTGCCTGCCCTTCCTCTCCCAGTCTCCCAGGAGATCGTCGAGCGCTCGCCCGACGACATCGCTGGCTGGTCGCGGAGCTGGCAGGGGTGGCTCGTCCGCGAACATCCAATCCAAGGCGTCGTCGTCGGTCGACATCTCGGCGACGTCGACCGTCACTGCCGGGCCATCATCGAGATCAAGATCGACGCCGGCAACAGGTCCGTCCGGCTCTGCACCGGCCGGCCGCTCCTCTGGGCCCCTGGTCAGCCCGTTCAAAAGTGCATCCACGTCGTGGTGGCTGATCTGGTAACGATTCGCAAAGTTGCCCACTAGATTGCGGGCTTGTTCAGCTTCGTGCTGGTCGAGGATCGCACGCAGCTCTTCAACGTGCGCCTTGTTTACGCTGGTCGATCGATGCTTCGTCCGTCGTGCTGCCGACCGCGCCATCACCATGACGATTGCCTCCTCGATCACGAGTGGCACCATGATAGGTACGAACACCGACAAGAAAACGATTTTCATACATATGTTCGAGTGTCGACGAGGTTCGTTGCCCACTCGAATGGCAGCCGGTTTGACCCTTTCACGCAGGTAAGGCCACGTGTCACCCGCCGCGACCGGCGCGTCGGCCGAGGCCGACCGAGACGAACGTACGAGATTCACAGTCGAAATCACGACGGTACGTCATCCAGCTGGCAAGTCGACCCCAAGAATGTCCCGAACATCCTGGTCGACACACAGTCCACTACGGATCTTGAGTCTGTCGAGGATCGGACGCAGCACCGCACAGGCGACGGCCCGGGGCGTACGCTCTCCTGGTTTGATCCACTAGGATCCCAGCATGGCCGCCCGACCTATCAAGATCTCCGCTGTCGACCTGTTCTGCGGAGTCGGCGGGCTTTCGTACGGTCTTTTGAAGGCCGGCATCCACGTCGCCGCCGGGGTTGACGTCGACGACAGCTGCGACTACCCGTTCCGCGCGAACATCGATGCGCCGTTCCACCGCCGCGACGTCCGTGAACTCACCGCCGACGAGCTTGCCGCGATGTGGCCCGGTAAGTCCGTCCGGGTCCTCGCCGGGTGCGCACCATGCCAGCCCTTCTCCTCTTACCGTCGTGGCGTCGACACCTCGCAGGAGGCCCAGTGGCCCCTCGTCGACGAGATGCTCCGCCTGATCGCGGGCACCCTGCCCGAGATCGTCACGATGGAGAACGTGCCACGGATCGTCAGCACCGCGATCTTCCGCAAGTTCGTAGTCGGGCTGCGTGAGCTCGGCTACTCGGTTGATCACTCGTCGTGCTTCTGCCCCGCGTACGGGGTGCCGCAGCGCCGGCGGCGCATGGTCCTGGTCGCCTCGTTGCTCGGCCCGATCGCGGTTCCGAAGGGCACGGTCCCTAGCTCGGAGTACGTCACTGTCCGCCAACGGATCGAGGGCCTCACTCCGGTCGAGCACGGGCAGGCCGCGGCCGACGACCCGCTACACAAGTGCCGCAGTCTGAGCGACACGAACCTCGACCGGATCAGGCAGTCCAAGCCGGGCGGTACGTGGGAGCAGTGGGACGAAGAGCTGCGTGCGCCCTGCCATCGCAAGGCGTCCGGGTCGACCTTCCGCAACGTGTACGCCCGGATGGCATGGGACGAGCCCGCGCCGACGATCACCACGCTCGCATACAACTACGGCGCCGGCCGATTCGGGCACCCGGAGCAGGACCGGGCCCTCACGCTGCGGGAGGCCGCGATCTTGCAGAGCTTCCCGGAGGAGTACGAGTTCGTGGCCCCCGATCAGCCCGTCCAGTTCGCGCCGCTCGGCCGTCTGATCGGCAACGCCGTCCCGCCTCGTCTGGCGGAGGCCGTCGGTACGGCCATCGTCGACCACGTCGCTGATCACGCGAAGCAGAAGCGGTCACGCCCCCGAGCGATCGTTCAGCAACTGCCGTTGCCAGCCGTCTGAGGTCAGTGCGTCGCTTCCTCGAAGATGTGCTGGCGATGCCACGCCAGATACTTGGTGTGCGGAGGCTGGGCGCCGTCCGGTAGCAGCAGCCGCTCGGCCAGCGGTGGCCGCCCGAAGGCCGCTCGCGTCGCCGGATCCGTCTCGACCGCTGCGGCGAGCGCGGGCTTGACGTGGATGCGCAACCCACCGTTGACGGTCAGCAGCCCGGTGTCGAACGCGACGTCGTGCGTCGGGCAGGCCGTCAACCCGTTGCGCGCGTCGAGCCGCTCGGCATGACTGCACGCCCGCCACGGCTTGATGTGACTGGCGACGAGCATCCGCGCTGCTCGCTTCTCCGGCAGCGAGACCGAGAGGCCACAGAAGACGCACTGATGCCGGTGGTTGCGCAGCACTTCGCTGGCGAACCGATGCTGGCCGACGCGAACGGCCGCCATCAGGAGGCGTTCCGTGGTTCGCTCGTCCAAGTCGTCCCGGGAAGCGCGCCACACATCCACGGCCGGGCGAACGGCGGCGACGACGTCCGACTCGTCCAACTCACGCTGGCCGATCAGGAGCAGATCGCTGTCGTCGTCGGCCAGGCCGAGGAAGTCTGGCAGAGCGTCCGGCCCAATACCGACGCTGCGAGCGGCGGTGAGCAGGAGCCGGTAGACAGCGCCGAGCTGTCCAGGCTCGGCGAGCAACTGAGCAGCGACCTGGACCTCATGCTTGGCACCGTTGCGTCGACTTCCGTCGAGGTTCGCCATCTTGGCCAGGACGCTGCTGTTCGGTCTCCGAAACAGGCGTGCAAGCGTGGGAACCGGTTCGACTGCCCGGTGAGCCGTGGAACCACCGTACTGACGGTGATTGACAAGAAGGCTTGCGGCGAGGCAGGTGAGAGTCTCGACCGGCACGAAGTCGACCTGCTTGCTGCCTTTCGCAACCGGCTTCCGATTCAGGATCGAACGCCACTGCTCACAAGCTTCGGTCAGCCGAAGGTCAAGATAATCGTGCAGGTCAGGCACCGATCCTCCTCACCCTGGTCAGGCTGGCAGCGGTAACGTCGTCACGAAGACAAGCGGTTCCGCGAGGAGAGCAGCTGGTACGAGCCGCAGCAGTTGAATCGCCGCGGGCCCCGTCAGACGTCGACGGAGTTCAGGCCGCGTCGAAGCTGCTCCACGACCGCGATCGCTTCCTCCTCCTCGACATCGTCATGCCACTGTAGGCGCCAGGCGGATCCGGGAGCGAGGGCGGCGTCGAGCGCGCGCCCGGCCAGGTCCCGAAGCTTCGGGCTGACCTGTATGTGTCCCTTCTCTGTCAGGAAGCGGGGGCCGTATCCCGACGTGGAGACCGGCTTGCCGGTGAGCGCCTGGAGGACCACGGCCGCAGCGGCGATAACGCGAGCCGCGTCCTCCGCAGTTCCGACGCCGACGGGCGACGTCAGCTTCGCGAATGCCGCGCGCGTCAGCTCGGCACGCTGATCAGGATCGGCGTCCTCCAAGGCGGCGCACCACTCCACCGCTTCATCGTTGTCGAACGGGCCTACCTGCCAGGTCGCCATCGTCCCTCCCTCGAACGCATGTAGACCCAACCACATGTTGGCGGCGGTCAAGCAAGGGTGTCCCCCGCACCTGCCCATCTCGGTCACACCGACTTGCTCCGGCGAGCCGGACTTCCAAGATCTACAACTCCGCGGTATAGTTCTGCCATGTCTGATCTGCCAGAAGAGCCAACCGTGGACCGCACGTCGGTGGAGCTCTTCGCCGGCGGCGGCGGTCTGGCCATGGCCGTCCACGGAGCGGGCTTCCGCCCCCTTCTGGTCAACGAGATAGTCCGGTACGCCTGTGACACGTTGAAGCTCAACGCCGCCACGACGCGCGGGGAGGAGGAGCGGATCCCGACACGCGAGGACCGGTGGCCACTGGTCGAGGGTGACGTACGCGAGGTCGACTTCCGCTACCTGTGGGATCGCGTCGATCTCCTCGCGGGAGGTCCCCCCTGCCAGCCCTTCAGCCTGGGCGGCGTCGCCAAGGGTGACGAGGACAAGCGCAACATGTTCCCGGAGATGTTCCGCGCGATCCGGGAGATCCAGCCCAAAGCCGTAATCTGTGAGAATGTGCGCGGGCTACTCCGGCCGTCGTTCCGTCCCTACTTCGACTACATCGAGCGGGAGCTGCAGCTCCCCTTCGAGGAGCGCGATGAGGCGGCGTCCTGGCAGGAGCACGACGAGATCCTCCGTCGCAGGCTCGGCGAGACGCCATCCGACCCGAAGCAGCGCTACCAGGTCCGGACCTTTCCGGTGAACGCCGCCGATTACGGAGTGCCACAGATTCGCAACAGGATCATCCTGGTGGCCTTCAGGACTGATCTCGGGGTCGACCTCGACCGCTTCGAGCAGTCAGTCAGGCCGACGCATTCGGAGTCCGCCCTGGCGCGGACGATGCTGGACGGGACCTACTGGGATCGGCATCCAAGAGTGCCCAGCCATGTCCGCCGGCGCGTCATGTCGCGGCTGTCCGGTGCGATCACCATCGCTGACGGCACTCTCCCCTGGCGCACGCTACGCGACGCGATCGCTGGCACCGATGACCAGCCGCCCCTACCTCCGATGCCCTGGGATCGACTCGACCGACAGGAACATCTGCTGGGGGGGGTCACCGACCACATCGGCTGGCCCGGTGCGCGAATCTACGCCGGCCACACTCCGAACGAGCTCGACCGGCCGGCGAAGACCGTCAAGGCTGGCGTGCACGGCGTACCCGGTGGGGAGTCCGTCATGCTCACAGACGATCTAGACCCCTCGGCGGACGCCTACCGACACCGATACATGACCGTACGGGAGACAGCTCGGGTGATGACGTTCCCCGACGACTGGAAGCTCGCTGGGCCTCGCGGTGAGCAGATGCGACAGCTCGGCAACGCCGTCCCCGTGGTTCTCGGCGATTTCTTCGCCCGCAAGATTGCCGACGCGCTTGACGAGGCCGACCAGCAGCCATGACCGAGGATCTCCAACAGTCCGATCATCGTTGGGCCGACAAGCTCCCAAGCGCACGTGCGTGGAAGGGCCGAAAGGGTCGGAGTCGGCAGTCGGTCGTCGCCGAGCAGGATCGCGCCGCCGGCGGACACGACCGGCGATGGGTAGATCTTGGCGACGGGCGCTGGGCCCGCGCGTCGGTGGAGCTCAAGCTGCTGCCCAAATCCAGGCGAATCCGTGCGTATCTCCGTTGGTCCGACCGCGGCAAGTCTCCCGCCCGCTACCTGGGCGAGGTCAGTCACGCCACCAGGGCAGAAAACCTCGCCGAGGGTTGGCGGCTCGCCTGGTCGCGTGAGCTGCTGGCGGTGAAGGAGACCGCAAGCGACACGTCCTGGGCGTCGAGCCCAGCCGTCCAGGCGATCATGCGGGCCAACAAGGGACGTGACACCCGCCCCGAGAGGAAGGTTCGCTCACTCCTTCACAAGGCTGGCCTGCGGTACCGGGTCAACTTCCGGCCTGTCCCATCGGTCCGCCGCACTGCCGACATCGCGTTCCCACGAGTCCGCGTCGCCGTGTTCATCGACGGCTGCTTCTGGCACGGTTGCCCCGATCACCACCGGCCATCACAGCGCAACGCTCAGTTCTGGCGGGAGAAGATCGAGGGCAACCGGGTACGCGATCGAGAAACCGACCGAATCCTTGCCGAAGCTGGCTGGACGGCAATTCGCGTCTGGGAACACGAGGACCCGAGCGAGGCCGCCGACCGAGTCATGGCCGCTGTGGCACGGTTAGGGTGAGAGTCCGGGACGATCCTGATCAGCCTCAAGCGCAGACTCATCTTCGACAGGAATTTCGTCATCCGTAGCGGTCGTGAAGCTACCCTGTGCGATCTGACCAAGATCACTCAAAAAGTCCGCAAGGATCGACTCAAGCGTCCGATGCGGCGGCAGTCGAGATAGATGCTCAGTAATTTCGCTCCTAATCTGGCTCTCCGACTTTTGATCGTCAACCAGGCTGTCAGCCCAGCGCCTGCCAGGGTGGAGGGTATCCCATGGCGATCGCTTGTTTGCCCGAGTTTTTGAACTGTCTCCGTGCTTGCCGATTCCGAAGCAGATCCTCATTTCGCTGTTCCAGATCGGCTTGAAAAAGTTGATCAGATACTGCTCGGCTGCGCGCTGGTAACCCGTCTGCACTATCAAAAATCGACAGTCAAAATCCTCAGCTCGCAGGGTTGAAGTTGCTTTTGCGACACTCTTCCGATGTTCGTTGAGTCGGTCGAATAAACTCGTCCCTTGATCGACGGCGTTCTTTGCCTCGGCACTCTTTGGATCAGCTTTGCCGACGTAGATTGGCTGTTCGGTATTGGCGAGAACAGAATACGCGTCGAAGGGCCCCTTGTAATAGAGCGCATAGACACCGGCGCCGTAAAAGGGCCGGAGCTTGGTCAAGGGGTGACGGGGCTGGGCAATCGTCGTGAGCGCCACAACGCGGCCGGTCGTCTCCGGCGCGCTGGGGTCGAAGATGCTACTCGGCCGCAGGGTCGGGTCAAGGCGGCTGACGGCAAGTTCGAGGCGAGCCGCCTCCGCCGCCAGAGCCTCGCGCAGCGAGTTCCGAATGTTGACCCTGTCCGGAAGGGTAGCAGTCTCCAGCTCGTCGACCAGCGCCGCGAGTTGCTTGACTATGCTTTGGCCGCGATTGTTGCGATTCTTTGGAAGTGGCACGGTCCGAGGCTACCCCAACCTGATGCGACATCGTGACCCCTGCGCCTCGTGCCTCGACGCCCGCCCCACCGATCAGGATTGCGTTGCGAACTCGGTTGCCTCGGCGAGTATCTCGTCTAGCTCCGCGTCGGACAGGTCGCCCTCAGAGAAGATTTTGTACATCGTTGCAGCCTGAATTTTTGTGACCATCTCTGGTGTCAGGTCATAATCGACAGCCGGGTCAAGAACCGACCTGATCAACGCTTCCGCGCCAGTCGGATCAACATCTGGGCCACCATGGCTCAAGTCCTCGCGCAGCGCGGCGACGAATCTAATGATCTCACCAGCAGGAGCATCCTCGCTGAATCTGCGGTCGACGGCGATGAAGAACAGGGAGGCAAGGAAGCGCGGAAACCCGTCCCAGCCGTCTCGGTCCAGCCTGGCTTCGATCTCGTCGTTCAGATCGCTTTCTCCTCGGACCAGGGTACGGATATACATAGGCAACTCGGGATGCAGGGTCATTGCGACCGCTTCCTTTCTCGGCGTTTCTTTGCACCTTGCCAGATAGACCTAGCAGCAACCGCCATTGCGCCGGCTGCCATTGCAGCAGCTGTGATCGGATTGTCCACCTCGACACGGTCAACGCCGTGCGCAGGCTCGACTTTCACAGGGTTTGAGCTGGTCGCACCCGGCGGCTCCGGAAGACTCTTGAAGATCGCCTTGGCATGCGTCTCGGCATTCGCGAACGCATCCTGAATGTCATCTGCCTTCTGAACTTGACGATTCCAGAAGGCATCCTGCCGACGGCGTCGACGATCAGAGTCCGACAACAGCGACTCGCCCGAGGGCATACCCGACGGCTCGTTGAAGCCGGCAGCAGGTGCGACTCTTGCGAAGTACGCCTGGTAGTGCCGCTGCGCTCGATCGAGTAGATTGGCATATCTACCTGCTTTGGCTGCGGCCGTTTGTGCTTCCGACGCCGCACGACTGATGTTCGGGTTAGCGGACCCCTCGGACAGCTGGAAATACAACTTGTAGGCTTCGTCAAAGTCCGCCTTGGCCCTCATCGCCGTCACAGCGGCTTCAGCCAACTGGTCCTTGGCGCGTCGCATTTGCGCAATGACCTGCTCCATGCCGGCTGACATCAGAGCGCGTCCCGGTAGGCGTTGGCCAGCTCGACTGCAGCGTTGACCCTGCTGAGCACCCGGTCGACCTCATCCTCAGCCGCCTTGAGGGCCGCTGCTGCCTTCTCGATATCATCATCGGCGCTGTCCTGCACCGTGTGCAGCGCCAGGGCGCTACCTTGCGCGCCCGTCCCGGTGGCCTCCTCGAAACCTGCCTTCCCCTGCATCATCAGGATCCTGGCACGGTTGAGGTCACTCTTGATGTCATCGACGGTCATGTCAGCGGCGCTCAGCCAAGCAAGCTGCTGTAGTTGCGGGTCGCCTCGCCGGCACCATGGACAAGGGATGTCGCATCATTGAGGAGCTTCTTGCTCTGCTCGCAGCGGCTGATCGCCTCGCCAATGGTGGGGTGACCGGTGCCCGCCGCAGCGGCGCGCAGGTTGGCGATCATGCGATCGAGAGCGTCGACCGCTGACCGAATCTGCTGGACGGTGGCATTGCCGTGCTGACCTGCTTGCGCCAGCCCTGCCTTGACTTCCTGGATGCTGGACATGTTGCCGCCTCCCGAGGTCCCGCTTGGCTTTCGCCGCGCCGGTCGAGCCTATCGAAGCCGGCCATCCTGCTTCCGGCCCTGTCGTCGACAGTGTCAGGAAGCAGTCACTTCGGTTCGGCGACGTAAACGCCGACTCCAGGCAGGGTTTCGGTGAGACCCTTCGCCCGCAGGTTCTGCATCGCACGGTCGATGACAGGCGGGGTCACCTCGTAGTGCTCGATCAACTCCCGTCTGCTGGGCAGCTTCGATCCAGGCGCGAACTCGCCCGCCCGGATGCGTTCTTCCAGGTCATCAGCGATCTGCTCGTATCGGTAACGCGGTGGCAAGGTGCTCCCCTCCGGTCGGCACCAAAAAGTCAACCACCCAAATCTCGCCCTTGACTAGCCAACGCAAGCTATGGCACCTTGATCCTCGCCTCCCTCCGGTCGGCAAACCTGGCAGGGACGCAGAGGAGCACCCAGACCGCCACGGGTGCTCCGGTCGGGGCGGTCAGCGGGTCACGCCGTTGGGCGTCCCGGCCCCGAAGGTTTGCCCTGGTCGCCGTACTGCCGAGGAGGGCTGCGGCGATCGGGGTGGGGGTGGCCCCGCCGGGATCGGCAAGCGGCAGGGCCACCCCCGTCCAGACACACCCACGACACCGCGAGACCCGAACACCAGCAGCGAAGGAATGGGGAGGAACACGTGATGCGAGAGCTCTGGCGACGCTGGCGACTGCGCCGGCAACGCCGCAAGATGGCCGGCACACCACCACGTGACTGGCCGAACGGCAGCGGCGTCTACCGCGTACCCGATGGTCGTGGCCGCAACCAGCGGCCCGCCGCGTACCGGCCGATCCGGCCCTGGCAGATCCGCAGCCACCGCTTCCCGACCGTCACCCGCAAGGCGCACGGACCCGGCCTCGACCCCGGCGAAGTCGCCGCCTTCCTCGAACGGGTCGCCCACGACCTCGGCGTCGTCTACGCCGAGCTTGACCGCACCTACGAGCAGAACGACCGGATCAAGGACGCGCTGCGCCGCTGGCAGACCAGCCAGGCCCGCGCCGCGCAGGCCACCGTCAACCTGCCCGCCTGGACCGGCGCCGGCACCACCACCGCCAGGTACGCGGGGCAGTCGTGACCCACGACCCGACCCCGCACCACACCGTCACCGTCGTCAGCTGCCCCCGCTGCGACGGCAGCCCCGCCGCGGCGTGCCCGCGCTGCGGCGGGGCGGGCAAACGCCGCGCCCAGTTCGTGCTCACCGTCGCCAACATCGACACCGCGGCCGTCGCGTCGGCGAACGTCGTACCCGGCGCGGTCACCCCGACCCGCACCGACGACGGCCGCTTCTGGTGCCTCGACCTGGCACCCGTCGTCGACGACCTCGCCGCCCGGGTCGGCGCCGCCCACGTCTACGACCCCGAGCTACCCGGCGAACCGATTTTTGCCCCGTGGGCGGAGCTGCCCGCCGGCTGGCAGCCCGACCTGCCCGACCACCAACGGCACGCCCTCGAAGCCGGGCCGATCGCCGGCGAAGGCTACGAACCATGGCGGATCTGGTACGGCCGCACCGCCGCCCCACCACCACCCGACCCGGCCCGCCGCCTCGGCGAACTCTGCGAAACCGCCGAACTGCTCTGCCTCGACCTGGTCGTCGAAGCCCGCCGCGACCCACTCGCCCCCGACAGTGACCGCTTCCGCTGGGACGTCCGCTTCGAACTGCCCGGCAGCCCGGTCCCCACCGGCACCGGCCGCTACGGCAGCTTCGCCGAGGCCGCCACCCGGGTCAGTGTCGCCCGCGCCTGCTACCAGCTGGTCGACCGCGGCCAGCACGCCCCCGCCCACTACGTCACCCCGCGCCCGGCCAACGGCATCAGCCTCGGCCCGCCACCGGTCGACGTCGACCAGCTCGAACGCCGCATCGTCGCCGACTGCACCGCGCTGCTCACCGGCGAGCCGACCCCCGGCGCGCACGCCATCTGGCGCGACGGCCGCTGGTGGCACACCACCCTCCGCGACGCCAACACCGGCACCGGCTCCGGCGGGCGGCCGGCCCGCTCCTGGCAGCCACCCCCACCATCGTGGCAAGGACCACCGATCCCGCACCGGCGCTGCCCCGACTGCACCCACCTGCCGCACTGGGAAGACTGCGACTGCGAAACGATCGGTGGCTGCCGCACCTGCGGCGGCAGCCACCGCATCTATCAGGGTGCGACCGTCACCATCGCCGCCGGTCGCCGCCGGGTCCGGCACCTCAACTGGCCACCCCTCGGCGGTACGCCGCCAGCCGCACCGCCCTGGATCGGCTACCACCCGGGCGGCAAAGCCATCCACCAGCTCCCGCCGGAGTACCAGCTCACCCACCAGCTGACCGAGCTCGGCCTCGACCCGACCGAGCTGGCCACCCTCGACGGCCTCACCATGCACCTACGCGACCACGAGCTGCTGCACGGCTACGCCACCGTGCACCGGCCCGGCGGCGACCCGGTCACGGCGTACCTCGAAAATGTCACCAACGGGCACCCCGGCGGCCGGATCCTGCTGCGCGCCAGCCCACCGAAGGTGCCGCCCCTGGCCACAGTGGTCAAACTGGCGTACGCCCTCGGCCTGGCCCTGGTCGTCAGCGTCGCCGACCACCGCCGCAACGACGGCATCCCGTACCAGGTGCAGGGCCTGCGGTGGGGGATCCGCTTCGCCCCACCCGACACCACCCGCCGCCTCGACCGCTGGGATCCCGGGGCACATCAGCCCAGCCTGCCGAAGGCGATCGCGCAGGCCCTGGAGTACCTCCCCAACGCCACCGACCAGACCGTGCCCACCGACCCGACCACCCCGATCCCGGTGCCGACCAACCTCCACAACGGCGCAGGTGAGCCCGACGGCGCAGGCGATGCCCAGCCCGGCAACGGCCTACCCGACCCGGTGCCAGCGCTCACCGCGCTCGCCACCTACCACCCCGGCACCGCCGTCACCGTCCTGCTCGCTCCACAGCGATGCGAAGTCCACCTGCCCGACGGCCCACACCACACCAGGCTGATCGCCACCGCCGCCACCCTCGACGGAGCAGTCACCGCCGTGACGGCCGACATCTGACCCGACGCCGCCGGTTCGGCGCCCGGCGATAGTTGGCACCGGGACGATTGATCCCCATCTCGGGAGGAGGGCGGGTCAACGCCTACGTAAGGCGGAACCCGCCCTCATCCCATTGCGGTGAATGTCACTTATTGAGGCGGCGGGGCCGCCGCCGTAGCCGGCTCGGCCGGTACGAGGCGATACCCTTCGGAAGGCGAGGGTCGTAGGCGGGCACGAGCCGCGGAGCATCTTCCGGCTCGGGAGCACGACGCGCCCGACGAGCGAGTCTCGCGACGAAGTCGCCAAGCCCACGAAGCACGTAGGCTAGATAGGCGGTCGACCGTGCCATACGCCTCCTTCGGACGATCCGACTCAGTCGCAGTTGATGCGTAGGTAGTTGAGCGACTGTACGGACTGGCTGTACGCGCCGAACTGAGCATAGCCCGTGGTGACCACTCGGAAGTCGTGTGTTCCGGTGCCAGCGCACTCGTAGTAGTCCCACAGCTCCTGCCACGGGTCGTACTCCCAGTTACCCGACGCGGAGGACATGGTCTCCCATCCGTACCACCGGCTTCGCTAAATTTTCACATCGACCTTGGCGGGCGTGTACCCGCTGCCGGAGCAGGACTGCCACCCGTTGCCCGAGAGGTAGGTGCCGTTGTGGTCGATGTCCGATGCGTAGACGGTGCAGATCCAGTCGGCCAGCGTGTCGACCCCACCAGAGCCGCTGGTGTTCGTCGATGTGTGTGGGACTGGTGCTTCCCTGGTCGGGAGATCGTTGTCCCATGCGGGAACGTGCGTGGCGACTGAGGCGTGGGTAGGCGCGTCAGCGCCGCCACTGGGCGCGGCTACTGCCACGGTGGGCGTCAGACCGAGAGCGATGAAAGCCGCAGCTAACGCACCGGCTAGAAATCCCCTTGTCCTCATTTCTCTCCTTCCGGACAGGGCGGCTATCGGGAAAGGGCGGAAGGGCGACTGTGGCGGTTCCTCGCCGCAGTCGCTCCATGATCGTCGCTTTCCGAAAGTTGTGGTCGATCGATGTCTGGGAGTATTTAACGACGTTGGTTGTGGCAGCCCCGTTGCGAGGATCCTCCACAGGTGAGCTTGTTCACTGCGTTGTACGTCGCGGGCGCGATGACCACCGAGTCCCCCGGTGGCAAGGTCCGCCGGCCGTCGCCGTCCATGGGCCTGGTAGGCGCCGCGTACGGGGTTGCCGGTCAGCTCGGTGACGGCGGAGACGTCGATGACGTCGAGTGGGTCAGGCGCTTCGCACTCTAAGCTCGATGTCGCTAATACCGCCGTCGATACGCATTGCGGGGCTGGGCGGTGTGTCCAGTGCGCGATCGCGTCGCAGGCCGCCGCTCTACAGGCTGATCGTGTGAGGCGGGAGGGGGTACCGTCAGACCTGACGACGCGCCGGGAGGTAGAGGCCCTGTCCGCTCCGTGTCGGCCAGGTCGAACACGGTGCCGTCGATCGCGGTGACCAGCAGACCGAACGCGTACGACTCGGGCCCGAACGTCGGTGTGGACCGAGCGCCGGTGGTGAACACCTGCTGGTGCACCGCCGCGGGGAGTCTGCCCCGGGCCTTCGACACCGCCGCTGCGGTCGGGGTGCTCTCCACCCGGGTCCGGGGGATCCGTGCGGTCACCACCGACGTGCTCTCCCGCCGGAACAGGCACAGCCCGAGCACGATCATCACCGTGACCGCCCCGGTCAGCACCCGCCGCCGGGCGTCGACGTGCCCCACTAGAGCCTCGACCCGTCGTGGCAGGGGCCGGAGGGCCTGACCCGATTGCGTCAACTGAACGGTGTCGAGGCAGCCGGACACCGACTGGTGCTCGGTGAGCGTCTGATTGCACGCGCCCCCGGTGCCGTCGGCATCGCTACGAATATGATCGGCGCAGATCCGCAGGCAGTAGCCGTCGTGACGCCAAGACTGCTAGCCGGCCGCCACTTCGACGAGTTCCACCAACGTCACTCTGTACCCGTGGTGTCGCTGCCTATCTCGGTGGCCGATCGCCTACATATCGGCCGCATCGGTGTCGCCGTCTATATTGCGGATCGCGCATTTACCGTAATCGGAATCTTCGACGATGTGGAGCGTCGGCCGGAGACGCTACTATCGGTGCTTATGCCGGCCTCGGTCGCGGAATCCCTGGTCGACCGGCAAGATGTAAACGTGGATCGGGATGTCGTCATCGCTACCGCTCCGGGTGCTGCACAATTGATCGGTACCCAGGCAGCGCTGGCGCTCTGGCCACAGGCACCGTTCTCACTGCAGGTCGTCGCACCGCCGGACCCACAAATGCTGCGCCGCGAGGTCGAGGCCAGCGTCAGCCGGTCCGGCCTGATCATCAGCGTTGTGGCGCTCGCAATTGGTGCCCTTACGATCGGCAACTCCGCCGCTGCCGCGATCACCGCACGGACTGCGGAGATCGGCCTACGCCGGTCCGTCGGTGCCCGGCCTCGGCACATTCTCGCTCAGCTACTGGCCGAGACAACGGCACTCGGCGGCTTCGGTGGCGTGGTCGGCGCAGTCGTCGGCGTTGTGATTACTATAGGTGTTTTCCTAGGGAACTCCTGGCAACCTGTCATCGATCTGCAGGCCGCGTTTGCGGCTTCGGCCGTCAGTGCCGCAGCCGGTCTACTCGCCGGATTCTGGCCGGCAGTGCGGGCGATGCAGGTCCAGCCGGTGTCCGCCCTCCAAAGGTGAACTGGGGTTGACCCGGTTTGACGGATAGGGTCAGCACGTTGATCCCACGCCACCTTGCTTGCTGACCTGCGGGAGCAGGCCCTAGCTGGTACTTGGCCTGGATTCATGTAGTCCAGGGTGGAATGGCAACGGTGAGTGCTACACCAGCCCTCGATCCCCTCGAAGATCGCCGCCCGTGCGGCGGCTGGCGTCGGCTCGCCCGGCGGTCCAACAGTTCCGTCTTGGCTGGAGCAAGATGCATCGGGTCGAGGATGCTGCTACCAGCGATGGCGGGCTCAGCCACATCCGGACCTGCCGTGGTCAACAAATCGGCCCCGTGACCGCGTTTGAAGCGGTAGACACTCGGAGGGATACCAGAGCGATGACGTTCGAGGATTATGTGGTGGCGCGTGGTCCAGCGCTGGTTCGCCTGGCGCGGCTGCTCACCGGTGACTCCCATCGCGCGGAGGACTTGGTACAGGAAGCCCTCGGTCGAGCGTACGCCCGATGGTGGTCGATCAGCCGGATGGACCGGCCGGACGTCTACGTGCGGCGAATCTTGATAAACGTGAACTCGTCCTGGTGGCGACGCCGGTCCAGCCACGAGACACCGGTGACGTCGGAGCTGATGACCGCCGCGCTCGACCGCTCGGCCGCAGGCCGGGTAGGCAGCGACCTGAGCACCGCCGCCGCAGAACGCGACGCGATGTGGCGGCTCATCGCAGCCCTCCCGCCACGACAACGGACTGTCCTGGTGCTCCGCTACTACGAGGATCTGGACGACGGCACAATCGCCGAGATCCTCGACTGTACTAAGACCACGGTCCGGACCCACACGATGCGGGCGTTGGCGGCGCTGCGCACGCAGCATCCGGTCAACAAATGACGAGGAAGGCCGAACCCATGAATGACGTTGAGGAACTTCTCACCGAAAGTCTGCGAAGCCGCGCCGCCGGCGAGGTGGACGGCACTGCTCTGCTGGAGCGGGCCAGCTCGCGTGGTCGCGCCTACCGGCGTCGGCGCCGTTTCCTGGTCGGAACGGGGCTCGCCACGGTCACGGCGATCGTCGTCGCTGGCGTGTCCGCCGGGATAGCTCGCTGGCCGGTCGGCGGCGACACCTTCGCACCCGGGGCCGGAGTCATCAGCGCACTGCCCGAGGCGACTGGTGAACCCGGTGCGCGGACCGACCCGACCCGCGTCGGTGCCGACGCCAATCTGGTCCACTTCGACGCGCCGGAACTCATCACCGCCGCGCGCCACTTCGACTGGACCAGCGGCGACGGGTACGAGCAATTGGAGGTAGGCGTAGGCGAGCAGGATCTGGTCTACGCCGCGATCGGACACGACATGGCCGTCCTGGACAGTATCGAGCGCCAGAATGACCTGGGCGTCGTCATCCGAGAGCAGCCAGTGCAGGGTCTCTGGCTGCGGGTGCAGGCCCCGGACGACACATACGCTCGGCAGGTGATCGCCGCTCTCGATCTCAACCGGGCACAGCGGATCGTATTGCCGTTCCAACTCGGCACCCTGCCGGACGGAACCCGGATAGTCCGCGCATCGGTGGGCTTCATCGACGGCCGGTACGCCGACGGAGGGGTCGTGCTGGAACGGGAGAGGGCCGACCGGATGGAGGTGCAAGCTCAGTACGCGCCGGGTCGGTCGGGCAATGCCGGACGGGCCAATCATGTGGTCGGTGGCCGGCAGGCATTCCTGTACCCGGGCCGAGACGAGGTGGAGTTGCTCGGTCTGCCGAACCTGAATCTCAGCGCCCGCATCGGCAAGGGCAACCACCAGGGGTTCAGCATCCAGGATGTCGACCTGATCCTTGCTTCGGTGCAGGTGGCAACCGACGTGGACGACATCTCGACCTGGCCTCAGACCCTGGTGCGCTGACGCATCGACCACCGGCGCAGAGGCCATCGATGTGAGGCTGAGCAACGTCGCCTCGCTCGGGATGGGTGTCTTAAGCCTCACATCGAGGTGGCGACCGTGCCGGATGGATCAGTAGCTGGGGCGCTGCAGCAGGCTGAGGAACTCGATGAGCAGCTGCTCCCGCACCCCCGGTGGAGCGAGATCCAGCACGGTGTTGACCACCGCCATCCGCTCCGGCAAAGGAGGCCCAGCAGGGCCACCCAAGCCGAGTTGGCCGGCGAGTGCGCCGACGACGTCCGGAGTAGGGACCGTCCCAGGTGACGCCGACGACCCTGACGAGCCAGGCGATCCCGGCGACGCCAGTGCGGCGAGCATGGTGGCCAGCTCAGGCGGCACCGTCACCAGGCCATGGGCCTGCGCGGCAGAAACGGCATCAGCCAAGGCAGGAGCGAAGGACGGTGCTTCCTCCGCCACTGACGCAGCGACGCTCAAATGGATGCTGGCCGGGATGTCGCCGTACGACATTTGGGGTTGGGTGTGCCAGCCGCGCGCCGCCAACTCGTCGGCCAAGACGAACACGTCGACAACGCCGGAAGTGTCGCCTGCACCGCCCCCGGTGTCAGCGGTGAAGCAGACGACCGTGGACTCTGGCTCGGCGAGCAGCCGTACGCCGTCCGTCGCCCGGACCGCGTACGCCAGCACGTCGACGGCGGCCATGGTGCGTTCCGCCAGGGCCAGGTAACCGGCCTCACCCAAGTGGCGCAGGACGGCGTACGCGGCGGCGATCGGCCCACCGGAACGGGTGGACGACACCCCTGGGTTGATCATCGTGTAGCCGGGCCAGTCGGCGTACGCGAAGTACTGCGGGCGGCGCAGCGACGGATCCCGGTGCAGCAGCACCGACACCCCCTTCGGCGTGTACGCGTACTTGTGCAGGTCAACCGAGATCGACGTCACCCCGGGCACGGTGAAGTCGAACGCCGGCACCGGCCGGCCCAGCCGCCGCAGCCACGGCAGCGACCAGCCGCCGAAGCAGGCGTCCACATGGCAGCGCACCCCGGCCTCCGCCGCCAATGACGCTATCTGCTCCACCGGGTCGATCACCCCGTGCGCGTACGACGGGGCCGAGCACGCCACCAGCACCGTGTCCGGGCCGATCGCCACCCCGACATCCGCCGGATCCGGGCGCAACGTGACCGGCGACACCGGCACGGTGTCCACCCGTACGCCGAGGTAGTGGGCGGCCTTGGCGAACGCGGCATGCGCGCGGCGGGCACCACCATGCGTGGCTGGGTCACCTCCGGCCGGGCGTCCCGGGCCGCCTTGACCGCCAGGATCAGCGACTCGGTGCCGCCGCTGGTGACACTGCCGACGACCTCCGGCGCACCGGACTCAGCACCGCCGGAGGCCGAGCCGCCGCCGACCGGGCCGCCGCCGAGCAGGGCTGCTGCCGCGCCGACCAGGGCGCTATCCATCGCCAGCAGCGACGGGAACGCCGTCGGGTCCAGCCCGTTGACGTGCGCCGACAGCCCGTACGCGGCGTGCGCCAACTCGTCGAGCCCGGCGACCGCCGGATCGTAGACGTAGGCGAACAGCCGTCCCGCCGTGCGTGGGCGCGTCACCGGCCCGCAACGCCCGGATCTCGTCCAGCACCTGATCACCTGGTACGCCGTCGACCGGCAACGCCTCCGCCGTGGCGGTCACGCTAGCTCAGCGCGACGGCGGTCCTGCTAGCGTCATCCCCGTTACCCTGACGCCGTGACCTGGGCAAGCTTCTCCTCGGTCAGGTTGTAGCCGCGCAGCAGCAGCACCGGCACCGCCACCAGGATGGTGTTCACCGGGCTGTGGACGGCCGGGGAGACGCGGGTACGGTGCCGAACGCCCCGGTGACCAGCGAACCGGACGCGTACCCGAGGCTCACCCGCTGCTGGACGGCCATGCCGTCATGGGTACCAGGCGGCGGCCTTCATGTCGACACCGTCACCGCGCAACGGGCAGCCTTCGGCACGCAACAAAGCCCGAGCCCGCTCCTCATGTCCCGGTGGCAGCCGGCCGGCCGACGTCACCACCCGGTGCCAGGGGACGCCGCCGCCGTGCCGGGCCATGATGCTGCCGACCAGGCGGGCCGAACAACGACGACTGCGTTCAGAAAGCGCGTCGGCGACCGCCCCGTACGACATGACCTTCCCAGGCGGGATGCGTTCGACGAGCGCCAGCACTTCCTCCACGTACTCCTGCGGGGTCACGCACGCCACGATATGAGATCTCGGGCCAGGCGTCGCCGGGCAGGGAAGCAGAATGGGGATCGTGCGTGCCGCAGTTACCCAGGCAAAGCGGGTCGTCGTCAAGATCGGCTCATCCTCCCTCACCACAGCGGGCGGCGGCCTGGACGGCGACCGGGTCGACGCCCTGGCCGACGTCCTCGCCTCCCTCACGACGCAGGGCAGGGAGGTCGTGCTCGTCTCCTCCGGGGCGATCGCGGCCGGGCTCGCGCCGCTCGGGCTGACCCGACGCCCAAATGACCTGGCCACCCAGCAGGCGGCGGCCAGCGTCGGGCAGGGGCTGCTGATCGGCCGGTACGCCGCCAGCCTGGCCCGGCACGGGCTGACGACGGGCCAGGTGCTGCTCACCGTCGACGACGTGACGAGGCGGGTGCACTATCGCAACGCGTACCGGACGTTGCGCAAGCTGCTCGACCTCGGCGCGGTCCCGATCGTCAACGAGAACGACACCGTCGCCACCGACGAGATCCGGTTCGGCGACAACGACCGACTGGCCGCCCTGGTCGCCGCCCTGGTCCACGCCGACCTGCTGGTGCTGCTCTCCGACGTCGACGCCCTCTACACCGGCGACCCGGCGAAGCCGGCCAGCGAACGGATCACCGAGGTACGCGACGCCGCCGACCTGGCCGGGGTGGCGATCGGCAGGGCCGGACGGGCCGGGGTCGGCACCGGCGGCATGGTCACCAAGGTGGAGGCGGCCCGGATCGCCACCGGATTCGGTATCCCGGTGGTGCTGACCGCCGCCCCGCTCGCCGCCGAAGCGTTGCGCGGTGACACCGTCGGCACCCTGTTCCACCGGGTGGAGCGCCGGCCCGCCGCCCGGCTGTTCTGGCTGGCGCACGCCACCGCACCCCGGGGCCGGCTGCACCTGGACCCCGGCGCGGTGCAGGCGGTGGTGGCCCGCCGAAAGTCGCTGCTGCCGGCCGGGATCACCGCCGTTGACGGCACGTTCACCGCCGGCGACCCGGTCGACCTGGTCGACGCGGCGGGTGCGCCGGTGGCCCGTGGGCTGGTCAACTACGACGCGGTGGAGTTGCCGACGCTGCTCGGCCGGTCCACCGGTGAGTTGGCCGCGGCACTGGGGCCAGGATATGAGCGGGAGGTCGTGCACCGCGACGACCTGGTACTGCTGTAGCGGAACATGTGAGGAGACGACGACAATGAGCGCGAGCGTGAGCGTGACCGAGCAGGCCAAGCAGGCGCGGGTGGCCGCCGACGAGCTGGTCACCGCGACCCGGGCGGCCAAGGACGCCGGGTTGCTGGCGATGGCCGATGCGCTCGTCGCCCGTACCGCCGAGATCGTGGCCGCGAACGCGGCCGACCTGGACGCCGGACGGGCCAACGGCCTGTCGACGGCGATCCTGGACCGCCTGGCGCTCAACGAGCAGCGCATTGAGGACATGGCGCAGGCGCTGCGGGAGATGGCCGGCCTGGCCGACCCGGTCGGCGAGGTGGTACGCGGCTCGACCCTGCCCAACGGTCTGGAGCTGCGCCAGGTGCGGGTGCCGTTCGGGGTGGTCGGCATCATCTACGAGGCGCGGCCGAACGTGACCGTCGACGCCGCCGGGATCTGCCTGAAGTCGGGCAACGCGGCGCTGCTGCGCGGCTCGTCGTCGGCGGCGCACTCCAACGCGATCCTCGTCGAGGTGCTGCGGGACGCACTGGCCGGCGTCGGACTGCCGGCCGACGCGGTGCAGCTGCTGGACGCCTCGTCGCGCGACTCGGTCAAGGAGCTGATGCGGGCGCGCGGCCTGGTCGACGTGCTGATCCCGCGCGGCGGGGCGGACCTGATCCGCACCGTGGTCGAGGAGTCGACGGTGCCGGTGATCGAGACCGGCGTCGGCAACTGCCACGTGTACGTCGACGCCGCCGCCGACCTGGACAAGGCCCTCGCCGTGGCGGTCAACTCGAAGACACAGCGGCTGTCGACCTGCAACACCGCCGAGTCGCTGCTGGTGCACGTGGACGTGGCGGCGGCGTTCCTGCCGAAGCTGCTGAAGGAACTGCGTAACGCGAATGTGACCGTGCACGGCACCCCGGAGGTCGCGGCGTTCTCGGCCGACGTGGTGCCGGCCACCGACGAGGACTTCGCCACCGAGTACCTGTCGGCGGACATCTCGGTCGCCGTCGTCGGCTCGCTCGACGCGGCGGTGGCGCACATCAAGCGGTACGGCACCGGGCACACCGAGGCGATCGTCACCGACTCGGCGAGCGCCGCCCGGGAGTTCACCGCCCGGGTCGACGCGGCGGCGGTGATGGTGAACGCGTCGACCCGGTTCACCGACGGCGGGCAGTTCGGCTTCGGCGCGGAGATCGGCATCTCCACCCAGAAGCTGCACGCCCGTGGGCCGATGGGGCTGCCGGAGCTGACCTCGACGAAGTACGTGGTCACCGGCGACGGCCACCTGCGCGGGTAACCCGGTCAGCGGCGGGGCGCGCGCCGGCAGCCCGGTCAGCGGCAGGCGCGGATCGCGGCCAGGACGACGTGCACCTCGAACGCGTCGCCTGCGTCGCTGTCCCAGCCGCCGTCGCTGCGCTGGGTGGTGGCCAGTCGGCGGCGGGCGTTGGTCAGCAGCCAGTCGTCGTCGGCCAGGCCGGCCCGGCGTAGCGCGGCGGCCAGCTGGGCGACGTCGCCGGGGGCCATGGTGGCGAGCCGGTCGTTGAGCACCACCTGCATCCGGGCCGACTCGTAGAACATGGTCTGCCGGTAGAGGGTGGCGGCGGCCAGCCAGCCGGCCAGCAGGTACGACGGCCAGGTGCCGTCCGGGCGCATCTGGGCACCGAGGTACTGGGCGGCGCGCTGCGCGGCGGCGCGGTGACCGGGGTCGCCGGCACCGCCGGCACCGTCGGCACCGGCGACGCTCAGCCAGTAGCCGGCGTTGGCGGTCAGGTAGTAGGTGGCTTCCGGGTCGCCGGGCCGCGCCCAGTCGGGTGCCTCGGCGGCCAGGCTCTCGTCCTCTTCCCAGCTGCCGTCGGCCCGTTGCCGGCTGGCCAGCCAGTCGAGCGCTTTGCGGGCCGGTGGCCGGTCGAGCGCACCGAGGTCGTCCAGCTCGGCGAGCCGGAAGCAGGTGGCGTCGACCGAGGCGACGTCGCCGGCCCAGAAGGCGGGCCAGCCGCCGTCCGGGGCCTGCCCGACCTCGGCGCTGGTGAGTGCGTCGGGCTGCGGGGCGGCCCCGGTCCGCAACCAGGACAGCCGGGCCCGGTCCACAGTGTCGCCGTGCGCGACTACGAACCCGATGGCAGCATCCAGATCGACCACGGACGACAGGCTACCGGCGGGTCCGGCGGTCCGCCTCGGTAACCCAGTCAAGGTCAACTAGCCGGCCGGGGACCTGGACGGACCAGATCCCCGGCGGCGCCGTCGTCAGCGGCACAGCGGGTGGTGGCCGGCGGGCTGGATCAGTAGCTGGGCAACGACGGGTCGACCTGCTTGACCCAGGAGAGCACCCCGCCCTGGACGTGCACGGCGTCGGTGAAACCGGCGGCCTTGACCGCGGCGAGGGCTTCGGCCGACCGTACGCCGGACTTGCAGTGCAGCACGATCTGCCGGCCCTGCGGCAGCTTCGCCAGGGCTTCGCCGTTGAGGAACTCGCCCTTGGGGATCAGCGTCGAGCCGGGGATCTTGACGATCTCGTACTCGGCCGGCTCCCGGACGTCGACCAGGAAGAAGTCCTTGCCGGCGTCCTGCCAGTCCTTCAGCTCGCGGGCGGTGATGGTGGAGTCGACGACCGCCTCCTCGGCCTCGGCCGACACGGCGCCGCAGAAATCGTCGTAGTCGATCAGCCCGGTGATCGGCTCGCCGTTCGGGTCCTTGCGGATCTTGATGACCCGGTAGGTCATCTCCAGGGCGTCGTAGACCATCAGCCGGCCGAGCAGCGGGTCACCGATGCCGGTGATCAGCTTGATCGCCTCGGTGACCATGATCGACCCGATCGAGGCGCAGAGCACCCCGAGCACGCCGCCCTCGGCGCAGGACGGCACCATGCCGGGCGGCGGCGGCTCCGGGTAGAGGTCCCGGTAGTTCGGGCCGTGCTGGTCCCAGAAGACGCTGACCTGACCGTCGAACCGGTAGATCGACCCCCACACGTACGGCTTGCCGAGCAGCACGCAGGCGTCGTTGACCAGGTAGCGGGTGGCGAAGTTGTCGGTGCCGTCGAGGATCAGGTCGTACTGACCGAAGATGTCGAAGACGTTGTCGTTGTCCAGCGACACGTCGTGGATCTGGATGTTGACGTACGGGTTGATCTCCCGCACCGACGAGGCGGCCGACTCGGCCTTGGACCGGCCGATGTCCGACTGGCCGTGGATGATCTGGCGCTGCAGGTTCGACTCGTCGACGGTGTCGAAGTCGATGATGCCCAGCGTCCCGACACCGGCCGCGGCCAGGTACATCAGGGCGGGCGAGCCGAGCCCACCGGCGCCCACGCAGAGCACCTTGGCGTTCTTGAGGCGTTTCTGGCCGTCGACCCCGACATCCGGGATGATGAGGTGCCGCGAGTAGCGGCGGATCTCATCGACGGTCAGCTCGGCGGCGGGTTCGACGAGCGGGGGCAACGACACGGTGAACTCCCCGGGATCGGCAATGCTGGCTGCGCTATTGTTGCTCGCTTCGCGCCGACTCGGCCATGAGTAGCGACACCGCCCGCCATCCGGGATCCGGGAATAGCCGCCGGCGCTGTCGCCCGGTCACGGTCATGGTCATCGGTCAGGTCATCGGTGGGCCGGCGTACCGCCTGCCGTCCAGGTAGGGCCAGCCGTTGGCCACACAGCCCTGCATTCCGTACGTCTGCTGCTGCATCACCGGAGCGGGCCGGCCGGGTGCCGGGCAGAGTTCGTGTCCCATGCCGAACTGGTGACCGACCTCGTGGTTGATCACGTAGGCGCGGTACTCGGCGAGCGTTCCGTCGTAGTGCGGCACCGCCTCCAGCCAGCGCGCCAGATTGATGATCACCTGGCCGGGCAGTCGGCACGAGGTGTACTTCTCGGTGGACAGCCCACCGAGCGCGCACATCTGCTCCGAGGTGCCCGGGGTGGCCAGGTAGATGGTGAACTCGGCGGCGTCGACCCGGGACACCCGCTGCAGCCGGAACTGCCGGGAGGCGATCCAACTGCGTTCGTCGCCGAGCGTCGCGTCGACGATCGCCGCGAACTCGTCGGCCAGCTGACCGGTCCCGTCCTCGACGGCGACCCGGAACCGGCGGAGGTCCCCGGCCCAGCCGAGCAGCCGGCCGGTCCCGGTGAGGTAACCGAAGGTGCCTGGCCCGGTCTGCGGGTAGCTGGCCGGCGACGGGGCCGGCGATGAGGTCGGCGGCAGGCCGGCGCCGTCCGACGGTGCGCTGCCGGCGGGCGCCGCCCCGCCGCCGGGGCCGGGCTCGCGTACCGCGGCCGCCAGCAGCCCGGTGGTGCCGGAACCGGCTCGTAGGACGTCGGTGACGATCAGCGCCGCCGCCATCGTTACCAGGACGAGTGCCCCGGCCCGGCGGCGTCGGCGACGCGCCGCCCGTCGACGCTCTGTCCGGTGATCCCGCTGGCGGTCCGTCCCCTGGCGGTCCGGCCCGTTGCTCGGCCGGTGGTCCGGCTCCTCGGTGACTCGTCGTCGGTCGTGCATCGTGGCCCGCCCCTCATGGCGTGCTTCGCCACCCGCGCCGGTCGGACTGGTGCACGGCAGGGGGCGAACCGGCGCGAATCCCTGGCCTGACCTGCCCAGATTGTCACGTCATGTCGGTAAGGCCCGAACGACGCGCGGGGACCATCGGTTCAGGGACTCAATCCGACCGTACGCCCCGTATCCTCCGACGATCCGCCGAGCGGACCGATCACAGTGGGGGACCGGCGTACCGCTCACCGGCCAGGAACGGCCACGGGTTGGCCACACATCCCTTGAGGAACAGGGTCTGCTGCATCATCACCGGGGCCGGTTCGCCCTCCCCCGGGCAGCGCTCGTGGCCGTAGCCCAGCTCGTGGCCGACCTCATGATTGATCACGTACGCCCGGTAGACGTCGAGCGGGACCTCGCCGCTGACGTAGTGGTCGACCGAGAACCGCCAGCGGTCCAGGTTGATGATCGCCTGGCCCTGCGCCCGACACGAGGTGTACGGCTTGCCGTCGATCCGGATGTCCACCCAGCCGGCCTGGCACATCCGGGCGGCGGTCTGCGCCGTGGCCAGGTAGACCGTGAAGTCGTGGCCGGCCTGGTCCGGCACCCGCTGCAGGCGCAGTTGACCGCCGCCGATCCAGCTCCGGTCGTCGGAGAGCAACTTCTCCACCGCGTCACCGAACGCCTCGACGTCCTCCTCGGACCCGATCTCCACGGCCACCCGGTAGCGGCGCAGGGTGCCGGACCGACCGGCGATCTTCCCCTGCTTCGAGCTGAAGTCGAACTCGCCGCTGCCGGCCGACGGTGCCGTGCCGGACAGCCGCAGCACCGGCGCGGGCGGCGCGGTCGTCGGGGGCGGACCGGTCGTCGGGGGCGGTTCGACGCTGGGCGTCGCCGCAGTGGTGCCGCCGGGTGGCGCGGCCACCGCGTCCCGGTCGCCGCCCACTCCGACCCGGGGCAACGCGAACCCGATCGCCGCCAGCCCGAGCACGGTCACCAGCACCGCCGCCAGCACCGGCCACCGCAGCTGCCGTCGGCGGGTACGCGACGCGTCCCCCCGCTGCCGGCGGTGCGCCGACCGGCTCCGTGCCCCGGTCGGGTGGCCACGGCGCGTCGGGCGGGTACGGCGGTCGGACATCGCTGACCAGCGTGCCACAGCCAACGTCGGTCCGGGCACCCCGGACCGGCGCGTCGGTCCGGGCACCCCGGAGCGCCGACCGGGCCTCTGAGCGACCGGGCAGGCCGCCGGACCCCTGCGGATCAGGCCGCAGGCGCGTGCCGATCAGGCCAGCAGAGCGTCCAGTCGCCGGTTGACGGCGGCGAGTGTGGCTCGCACCACAGCCTGCCGCGGGTCCCCCGAGACGACCGCCGAACCGGCCAGCTGTTCCACCCAGCCACCGCAGGCGAGCAGGACGACGACCACCGCCACCTCGCAGCCGCCCATCGGCACCACGGCCGCGTGCTCGACGATGCACCGTCCCCGGTCCGCCGCGCCGGCCGGGCCGGCCAACAGCTTCTCGATCGCCGAGGCGGCGGCCGCCGCGCACAACCGCAGCACGTACCCGTCGACCGCCGGCCCGGTCGCCACTCCTGACGTGGTCCGCTGGCCGGCGGTCAGTCGCACCTCGACGGTGGCGTCCACGCCGAACGTGCTGACCTGGACGTGGTCCAGCACGACCCGGGGGCCGGGCCGGCCACCCGGGTTCAGCGGCCGGGGCGGCCCGCTCTCCGGCGCGGTACCGGCCGGCTCCGGGCACGGCACAGCGGATGTAGCGGCGGCCGCACCCGCGTGCCGGGGCGGCGGGTCGTCCTGGCCGGGGCGGGGACCCAACGGCTGTCGGCGGCGGCGCGGTACGTCCGCCGGTTCCGGGGCGACCCAGCCGGGAATGCCGCCCGGCGCCGTCGGCGGCGGTGCCGTCAGGCCCGGCGGCCGACTCGGCGCCGGCAGATCGGCGCGGCCGGGCAACGCCGGCAGCCCGTGGTCGGGTTCGACACCCGGCAGGTTCTGCGGGGCCGCCGCCAGGCCCATCCGTTCCTGGAGCAGCCGCGCCACCAGCCGGCTCACCTCGGCCGGGTCAGCACCCTCGGCCAGGTCGAGCCGGAGGCTGTGGGCACCGGCGTCGGTGGTCCGCAGCGAGGCGTCCCGAACTCCGCCGACGCCGCGTACCGCTGCCAGGATCGCTCCGACGTCGAAGCCTTCCGGCCGCTCCTGCGGCTGGTCGACGACGTCGCCTCGGCGCAGGTGGGACGCGATCCGCGCGAGTTCCGGCGTCTCCGCCGCGTGTTCGACCGGCGGCAACTGCTGTGGCACGGTCGGCACGTCCGGGTCAGCGGGAACCCGCTGCGGCAACGCGTCCAGCGCGGCGGCCGCGATGGGGGTGGTGGACAGATTCGCCGGATGTTCGACCGGCGGCAGCGCGCCACCGGCCGGCTCGGCAGTGACCGGTGCCCCAGGCGGCTCCACAGGGACCGACGCGCCAGCCGGCCCGGACGACGTCGCCTCGCCCAGTTCGTCGTCCGCGCGGCGGGAAACCGCCCGGCGGCGGGGCATCAGGTCGTCGGCATCCCCGCCGCTGTCGCCCTGGCCGGCCCGCCCCGGTCCGTACTGCCCGGCGGGAGCCGTCGGTTCGTACTGCCCGCCGGTGGGAGCCGTCGGTTCGTACCGGGGCTGGCCACTGGCCGGCCGGTATCCGGCGGCCTGACCCAGGTCGGCCGGGCGGTCGGGGCGCCACGGCATCTCCTCCGGCACGGTCGGCGGATCTGGCATCGCCCAGCCCGACTCGCCGCCCGCCGCGCCCGGCCAGCCGCTGCGGTCGTCGCCGCCCCAGCTCGGTGGCGGCGGACCGGACCAGCCGCTGTCAGCCGTGGCGGTCCGATCGTCGGACCAGGCCGACGACTCGGGGTCGTCCCGTTGCGCCGGGTCGTCCGGCCCACCGGCGGCCTCGGCCGCCCACACCTGACCGCCAGATTCCGCGGCCGCCCAGCTCGAATCGGTCGGCCCGTCCGTCCAGCCCGGCTCCGACGCCGACCAGTGCTGCCCGTACGGCCAGTCCGGATCGCCGGCCGGGGGCCCGGAGGGCGACCCCTGACCACGCTGGATCCGCTGGCCCGCCTCGTCGCCGGAGGGCCGGTCCCAGGCTGCGGAGCTGGTCGGTCGCGGCCATTCGCCGGTGGCGCTCTGTCGATGCCACTGGTCGGCGACAGGTGCGGCGCTGGTCGGGACCGGCCGTCGCCGCTCGTCGGTGGCACCGGGCCAGGCCCATCCGCCGGTCACCTGCCGGGACCACGGCCCGCCAGCATCTGGACCGGGCCATTCGCCGGTCGGCTGCCGGAGCAGACCGGCGTTGGACGGCTGCCCAGCAGGCTGCGGCGGTGCCGGGGCGAAGTCATCGGGTCGGGCAGGGTCGTCGCGTCCGGCAAGGTCATCGGGTCGGGCAGGGTCGTCGCGTCCGGCAGGATCGTCACGTCGGGCAGGGTCGTCGGGTCCAGCTGCGTCCGCCGTACGGCTGGCGGGGCCGCCAGCAGACCGGTCGGCCCGCGCGCCCGGGGAACCGGGCCGGTCGGACGACATCCCGGGCCGGTCGGGCGGGAGGTCGGACTGCGCGGTGCGCTGCCGGTCGGGTTCGACCGAGCGGTTTTCGGGCTCGGATCGTTGCCCGCCTGGCCGACTGGTCGTCGGTGGTCGGAAGCCCGGTGGGGTGCCGGGGCGGGCCTGCCGGGCGGGCGACACCGGTGCCGCCGAGGCCACCGGCACCGCGCGCAGCGGCGCGGTCGGCACCACCCGGGCCGTCTCCTGCCAGCGGGGCGGCGGGTTGACCGGCGTCGGGGTCGGGCGTGGGTTGTCACCGCCCCGGCGCTCGGCCGGGCGGCCAGCTGCGGGTGGGTCGTGCGCAGGTCCACCGGCCACCCGGGCGGCCGGCTCGTCGTCGGCGCGTACGGTGTCCGCGCCGCCCGGCTGGATCGACTCACCGGCCGGCGCGGGGCGTGGGGTCGGTACGACGGTCTCGGCCGGCCCGGTGACCGGCCGGCCGTTGACGGCTGCGGCGCGGCCGTTGTCGGCGCTGCGGGAGCCGCGGGCGGCTGAGCCGCCGCGTGGAGTACGGGTGAACGGCAGCACCTCGGCGTACCGGGACGGCGGGTCATCCCAGTGCGGGCCGCTCACCGGTTCGTCGCGGGCGGCCCAGCCGGCACCGGCATGGTCGGTGTCCGGCCCGACACCGGAGCCGTCCGACCACCGGGTCGGCGACCCCGTCCAACCGCCCATGCCCTGGTCACGTCGGTCTCGCGGATCCGCTCCGCCGTCCTCTGGTCCCGGTGCGCCCCCGCGGGGTTCACCTGATTCGTCCACCGTGCGCTCCTCGGTCGCCCCCGCTGAGGCTACCGTGTGCTGACAGTGGCGATAAGTTGCAACGTCGGGCCAATTGACCGGCCAGGTGAAATGCACTGATCGTTTCGTATCTTCGCCGACCAGATGGCCGCGACCGGACTCGGAGGTTCGACATGACCGCTGCGTCGAGCGACGCACAGACAAGCGGCCGACCGGCCCGGATGCCACGGTCCGCCCGCCGCAAGCAGCTACTCGCCGCCGCCCAGGAGGTGTTCGTCGCACAGGGTTACCACGCGGCGGCGATGGATGACATCGCGGAGCGGGCCGGTGTGTCGAAGCCAGTGCTTTATCAACATTTTCCGGGCAAACTGGAGTTGTATCTGGCACTGCTCGACACGCACTGCGACGCGATCATCGCGAAGGTCGCCGCCGCGATGGCCGCGACCACCGACAACAAGGAGCGGGTCAGCGGGGCGGTGCAGGCCTACTTCGACTTCGTCGACGAGGAGAGCGGCGCCTTCCGGCTGGTCTTCGACTCCGACCTGCGCAACGAACCGCTGGTACGGGCACGGGTGGAACGCGTCGAACGCGAGTGCATCGCGTCGATCACCGACACCATCATCTCGGACACCGGAGTGAGTCGATCCCGGGCCGAACTGCTCGCCTCCGGGCTGGTCGGCGCGGCCGAGACCGCCGCCCAGTTCTGGCTGGCCGGTGGTCGACAGGTGCCAAAGGACGAAGCCGAGTCGTTGCTCGCCGCACTCTCCTGGCGGGGCATCGCCGGGTTCCCGCTGCAGGGTGAGGCATCCTGACCACAGCGCGTCCGCATCGGCTAACCTTCGCGTTGGCGTTGTTTTCGCCCACCTCAAGGAGGACCCGTGGAGGTCAAGATCGGCGTGCAGTACGCGCCGCGCGAGCTCGTCCTGGACAGTGCCCAGTCACCGGCTGAGATCGAGCAGATCGTGACCCAGGCAATCACGACCGAGGGGACTCTGTCACTCACCGACGAGCGCGGCCGCCGGGTCATCGTCCCGGTCAGCAAGATCGCGTACGTGGAGATCGCCGAGGCCGCTCCCCGCTCGGTCGGCTTCACCGTCCGCTGACCTGGCCGGGACCGGCCCCGAAGCCGCCAAGCCAGCTCCCGGCTGCCGGCCACCGGCTGCCGACTGCCGGCCACCGACCGCACCGATCCGGATCGGTTCACCCTGATCCGGATCGGTCCGCCCAGATCACCCGCCAGATCGCCGCTCCGGTCGCGACTTCGACTCGGCCGCGAAGCTGTCCGGCCGACATCGCCGCCGACCGTGCCCTTCGTCACTGCCGCTGCGCCTGCACCACCCCGGCGGCGTGACAAGAACCACAGCTGAGTCGTCGGTCCGCCACCGTCGCCGAGGATCTGCACGTCGACGCGGACCGTCAGCTACCATGGTCAGCAATGCTGCGGCCGTCGAGGATGCTCGAGCGGGGTTCGCGGCGCGCGTGCGGCCCGCGATCTGTTGATCGCGTGTGGCCAGCGCCGTCAATTGACGCACTGCGACACGCCGCAGACAACGCGTCGCCCCGGCATCGAGACGGCACGTCGCAGCACCCGCACCGCACCGACCCGACGTCGGTGCCGACGACCATCGGACGCGCCGGCTCGGCGCGTCACCCAACCGGAGCCCTTCCGGCACCGGCGACAACCGGCGCGCACCGTGCGCACCACACAACCGGCGCCATCGCGGCGCCGCATCCGACACGCGCCCTCAGGAACAGGCGGGGCGCACCACGAGAGGCACCCCCGACACCTGATGACTGACATTCTCAATCACAACGCCGGTGACGAGCCGGCGAAACGCCCACCGGCACGGCCGGACAGCCCCACCTTCGCCGACCTGGGTGCCCGCCCGGAGACGGTGGCCGCTCTCGCCGAGGTCGGCATCGTCCACGCCTTCGCCATCCAGGAGTACGCCCTGCCGATCGCGCTGCGCGGCAGCGACCTGATCGGCCAGGCACCGACCGGGACCGGTAAGACGCTCGGCTTCGGCGTACCGCTCATCGACCGGGTGCTCGCGCCGGCCGAGGGCGGTGACGGCGTGCCGCAGGCACTCGTCGTCGTCCCGACCCGCGAGCTCGGCCTGCAGGTCGCCAAGGACCTGGCCGCCGCCGGCAGCACTCGGGGCGTGCGGGTGCTGCCGATCTACGGTGGCGTCGCGTACGAGCCGCAGATCGAGACGCTGCGCTCCGGCGTGGAGATCCTGGTCGGTACGCCGGGTCGGTTGATGGACCTGGCCAAGCAGAAAAAGCTGCGGCTGGACCGGATTCGGGCGCTGGTGCTGGACGAGGCCGACCGGATGCTCGATCTGGGCTTCCTCGACGACGTCGAGCGGATCCTGGCGATGCTGCCGGAGGACCGGCAGACGATGCTGTTCTCGGCCACCATGCCCGACCCGATCGTGGCTCTGTCCCGGCGGTTCCTGCGCCACCCGGTGACCATCCACGCCGGGCACACCACGGAGGCGGGCGTTCCGCCGCTGACCCGTCAGGTGGTCTACCGCACCCACCCGATGAACAAGATCGAGATCGTCGCCCGGATCCTGCAGGCCGAGGAGCGCGGGCTGACGATGATCTTCACGCGTACCAAGCGGGCGGCCGACCGGGTCGCCGAGGACCTGGACTTCCGTGGCTTCGCGGTGGCCGCCGTGCACGGCGACCTCGGCCAGGGTGCCCGGGAACGGGCGCTGCGCGCCTTCCGTACCGGAAAGATCGACATCCTGGTGGCCACCGACGTCGCCGCCCGCGGTCTGGACGTCTCCGGCGTCACCCACGTGATCAACTACGACTGCCCGGAGGACCAGGACACCTACACCCACCGGATCGGTCGCACCGGCCGGGCCGGCGCGACCGGGGTGGCGGTGACCTTCGTCGACTGGGAGGACATGACCCGGTGGCGGATCATCGACAAGACCCTCGGGCTGGAGATGCCCGAGCCGCCGGAGACGTACCACACCTCTGAGCACCTCTACGCAGACCTGGACATCTCTCGCGACGTCTCCGGCACGCTGCCCAGCGCCGATCGGACCCGCGCCGGGCTGTCCGCCGAGGTCGAGGAGGACCTCGGCGGACGCAGCGCCGGTCGACGGCGGCGCGGAGACGGCGACGGCCGCGCCGAGCGCGGCGCGCGCGGTGACGGCCGCGCCCGCCGGTCATCGCGGTCGCGCCGTTCCGTCGCGCCGGACGACACCGACCGGTCCGCCGCCACCGCGACGACCGCCGGCGAGGACGGTGCCCCGGTCAGCCGCCGGCCGCGGCGGCGGCGGCGCGGCGGCCAACTCGTCGACGGCGGCGCCGGCACCGACTCCGGTGCGGCGTCCACCGGCGGTACGGAGATCACGGCCGCCGCCACGTCGGACGGCGGCTCGGGCGGTTCGACGCGCCGCCGTCGGCGCCGCCGGGGTGGCTCAGGCGGAGCCGGCCGGGCCGACCAGGTCGGCGGAGCCGGCCGAACCGACCAGGGCAGCGGCGGCGAAAACTGACCCGCTCCCTCGCCGACGCTCTCAACGACGTCCGGGCGCTGCTGCTCAGCCCGCAGCTCACCCGGGCGGTCGCCGCCGGGCGTCGGCGCAACGCCGCCCCGTCGGTCGTTCGGGCTGAGCTCCGACCGGTCGCCCTGCGGGCCGGTACCCATCTGCAGATCGTCACCAACGACGGCACCCGGCCGGTGACCCGTAACCTGCCGCCGGGTGCTCCCGCCGAAGCAGCGGTCGACCAGCTGCTCGCCGAGCCGTTCGGCAACTGGCACGTCGAGACCAGCACCAGCACCCTGCAGCTGCGGGTGACCAAGAAGGGCACGGCGCAGGTGCACCGGTCGACCGCCGACCGGGCCGACACCGGCCCCGGCGACCACGACCGGGCCAAGCGATACCTGCTGGATCCGGACGACCCGCTGTTCGCCGCGATCGGCGCCAACGCCGCGAAACGACGTCAGGTCGACGCGTTCCTACGGGCACTCGCCGCCAGCCTGCCCGACCCACTGCCCGCCAGGCCGCTGCACGTCGTCGACCTGGGCTGCGGCAACGCCTACCTGACCTTCGCGGCCTACCGCTACCTGGTGGCCCGCGGTGCGCAGCCGGTGGTGACCGGCGTCGATGTCCGCGAGGACCAGCGGCGGCGCAACACCGCGCTGGCCGATCAGCTCGGCTGCGCCGGGCAGGTCCGGTTCGTCGCCGGCACGATCCGGCAGGCACCGGTCGAGCCGGCACCGGACCTGGTGCTGGCGTTGCACGCCTGCGACACCGCCACCGACGAAGCGTTGGCCCGCGCCGTCGACTGGCAGGCCCGGTGGGTGCTGGCCGCGCCCTGCTGCCACCACGACATCGCCGCCCAGCTGCGCCGGCAGCCGGCACCGCAGCCGTACGGGCCGCTGGTCTCCGCCGGCATCCTGCGGGAACGGTTCGCCGACGTGCTCACCGACACGCTGCGGGCGACCCTGCTCCGGGCGTACGGCTACCGGGTGGACGTGGTCGAGTTCATCGACTCCCAGCACACACCGCGCAACCTGCTGCTGCGGGCCCGGCGCGGCGCCGTACCGGACCGGCGCGGGCAGCACCGGGCCTACCGGGCGCTGGTCGACCAGTGGGCGGTGACCCCCCGGCTGCAGACCCTGCTGCCGCCGGTGCCGGACACCGGCGGGGCGACCGTGGTCAGTCGACCGTGACGGTGAACTCGGCGGTGTGCACCTCGCCGGCCACCTGAAAGTCCATGAACAGCCGGTAGTCACCGGAGCTCGGGGCGGTCAGCCAGAACTTCACCGCGCCGTCGACCAGCTCGGCCTCCGGATGCACGTGCAGATAGCCGAGGTCGCCGTCGCGCAGCGCGACCAGATGCCCGTACGCGCCGAGATAGGGCTCCAGCGTCGGGGCCTGGCCGGCCCGGCTCACCTCGAACAGCAGCGGCGTCACCACCCCGCGCTGTGCGACCCCACGCATTCGTACGGTGAAGTCGTCCACCTCGGCGGTGTCGGCGGCGGCCGGCAGGTCGGCCGGCAGATACTCGCCGGCCACCACGAGGTCGACGCCGAGCGTCAACGCGACCGGCGAACCGCCGGAGTCGCGCAGGGTGAAGTCGGTGTAGAGCCGCCAGATGCCGGCGGCGGCCAGCCGGACCGGGACGCTCCAGGTGCCGTCCGGTGCCATCGTCGGGTGCAGGTGCTGGTAACCGGTCAGATCCCGGCGGGCGATGATCATGTGCATCGGCTTGTCGTGCACCACGTCGAAGGCGGTGACCGGCCGCTGATCGACGTCGATGATCTGGAAGCGCAGGTCGACCTGGTCGCCGATCGGCAGTTGTCGCCGCACCGGCACCAGGGTGTAGCCGCCGGCACTGACCGACAGGCCGGAGATCTGGTCACCGCCGTCGGTGCCGCCGTGCACGTGCGGTGCGGTCCCGGGCGGGTGGGTGTGGTCGGCCGCGTCGGCCGCGTCGGCCGCGTACTGGGTGCCGATGCTGGTCGGGGCGGTCACCGCCCGGCCCAGGGCGAACCCGGCGAGCATCGCGAGCACGACGGCAGCCACCCCGGTCGCCAACCGCACGGTCGACGTCCCCGGCCCCGCCGGCTCTGTCGGCCCCGCCGGATCGCCGGCACCGGTCACTGTTTCTCCCACCTCGCCGACGGTAGTCGCTACTGGCCGGCAACGCCTCGGTCGGGTCGTCGGCTGGTCTTCGGCTGTGTCGTCAGGCGTGGCTTCCGCAACGTACCGTCGTTGTACCATCTGTGACCGTTAATAGCTTGGCAAGTAGGGCAGCCGCCCTCGTCACCGCTGTAACCGCCACGTTGCTGCCGGCTCCGGCCCAGGCGCAGGCCTCGATCGCCGAGTTGGACCGGCGGATCGACCAGGCGGCCCACCAGTTGGAGACGGTGGTCGAGCAGTACAACGAGATCCGGCTGGACCTGCGCCACAACCAGGAACGCGCTGCTGGACTCAGCGAGACGATCATCGAACTGGACCGGCAGCTCGCGGCCCGACACGATCAGGTCGGCCAACTCGCGGCCAGCAACTACCGGGTGAACGGTGCCCGACCCGTCGCTACCCTGCTGTCCACCGCGTCGGCGGAACACTTCGTCGACCAACTGCTCATCGCCGATGTGATCAACCGCGACAACGAGCGGACGATCGCCGGGCTGCGCGACACCCGGGACCGCAGCGAAGCGGCCCGCCGGGCGGCGAACACGCTGATCGAGCAGCAGTTGCTGCAGCAGGGGCAGCTGTCCGCCACGCAGCGGCAGATCGAGTCGGACATCCGGGCGCTGACCGAGCTGCGGGACCGCCAGCAGGCGCTGCTGAACCGGTCCGGCGCCGCCGCCGCCGACCGCAGCCCGGCCGACCCACTGCCCGAGGCGGCGACCGGCCGCGCGGCCAGCGTCGTCGCCTTCGCCCACGCCCAGCTCGGCAAACCGTACCGGTGGGGGTCGGCCGGGCCGCACTCGTACGACTGCTCCGGGCTGACCTCGGCGGCCTGGGCGAAGGCCGGGGTGCAGTTGCCGCACAACGCCCGCCGGCAGTTCGGCACCGTCACCCGGCTCGGCCGCGCCCAGCTCCGCCCCGGTGACCTGATCTTCTTTTACCGCAACGTGCAGCACGTCGGGATCTACATCGGGGCCGACCAGATGATCCACGCGCCGCGGCACGGTGAAGTGGTCCGCGTCGACCGGATCGACCGGATGCCGATCAAGGGCTACGGCCGGCCGGGCTGACCGGGGTTGGGCGACCCCGTCTCGCTCGGACCGGGTCAGTTCGTGGTGGCGAGGGCGAACGGCAGCACCGCCGGGGCACCGGAGCGCCGCAGCAGCCGGGCCACGGCGGTCAACGTCCAACCGGTGTCGACCAGGTCGTCGACCAGCAGCACCGGGCCGGTCAGCCCGGACAGCGCTGCGGCCAGCTCCGGCGGTGCGGCGAACGCGTCGTGCACGGTACGGACCCGTTGGGCGCTGTTGCCCCGGCCCTGAGCCGACGGCGGCTCGGCCCAGGCCGGCTCGACCGAGCCGAGCAGCGGCAGCCGACCGACCTCGGCGATCCGGCGGGCGGTGCTGGCCACCAGCTCCGGGCGGGTCCGGGAGGCGACCGCCACCACCCCGACCGGTCGGGCCGGCCAGGGCTGGGCGCCGCGCGCCCACTCGCGCAGCACGTCGATCACCGCACCGGCGACGTCGGCCGGCAGCGCGGTGTCCGGCCGGCCAGCGGCGAGCAGGTCCCGCAGCCGGCTACCCCAGCCCAGGTCGGACAGCCGCCCGACGGCCCGGCCGGGCAGTGCCTGCTCGTCGGAGCCGAGCTTGCCGCGCAGCGGTACGCCGACCGCCTCCAGCCCGGTCGGCCAGAGCTTCTTCGGGGGGATCTCCACTCCGGCGCGGCCGAGAAAGGTCTCGGCGGCGCGCAGCGCGTCCGGGCTCACCTCGGACGGCAGCCACCCGCCGGCGCAGCGGTCGCAGCGCCCGCACGGCTGGGCCTGCGGGTCGTCCAGGCAGTGGCGGAGAAACTCCATCCGGCAGCCGGGTCGGCCAGCCGGCGGGGCAGTGTCGGCCGGTACCGCGTACTCCTGCATGATCTGCTGTTCGGCGGTGCGCGCCTGGGCCACCCGGTGCAGCCGGGCGGTGTCGTAGTGCCACGGCTCGCCGGTGGCGACCCAGCCGCCGCGCACTCGGCGCACCGCGCCGTCCACGTCGAGCACCTTGAGCATCAGTTCGAGCCGGGTGCGCCGCAGATCGACGATCGGCTCCAGAGCCTGGGTGGAGAGCGGACGACCGGCGTTTTCGAGGGCGGCGAGCACCGAGCGCACCTGTTCCTCCCGGGGGAAGGCCAGTGACGCGAAGTACCGCCAGATCGCCTGGTCCTCGGGGCCGGGCAGCAGCACCACGTCGGCGTACCGGTCGCCGTCCAGGGCTCGGCCGGCCCGGCCCACCTGCTGGTAGTAGGCGATCGGCGACGGCGGCGCGCCGAGGTGCACCACGAAACCGAGGTCCGGCTTGTCGAAGCCCATGCCGAGCGCGGACGTCGCCACCAGGGCTTTGATCTTGTTGTCCAGCAGGTCCTGTTCGGCGGCGCGGCGTTGCGCGTCGTCGGACTGACCGCTGTACGCGGCGACGGCGTAGCCCCGGGAGCGCAGGAACTCGGCGGTCTCGGCGGCGGCCGCGACAGTGAGCGTGTAGACGATGCCGGAGCCGGGCAGCGTGTCGAGGTGGTCGGCGAGCCAGCCGAGCCGGTGCGCGGTGCCGGGCAGGTCGAGCACGGCCAGCCGCAGCGACCGGCGGTCCAGCGGACCGCGCAGCACCAGCGTGTCGCCGAGCCTGCCGGCCCCGCCCTCGCTGGTGGCGCTGGTGTCGCCGAGCTGTTCGGCGACGTCGTCGGTAACCCGGGCGTTTGCGGTCGCGGTGGTGGCCAGCACCGGCGTCCCGGGGCGCAGCTCGCGCAGGAAGGTCCGGATCCGCCGGTAGTCGGGGCGGAAGTCGTGCCCCCAGTCCGACACGCAGTGCGCCTCGTCGATGACCAGCAGGCCGGTGGTGGCGGCCAGGCTGGGCAGCACGTTGTCCCGGAAGTCCGGGTTGTTCAGCCGCTCCGGGCTGATCAGCAGTACGTCGACCGTGCCGGCCCGGATCTCCGCGCTGACGGTGTCCCATTCGTCGAGGTTGGCGGAGTTGATCGTGCGGGCCTGGATGCCGGCCCGTTCCGCGGCGGCCACCTGGTTGCGCATCAGGGCCAGCAGCGGCGAGACGATCACCGTCGGCCCGGCCGGCGCGGTCGGCACCGACCCGGCCGGGGTGGCCGGGCCGGTGCCGACCGCGCCGGTGCCGACCGCGCCGGTGCCGGCGCGCAGCAGCGCGGTGGCGATGAAGTAGACCGCCGACTTGCCCCACCCGGTGCGCTGTACGCAGAGCACCCGCCGCCGGTCCACGACCAGCGCCTCGATGGCCCGCCACTGGTCGTCGCGCAACGTCGCGCCCGGCCCGGCCAGCCGGTGCAGCGTCTGCTCGGCGCGGTCGCGCAACTCGGCCCGGTCCGGCGTAACGGTCATGGTTGGACCGTACAAGGACTGGCGGAACCGACCGACCGGCGGCCCCGGGCCGGGCTCAGCGGGTGGCGGCACGGACCGCCACGGCGGTGTCCGGATGGTCGGCGAACAGTCCGTCCAACCCGAGTCCGTAGAACAGCTCGTACTCTGCGGTGATGTCGCCCCGGGCGGCCGGGTCGGCACCGATGCGATGGTCGGTCGGCAGGAACTGGTTCTCCGCCCGGAACGTCCAGGCGTGCACCGCCAGCCGGGCCCGGTGGGCGTCGCGGATCAGCGAGGTCGGGGCCAGCAGCGCGCCGTCGGCGTCGCGCGGCACGATCAGATCCTTGGTCGGCCCGATGGCGTCGGCGTACCGGCTGATCCAGGCGAGCCCGTCCGGGGTGGCCAGGTCGGCGTAGCCGCGCGGGTCACCGGCCACGACGAAGTCGTACGGCCGGCCGCTGCCGCCGAGCAACTGCACCAGCCGTACGTCGGTCATCCGGCTCAGCTTGCGCAGGTTGGCGGTCTCGAAGGACTGGATGAACACCGTGTCGGTTCGCCGGGTCAGCTTGTTGCGTCGCAGCGTGTCGACCAGCGGCTCCTCCAGCGGCAGCCCGATCGACTGGAAGTAGGTGGGGTGCTTGGTCTCCGGGTAGATGCCGATGGTCCGGCCCAGCCGCCGGCTCTCCGACCGGGCCAGGTCGATGACCTCCTGCAGGGTCGGCACCGCGAACTCACCGTCGAACGCCGTGTTGGTCGGCCGGACCTGCGGCAGTCGCTCCACGGCCCGCAGGGTACGCAGCTCGGCCAGGGTGAAGTCCTCGGTGAACCAGCCGGTGACGGATCGCCCGTCGATGGTCTTGGTGGCCCGCCGGTCGGCGAACTCGGCGCGATCGGCGACGTCGGTGGCGCCGGAGATCTCGTTCTCGTGCCGGGCGACCAGCACCCCGTCGGCGGTCGACACCAGGTCGGGCTCGATGTAGTCGGCGCCTTGACGGATCGCCAGCCGGTACGCCTCCAGGGTGTGCTCCGGCCGGTAGCCGCTGGCCCCTCGGTGCGCGATGACCAGTGGTTTCGACTCGGCCTGCGGCTTGCCGCGGGTTGCCGGGTCGGTGGTGGTGGCGGTGGGGATCGCCATGGTGGCCAACAGGGTGCCGGCGAGCAGCATGATCGGCAGGGTACGCGACAACGTCGTCTCCGCACAGGGGTTCCCCGGGCACGGTCGGGCGGCAGTGAGGACGCCCGAGGCGACGGGCGGGAGACCGGTGGGCGACGGGCGGGAGACCGGTGGGCGACGGGCGGGCGGTGACCGGTCGACCATCACATGAATGTCAATAAATATGTGGTGTTCTTCGGTTTTGCGATGGTATGACAGCATTGATGCGCCGGCCGCTGCGAGACCCCGCCCGGATCGTGCCGATCGCGTTCCTCGGGGCGATCGCCGTGGGCACCGTACTGATGATGGTGCCGGCCAGCCGCCAGGGACCCGACGCGGCGCCCTTCGTCACGGCCCTGTTCACCGCCACCTCTGCGGTCTGCGTGACCGGGCTGGCCGTCACCGACACCCCGGCCTACTGGACGCCGCTCGGCCTGGTGCTGATCACCGCGCTCACCCAGCTCGGCGGCTTCGGGATCATGTCGCTGGCCACCCTGCTCGGCCTGCTGGTGTCGCGCCGGCTGGGGCTGCGCAGCCGGCTCACCGCGCAGGCGGAGACCAACAGCCTCGCGTTGTCCGACATCCGGCGGGTGCTGCTGCGGATCGCGGCGACGATGCTCGGTGCCGAAACGGCGATCGCTCTGGTCCTGGCCGCCCGGCTGTGGCTGCACTACGACTACCCGCCGCCCCGGGCCCTGTGGTACGGGCTGTTCCACGCCGTCCAGGCGTTCAACAACGGCGGCTTCGTCCTCTACTCCGACGGGCTGGTCCAGTTCGTCGGCGACTGGTGGATTTGCCTGCCGCTGATCGTCGGCGTGGTGGTCGGCGGGCTCGGCTTCCCGGCCCTGTTCGAGCTGGCCCGCGAGCGCAGCCGGCCGCGGCGCTGGTCGGTGCACACCCGGCTGACCGTATGGGGCACGCTGGCGCTGATCGGCACCGGCTTCGCCAGCATGCTCACCTTCGAGTGGGCCAACCCGCGTACCCTGGGCCCGCTCGACCTGCCGGAGAAGCTGCTGGCCGCGCTGTTCCAGGACGTGATGACCCGGTCCGGCGGGTTCAACACGGTCGACCCGGGAGAGTTCAACCCGGAGACGACGGCGGTCTCCATCGGGATGATGTTCATCGGCGGTGGCAGCGCCAGCACCGCCGGCGGCATCAAGGTGACCACCTTCTTTTTGCTCGCCTTCGTCATCTGGTCCGAACTGCGCGGCGAGCACGACGTGGTGATCGGCCGGCGCCGAATCGCCGCGGCCAGCCAACGCCAGGCGCTGACCGTCGCGCTGATCGGGGTGGCGCTGGTCGGAGCCGGCACCTTGGCGCTGATCAGCGTGACCGACGACATCGGCGGGGAACAGGCGTTGTACGAGGCGACGTCGGCGTTCGGCACGACCGGGCTGTCCACCGGGATCACCGGTGACCTGTCCGATCCCGCCCAGGTGCTGCTCGTCGTGCTGATGTTCGTCGGCCGGATCGGCAGCGTCACGTTGGGTTCGGCGATCGCGTTGAACACCCAGCGGAGACGGTTCCACTATCCAGAGGAGCGACCCATCGTTGGCTGACCGCACCGGCACCAGGTCCACCAGGACCGTAGTCATCATCGGGCTCGGCCGGTTCGGCGGCCAGGTCGCCGACTCGATGCTGCGCATGGGTCTCGACGTGCTCGGCGTCGACTGCAGCCCGGCGGTGGTCCAGCAGTGGGCGGACCGCCTGGCGTACGTGGTGCAGGCCGACTCGACCGATACCGAGGCACTGCGTCAGCTGGGTCTGCGGGACTTCCAGCGGGTGGTGGTCGGCATCGGCTCGGATGTCGAGGCCAGCGTGTTGACCGTGCTCAGCCTCGCCGAGATCGGCGTCACCGAGGTGTGGGCCAAGGCGGTCTCCGGCAAGCACGGCAAGATCCTGCGTTCCGTCGGCGCCCGGCACGTCATCTACCCGGAGGCCGCGATGGGCGACCGGGTGGCGCACCTGATCACCAGCAAGATGCTTGACTTCATCGAGTTCGACGACGGCTTCTCGATCGCCGAGACCCGGCTGCCGAGCGGTACGGCGGGCCGGCGGCTCGGCGAGACCGACCTGCGGTCGCGGTACGGGGTTACGGTGATCGGAGTGAAGCTGCCGGGGGAACGGTTCACCTACGCCGACCGGGAGACCGAACTGCGCGAAGGTGCTCTGCTGATCGTCTCCGGCACCACCGAACAGGTGCAGCGGTTCGCCGCCGCCACCTGAACCCGTACCCCGTCACCCGATCCCTACCGCCCACCGGTGGCCGACCGGGCCGGGGACGGGTCGGTGGCGGGCTGACCGGTCGCCGTTTCCAGCAGCTCGGTCGTCGTGCCCGCCGCCTGTCCGGCGACCGCCGCGACAGACACGTCGCAGATCAGCTCGTCGAGGTGGAATTCCAGCGGCAGCGTGTTGACCCCGTCGTAGTCACCGGCCAGCTGGAGCTGCGTGGTCGCCCCCGGGGCCAGGGTGGCGGCGTGGGCCGCGGGCCGCAGCCGTACGTCGTCGCCCTGCTGCTCCCACTGTCCGCCCCGCACCGCGGTGAGCCGCTGGGTGCCGGGGAAGGTGAAGCGCAGCGACCAGTCGGTCAGCTCGGCGGACCCGGTGTTGGTGACGGTGGCCGCAGCGACGAACTCCCGCCCGGAGTCGCCGCGCACCGTGTATTCGACCCGGCAGGGCGCCGAGGACTGGGCGGCGAGCCCGAAGTCCGGCGGCGCGGCCACCGCCTCGCGGAATCGGTCGGTGGCGGGCGTGGCACCGGCTCCGGCCCAGACCAGGGCGGTGAGCATCATCAGGCCGACCCCGATCACCACGGCTTCCGCCCGGCGCTGCACCCACGAGGTCCGCAGCCGGCGCCGCCGGCCGATGCCGGTCGCGACCGGCAGATCCAGCCCGGTGACCTCCAGCCCGCAGGTGACGTCGACGCCGACGGGTGACGGGCCGCCGTCGGTGGCGCCGCCGGTGGCGGAGCCCGGCCGGTTCGGCAGCGGCGTCACCATCGACGGCGACAGCCCGGCGGCGACCCCGACGGCTGCCGCCAACGTCTTCGCCACCTCCTCGCTGGTCGGCCGGTCCGCCGGACATTTGGCCAGGCACCGCAGGGTGAGGTCGACCACCTCCGCCGGCAGTCCGGCGACCGGCGGCATCGGGTCGGGCACGGTGTGCAGGTGTGCCCGCAGCATCTGGGTCACGCTCGCGGCCTGCCAGGGCAGCCGGCCGGTGAGTGAGCGGTAGAGCAGCAGGCCGACGGCGTACACGTCGGTGGCCGGGGAGACCTGGCCGCTGTTGAGGCGCTCCGGCGCCAGGTATGCCGGGGTGCCGAGCAGGTTGCCGTCCGGGCCGACGTCGCTCTCGCCGGCCAACGCGGAGATGCCGAAGTCGACGACCTTTGCTCCGGTGCTGGTCAGCATGACGTTGGCCGGGGTGACGTCGCGGTGGACGACGCCGGTGGCGTGCGCGGCGGCCAGCGCCGAGGCGACCTCGGCGCAGGCCACCACCGCGTCCCGCCAGGACAGGATGTGTTCCCGGCGCAGCCGGGTCGCCAGCGACTCGCCGTCGACCAGTTCCATCACCACGTACGGCAGGGTGGCTTCGTCCCGGACGGCTTCGCCGTAGTCGTAGACGTTGGTGATGTGCGGGTGGCACAGTCGGGCGGCGGCCTGCGCCTCCACCCGGATCCGGTGGCGGAACACCTGGTCCGGGGCGTACTGCGGGGCGAGGACCTTGATCGCGACCTGCCGGTCGAGGATCTCGTCGTAGCCGCGCCAGACCACCGAGGTCCCGCCGGTGCCGAGCCGTTCGATCAGCCGGTACCGGTCACCGAGCAGTTGCCCGCAGTCGCTCGCCACCCCACCCATGACTCCCGAGTTGCCCGATCTGGCCCGACCTACACCTGCGGAAACGCGTCAGGGGGCGACGAGCAGCTGGTCGACCGGGGCATAGTCGTCGGTGAGCGGCTGCGCGCCGGCCACGAAATCGGTCAGCTCGTCCCCGGCGAGCAGATCGAACTCGGCGCCGACCGAAGCGGTCAACCGGGCCCGTACCTCGTCCAACGGCAGCGGCCGGTCGGCGGCGAGGATGACGAAGTTGCTCCCGCTGAGCCGGGTCGGCGCCCCCGGCCGGGTGATCAGCGCCACCTCGGGGAACTCGGCCGCGACGGTGGCCACCTCGGCCTGGATGAACCGCAGCGGCGGGTAGTCGATCACGTTCTGCAGGTAGCTGCCGCCCGGTCGGATCACCCGGCGAATCTCGGCGGCCATCTCCCGGGTGGCCAGGTGCCAGGGCACGACCAGGTGCCCGAACGCGTCCCCGACGACCACGTCGACGCTGTCCGTGGGCAGGTCGGTGACCAGGATCCGGGCGTCGCCGACCACCACGGCCAGGTCGGGACCCGGCTGTACGTCGAGCTCCCGCACGCCCAGGTCGACCAGTCCACCGTCGATCTCGTAGACGGTGTTGCGGGTGCCCGGCCGGGTGGCGCTGAGGTACCGGGGCATGGTGAAGCCACCGCCGCCGAGGTGCAGCGCGTCGAGCGGTTCCCCGGGCGGGGCGGTCACGTCGAGGGCGGCACCGATCCATCTGGTGTAGGGGAACTCCAGGTGGGTGGGGTCGTCGAGGTCCACGTACGAGTGGCGGGCCGAGTTGAGCAGCAGCAGCCGGCCGGAGCCGCGGTCCGGGTCGGCCTGCACGGTGGCGCAGTGGTACTCGGTCTCCACATCGCACGGGTCGGGTGCGGCAACGGCGAGGCCTACGGCGAGCAGCCCGATCACGGCGACGGCGGACCGCGTGGCGGTGCCGGCCCGGCCGCCGGGCGCTGCGCCGCCGTCCGCGCCGCCGCCGGTGGCGGTGGTGGCGGTGGCGGTGGCGGTGGGTGGCCGGGTGCGGTGCAGATACACCCCGAGGGCGATACCGCTGCCGCCGAGCAGCAGCGCCAGCGCCATCATGATCACGCTGCTGGGTAGCGTGGCGACCAGGAAGAAGCCGGTGCCGAGGGTGGCGGTGATCGCGCCGAGCGTACCGATGCTGGACAGCTTGCCGACCACCTCGCCGGTGCGGTTCAGGTCGCCGAGCTGCAGTTTGATCACCAGTGGGGTGACCGCCGACAGCAGCGCGGCCGGCAGCACGATGGCCACCATGGTGAGCAGCAGGATGCCCACCACGGCGCTGCCGCGCAGCAGTTCACCGGCGTACCGCACCAGCGGGAGGGTAATCGCGGTGGTGATCCCGGCGAGGACCAGCGCGGCCGGCAGCAGCGGGCGGGGGTCGCGCCGGTCGGCGATCCGGCCACCGATCCAGGTGCCGTAGGCGATCGCGGCCAGCGCGACGCCGATCACCGCGCTGTTGGTCTGCAGAGTCACCCCGATGTACGGCCCGACCAGCCGCAGCGCGACGATCTCCAGCACCAGTACAGCGCCGCTGGAGACGAAGACCAGCGCGGCGGCCAGGCCGGGCCGCAGCGGCGTGGCCGGTGGTGGCGAGTCCATCGCTGTGATGGTACGCACCCCGCCCGCCGCCCGACGGGCGGTCGAGCGGGATGCAGGGCGGGTGCTTCAGAGCATCGACAGATGTGCGTGGTTGGTTCAGAGCATCGACAGATGCACGTGGTTGGTGTGGTCGCCGGCCGGGCTGCCGCCGCCGTTGTACGACCGCCAACCGGTGCCGGGCATCCAGATCTGCCGGTACCAGATGACGTAGAGCACACCGAGCCGGTCGGCGTTGTTGATGTAGTAGCTGGCGAGATTGTTGCCGTACGTGCGGTTGCCACCGGTGGCGGCGCGGTTCTGGAAGCCGCCGGTTTCGGCGGAGAAGTCGCAGGCCCGGCCCTTGGGGTGCTCGCCGCTGCCACCGTTGCGGAAGCAGGAGACGTACCGGGTGAAACCGGCGGACTTCGCCTGGTTCAAGGCGTGCAGGGTGCGCGGGGTGATGCAGCCGGAGGTGGTCGGGTCGTCGACGTTGCAGGACTCGGAGGGCCAGGAGCCGTCGGAGTTGCGGGGCGCGGGTTTGGCGGCGGCCGAGGTGGTGCTGACGAATCCGCCGCTGGACTGGCCGCCGACGGCCGCCAGGGCGCGCTCGGCGTCCTGCTTCTTGCGGGCCATGATGGCGACCTGCTTTTCCTGCTCCCGTACCTCGTTGTCGATCGCGGCCTTGGCCCGGGCTGCCTGCTCGTGAGCTTCGGTGAGGGCCCGCAGGTTGCGGCCCTCCCGCTGGGCCATCACCTCCAGCCCGGCGGCGCGGTCCAGCATGTCGGCCGGGGAGGCGCTGTTCAGCAACATGGTGACCGAGGTCAGTCGCCCCACCCGGTAGGACTCGGCCGCCATCAGCCCGACCTCGTCGGTGAGCGAGACGAGCCGCTCCTGTACGGCGTCGTACTGGGCGGTCAGCTCCTTCTGGCGTTTCTTGGAGTTGTCCAGCTTGGCCTTCGCCTCGATGTGCCCCTTGGAAGCGGCTTCCAGGACCTCGCGCAGGCTCTTGTTGTCGCCTTCGTCCGGCGCGTCGGGCGCGGCCGAGGCGACCGGCGCGCCGATCACCAGCGCGATCGCGGTGACCAGCGCAACGAGTGACGTCGCCACACCAGAGCGCCGTCGGAATTCCGTCGTGCCGACCACAGTCGCGTCCTCCTGGATCACTTTGTCGGGTCGCGGTCCGTAAACCGGGCACAGCTTACCGGATTTCACCGTCACCACTGGGACACCGGCGCGTCGAGTGCATTACCACATCATGCAGATGGAGCGCAGTCGAGTCTCAACTATTACCGCCAGCAATGAACTCATCACGCAAAATCAGCACGATCACGGATCGTGACGGTTGGCGTGTCGCACAGTCATCCCGGCGGTGCCGCAGGGTGCAATGAATTAAGCTAGCCTAACCTTATCCACAGTTTCTGTGAGGATTCTGGTGCCACGTTCCGAGGCTCACGTCCGGACCCCACGGTCGCGGCGCCACCTGACCCGGCTGTGCGAACACTTCGCGACGGCCGTACCGGTCAAATGGACCGCCGACCAGGGGCTGATCGACTTCGGCTTCGGCACCTGCCGAATCGACGCCGCCGACGAAAGTCTCCGGCTGCACGCCGACAGCGACGACGATATCGGGCTCGCCCGAGTGGAGTACCTCGTCGGCGAGCATCTGGAACGCGCCGGCGCCCGGGAGAGCCTCGCCGTCGACTGGCAGCCGGCTGACCCGGACCAGCCGACCGCCCCGGAGCATCCAACCAGGGGCAGCTGATCACCCGGCCGGCAGCAGCGCCGCCCGTACCTCCTGCCAGGCCGCGTCGGTCCGGGCCACCAGCAGCCCCGACCGGTCGTCGGTGAAGTCGTACGGGCTGCCATCCAGCCGCATCGCCACCCCACCGGTCTCCCGCACCAGCAACGTGCCCGGCACGTGATCCCACGGCAGGGTCCGCCAGAACACCGCGAAGTCCTGCTCCCCGGCGGCGATGTCCCAGTGCTCCCGACCGGCGCAGCGCTGCCCCGGTAGCACCGCACCCACCCGGTCACCGCCGGCCTCCACAGCGGCCCGCACGGGCACCGGCAGATACTCCAGCGGCACCGCCCCACGCAGCCGGCCCACCGGCGGCATGGTCGACGGCGGTGCCAGCCGCACCCCGTCCACCCAGCAACCGGACCCACGCTCGGCGGACACCAGCGACCCGGCCACCGGATCGAGAATCCAGCTCGCCACCGGCTCACCCCCGGCGAGCAGAGCCACCATCATCACGAACGGCCGACGACCGGCCGCGTAGTTCGCCGTACCGTCGATCGGGTCGACCAGCCAGACCCGGCCGGCGTCACCCAGCCGACGCAGCAGCCGCGGATCGACGGCGACCGCCTCCTCACCGACCACCACCGAACCCGGCGCCAGCCGACGCAGCCCGGCCGCGATGAACTCCTCGGCCTGCTGGTCGGCCACGGTGACCAGATCACCTGGGGCCTTCTCGGCGATGTGCTCGGCGGACAGCCGGTTGAACCAGGGCAGCACCGCCCGCGCCGCCGCCTCCCGCAGCAGCTCACCCACCTCGTCGATCATGTGTCAGCCGCGCGGGGGCAGCTTCACCACGCTGACGAAGAACTCGTCGATCTGCCGAATCACCGCGATGAACCGCTCGAAGTCCACCGGCTTTGTCACGTACGCGTTCGCGTGCAGCTGGTAGGAACGCAGGATGTCCTCGTCGGCCTGCGAGGTGGTGAGCACCACCACCGGGATCCGGCACAGCTCCTCGTCCTTCTTTATCTCCTCGAGGACCTCACGGCCGTCCCGTCGGGGCAGATTCAGGTCGAGCAGGATCAGGTCGGGCAGCACCGCGTCGGCGTGCTTGCCCTCCCTACGCAGATAGGCCAGGGCCTCCGCACCATCCGAGACGACGGTCAGCCGGTTACGGACCTTGTGCTCCTCGAACGCCTCCTGGGTCATCAGCACGTCACCCGGATCGTCCTCGACCAGCAGCACCTCTATCGGGCTCTTGCCGTCCGGTTCGGTCATCACACGCTCGCCTCCTTCTCGTTGCCGCCGTCGGCCGACGCGGCGGACACCGGGTCCGGGCGGGCGGTCACCGGAAGCGTAAAACGAATCGCCGTACCCTGGTCGACCTGGGTGTCCACCCAGATTCGGCCGCCGTGGTACTCGACGATCTTCTTGCCGATCGCCAGCCCGATCCCGGTGCCCGGGTAGGCGTCCTTGGAGTGCAGCCGCTGGAAGATCACGAAAATCTTGTCGGCGAACTCGGGCTCGATCCCGATGCCGTTGTCCCGGCAGGTGATCTCCCACTCGCCGGCCAGCTCACGGGCGGAGATCTCCACCCGGGGCGGTACCTGCGGCTGACGGAACTTGAACGCGTTGCTCACCAGGTTGACCAGCAGGTTCGTCAGCAGCGGCTCTTCGCCGGAGATCACCGGCAGCTGCGACCAGGTCAGCTCGCCGTCGGCGTACTCCCGGCTCGCCTCCGTCTGACCGGCCACCTCGGTCATCACCTTGTTCAGGTCGACGTCGGTGAAACCGGAGGTCACCCGGCCGATCCGGGAGAACGCCAGCAGATCGTTGATCAGCCGCTGCATGCGTTGCGCGCCGTCGACCGCGAACGCGATGTACTGGTCAGCGCGGGCGTCCAACTGACCGGCGTACCGGCGCTGCAGCAACTGGCAGAAGCTGGCCACCTTGCGCAACGGCTCCTGCAGGTCGTGCGACGCCACGTAGGCGAACTGCTCCAGGTCACGGTTGGACCGGACCAGCTCCTCGGCCTGCTTCTGCAGCTGGCCGTTCACCTGCTCGACCTGCTCCCGGGCCTGCCGCACCTCGGCCAGATCGGCGGCGATCTTGCGTCGCATGCCGTCCACGTCGCTGGCCAGCGCGGCCAGCTCCGGTGGACCGATGTTGGCGATGTCCCGGTGGTACTCGCCGTTGGCCACCTGCCGCACCTGCGCGGCGAGACCGGTGACCGGGCCGATCACCAGGCGGTTCAGCGACATCAGCAGGACCACCCCGGCCAGGACCACCACCGCCGCCGCCACGGCCAGCAAGCCGGCCAGGGTCCGACTGGTGCTCCGGGCGTTCGCCGCGACCCGGTCCCGGACCGTCAGGATGTCCGCCTGCAGTTGGTCGACGTCGGCCCGTAGCTCGTCGAACCGTTCCCGGGCGGCGTCGCCGAGCAGCGCCTGCCCGGCGTCGGTCCCGTCGGACTCGACCGCAGCGATCGCCGGCTCGGCGACCAGGTCACGCCACTGCCGTGCCTGGTCGGCGATGGCCTCGATCTGGCCGCGCAGCGGATCGTCCTCGGCGATCAGACTCAGCATGTGGTCGATCAGCTGCCGTTCCTGCGCCGCCCCCTGCCGGTACGGTGCGAGATCGGCCGGATCACCGGACACCGCGTAGCCACGTACCCCGGTCTCCTGGTCGACCAGCACGGTCAACAGGCTCTCCGCGTCGGTCCGCAGCGGGCCGATCTTGGTGAGCATGGTGTCGATGTGATCCTGGTTGGCCCGGGCGACCAGCGCCGCGCCGCCGGCCAGGGCCGCCAGCAGTCCGCCCACCACGACACAGAGCAGCGTCACCCGGGTGCGTAGCGTCAGCCGGCTGGCCGGGGACATCCCGGCCTGAGCCGCAGCAGCGGTCACCGGCCACCGCCCCGGCTGACCAGCAGCATCGCCACGTCGTCGGCGAGCGGGCCGCCGTTGATCTCCTCGGCTCGGCCGACCAGCCAGCCGGGCAGCGCCGGCAGCGGGACGTCCCGGGCCGCCGGCTCGGCCATCAACCGCTGCAGCCCGGCCACGTCCAGCCGTTCGTCGGAGTCACCGAGCCGCCCCTCGATCAGACCGTCGGTGTACATCAACAGGGACCACTCATCGGCGTCGAACTCCACATCGAAGGCGCGGGGCGGGCGGGGGTGGACGCCGAGCAGCAGACCGCCCGGGGCGGGTACCGGCGCGACCTGACCGTGGCGGAACAGCAGCGGCGGCGGATGTCCCGCCAACCGTACAGTTGCTCGGTTCGCAACCAGGTCCAGCCGGACGGCGGCCACCGTCGCGAAGATCTCCCGCAGCCGGCGCTCGCTCATCAGCACCTGCTCCAGCGCCGGCAGCACCGCGTCGTCGGCCACCCCGGCGAGCACCAGCGCCCGCCAGGCGACCCGCAGCTCGACGCCGAGCGCGGCCTCGTCGGCGCCGTGCCCGCAGACATCGCCGACGATCAGGTCGATCCGCTCCGGGGTGGTCTGCACCACGTCGAAGAAGTCCCCGCCGATCAGCGCGGCGTGCCGACCCGGCCGGTAGAAGGTGTGCACCGACACCTCGTCGGTGTCCATCAGCGGCTGCGGCAGCAGACCGCGCTCCAGCCGGGCCGACTCGGCCTGCCGCAGCTCGACCTCACGCAGCCGGCGGGCGTTTTCGTCGGCCCGCTTACGCTCCACGGCGTACCGCAGTGCCCGGCTCAGAAGTACCCCGTCGACCTGACCCTTGACCAGGTAGTCCTGGGCGCCTTCGCCGACCGCGCCGATGCCGAGGTGCTCATCCTGACGGCCGGTGAGCACGCAGACCGCCGCCCGGCCGGCCACGCCGAGCACCCGGCGCAGACCGTCCAGCCCCTGCGCGTCCGGCAGCCCCAGATCGAGCAGGACGCAGTCGACCCCGGCAATCCGCTCCCGGGCCTGGTTCAGGCTGTTCGCCACCACCAGGTCAACCGCCGCCTGCGCCTCCGCCAGCAACTCGCCGACCAGGAACGCGTCGCCCTCGTCGTCCTCGACCAGCAGCACCCGCAGCCGCTCCGTCGATGCGACAGCCACCGGCGGGCCCGGCTCGGACCGAGGATCGGAACGGGGCGGAACGAGTGACGAACCGGTCATGTCGGCCTGCTGCCGGTCCGCCGCCGCGCCAGGTGAGTGTCGATGGTGAGCTCCTTTTCGATGACCCGCTGATCGTCTCCCAGCCGAACAAGGCACACAACAGCAAGCACTTGCACAAACTAGGCCACCCGGCCGATGCCCGGTGACCCGCCCGGCCCAGATTGGGCAGGATGTAGCCACCCTTACCCACCCAGCGCAGGAGAGCACCATGGGCGTACCTCTCGCCGCCGCCCACCGGGCGTTCGCCCGGCCCCGACGCCGGCCGGCCGCCGCGCTCGCCGCGCTGGCCGCCCTCGGCCTGGTGGCCGCCGCCGCGCTGGTCGACCTGCGCCCACCCGCGCCGCGCGGCGTCGACGCGCCGGCCACCGAGTTCAGCGCCGACCGGGCCCACCGGCACATCGAACGGATCGCCCAGCGGCCCCACCCGACCGGCAGCGCCGCCAACGACGAGGTCCGCGACTACCTGGTCGACACGCTGACCGGGCTGGGGCTGGCCCCGCAGACGCAGGACGCGATCGGCGCCGAGGCCGGGCAGCTCAGCGGCGCGGCCAGCGGCGCAACCCTGGCCCGGGTACGCAACGTGGTCGCCCAGATCCCGGGGACCGACCCGACCGGACGGATCGTGCTGGTCACCCACTACGACTCGGTCCAGGTCAGTCCGGGTGCAAACGACGACGGCGCCGGCGTCGGCACCCTGCTGGAAGTGGCCCGCGCCATCACCGAAGGTGACCGGCCGCGCAACGACGTCGTGCTGCTGTTCACCGACGCCGAGGAGGCATGCCTGTGCGGGGCGGCGGCGTTCGTCGCCGGGCATCCGCTGGCCGACGCCGACGACACCGTGGTGCTCAACCTGGAGGCGCGGGGCAGCGGCGGGCCGGTGGTCACCTTCGAGACGTCCCGCGACAACGCCGCCCTGGTCGACGTGTTCGGCCGCGCCGCCCCGCACCCGATCGGCACGTCGTTCGCCGTCGAGGTCTACCGGCTGCTGCCCAACGACACCGACTTCACCCCGTTCCTGGACGCCGGCTTCGCCGGGCTGAACTCGGCGTACATCGACGGATCGGCCATCTACCACACCCCGCAGGACACCCCCGCGTCGATGGACCTGGCCAGCCTGCAGCACCACGGCGACAACACCCTCGGGCTGGCCCGCGGATTCGGCGTGGCGGACATCCCGGCGCTGTCCGCCGACTCCGACGCCACCTACTTTCCCACCCCGCTCGGGCTGGCCCGCTACCCCGGCGCGCTCACCTGGCCGTTGGCGGTGCTGGCCGCCGTCGCGGTCGGCGTACTGGCCTGGGCGACCCGGCGACGCGGCCGGGCCGACTGGCCGAGGCTCGCCGCCGGGTTCGGGTTGGCGGCGATCCCGCTGGTCGCCGCGCCGGTCGCCGCGCAGCTGCTGTGGACCGTCGTGGTCCGGCTTCGGCCGGAGTACGCCGACCTGCTCGACCCGTACCGGCCGGTGCCGTACCGGCTGGCGGTGCTGGCGCTGACCGCGGCGGTGATTCTCACCTGGTACGCGCTGCTGCGCCGGCGGGTCGGTCCGGCGGCGCTGGCCGTCGGCGGGCTGGCCTGGCTTGCCCTGCTCGGTCTGCTGCTCGCCGCCCTCGCCCCCGGTGGGTCCTACCTGGCGACGCTGCCGGCCCTGGCCGGCACGGCCGGCTGCCTGGTCGCCCTGTCGCTGCGGATCACCGGCCCGTGGCCGGTGGTGGCGCTGGCCGCCGGGGCGACGGTCGGCGTGCTGTTGCTGGCACCGACGGTGGTACTGCTCTTCCCGGCGCTGGGCATGGGCCTGGCCGCGGCCGCCGCGTTCGTCGCGACGCTGCTGGCGCTGGCCGGGCTGCCGGTGCTGGACCTGCTGCTGCCACAGGCCGGCGGGCAGCGCGGCGTCGCCGCCGTCCGGGCCCGTCGGGCCGGTCCGGTGCCGGCGGTCGCCGCCGGGCTCGCCGCGCTGGTGCTGGCCGTGGTCGGCCTCGCCGTGGACCGGTTCGACACCGACCATCCGGTGCCGACCCAGCTGATGTACGCGTTGGACACCGACACCGGCGAGGCCCGCTGGTTGAGCTGGGAAACCCGACCGCAGCCGTGGACCGCCGGGTACGTCGACCGGACCGCGTCGGTGGCGGACGAGTTTCCGCTGATCGGCGACCATCCACTGGGTACCGGGCCGGCCGAGGCGGCGGACCTGCCGGCGCCGGCGCTGGACCTGCTCGACGACAGCGGGGTGGCCGCCGACGGGCGGCGGACCCTGCGGTTGCGCCTGCTGCAGCAGCGGCCGGTCCGGCTGGTGGGGCTGCACGTGGCGGCCGGCGGGCCCGAGGTGGTGTCGGCGACGGTCGCCGGCCGGGAGGTGCCGGTCGAGTCGACCGGCACCTCGTCCGGTGACGGCTGGAGCTTCGGGACGGTGTTCCACGCCCCGCCGCCGCAGGGGCTGGAGGTCGTGCTGGTGCTGCGGGCCGGCGACGGCGCGAACGCCGCCACCGGCCCGGTCCGGGTGCGGGTGGCCGACGGCAGCGACGGCCTGGCGGACCTGCCCGGCTTCACCCCCCGGCCGACCGGGGTCGGGGTGGCCGGTTCACACACCAGCGAACTGGTGACCGTCGCCCGGACCTACACGTTCTGACCGCCACCGCCCCGGCGCCAACCCGTACGGCGCCGGGGCGGTGGCGGTCAGCCGCGGCCCTGGTCGGCGATGAAGGCCGCGATCCAGGACAGCGGGGCGTTCCAGTTGATGGTCAGCTCGTTGGTGGCCCAGGACTCGATGTCGTCGACGTAGCAGAACTGCGGCGCGCAGCCGGTCAGCAGCCGCTGCGCCACCGGGTCCTGGATCGACGAGTTCGGACCACCGGCGAGCGTGCCGCGCGGCGGGTTCGGCAGCTCGGGGTTGAGCTGGCGGGCGTACCAGCGGGAGTGCTGGTTCTGCGACGAGACCGTGCCGTAGCCGGTGACGTAGGAGATGTTCAGCGCGTTGCGGCCGAAGATGTAGTCCATCGTCTGCAGCACCCCGTCGCGGTACTTCTCCTTACCGGTCAGGTCGTACGCGGTGGCGATCACGATCGCGTTGTTGACGATGACGCTGTTCGAACCCCAGTCGTAGAGGTTGCCGACCGGGGCGTACGGGATACCGTACGGGTGGGCATCGAGCGTGGCCAGGTAGCGGTCGGCCGCCTCGATCACCGACGCCCGCACCTGCCACCAGCCCGGCAGGCTGTTCGGGGTCGTGGCCAGCGCCATCCGGCCCAGCGGAGCGGTCCACTGCCAGCCGAAGGCGCCCTCCTGGAAGATGTCACCGGTGTGGTGCGGCGAGGCGAGCACGAAGTCGCGGAACTCGCGCTCCCCGGTGGTCAGGTACAGCTCGGCCGCCGCCCAGTAGAACTCGTCGGTGACGTCGGTGTCGTCGTAGGGGCCGCCGCCGATGGCGTCGGCCGGGTCGGCGTACATCTGCGGGTTGGCCTTGGCCGCCGCCCACGCGGTGCGGGCCGCGTCCAGGTTGCGGCCGGCGAAGGCCTCGTCGTACGGCTTGAACACCCGCGCCGCCTGGGCGGCGGTGGCCGCCAGGTTGAGCGTGGCGGCGGTCGACGGCGGGTGCAGCTCGCGCAGCTGGGAGTCGAGGTGCGGCAGCAGCGGCAGGCCGGTCCACGCCGCGTCGTGAATCTTGTGGTGGGCCATGCCGGCCAGCGGCTGCCCGGCCGGGACCTGCATCTTGAGCAGGAATTCCTGCTGCCAGCGCACCTCGTCGAGGATGTCCGGCAGCTTGTTGCCGCTCTCCGGCAGGTCGAGCACGCCGTCGCGCTGCAGCCACGGCTTGCCCCGGTGCACCCGCAGGGCCCGCTCGTACTCGTTCATCAGCTGGTAGACGGAGATGCCACCGTTGACCACGTACTTGCCGTGGTCGCCGGCGTCGTACCAGCCGCCGGAGACGTCCAGGGTGTAGTCACAGACGCCGGGCTGGCACGGCACCGCCAGGTCACCCTGGTTGGGTGCGACGCCGACGTGCCCGGCCGGGCGGCCGTACCCGGGGCGCAGCTCGTCGGAGATCTCGATGCCGCTGCGCTGGGTGTAGTAGAACTTCAGCGCATCGGCGCGCAGCTGCGTGTAGAAGCTGGTGCCGATCTCGAACGGGAAGCTGGTTTCGCCGTCGGCGACCAGGGTGTAACCAGTGCCGGGCCGGACGAAGCGGCTGAACGTGATCGAGTGGACATTCTGCCCGGAGGACTCGTCCAGCCCGTGCGGCTTGGTCTTGCCGTTGACGACGACCTTGCCGCCTGAGTCGTACAGTTTCCACGGCAGCGGGTCGGTGGCGTCGGTGACGAGGGTGGCGTTCTTCGGCCCCTTCGGCAGGTAGCCGACCTGGTTGACCCGCACCCGGGGTCCGGTGTCCGGCACGTACTCCTCCGGTTCGGCGCCGCCGCGCAGCGACACGTCGTCGAGGCACAGCCGCCACGGGTCGGCGCTGCCGCCGACCTGGAAGGCGACCTGGGCGTCGGGCAGGTCGGTCGGTGCGGTGAACGTGTACGTGTAATTGTTGCCGGAGACGCTGACCTCGGGGTTGGCCGCCATGAACTGGGTCCACGGGTCGACCGGCAGTTGGATCAGCGCCCGGATCACCTTGTTTGGGGTGGCCGTGGCGAAGAACTTGTATTCGTACGTCTCACCGGCGACCAGCGGGACGTTGTCCTGGCCGATGATGACGTCCCACGGGTTGACGGTGCCACCTGGGATGTCGGCGCAGAGCTGCTGGCTGCTGGAGTCGAGGGTGATGTTGGGGGTGCCCCACCAGGGGGCGTGGCCGTCGTCGAAGGTGCCGTTGACAATCTGTTCGGGTGCCTCGTCCTGCGCGTGTGCAGGAACAGCGGCGGTGAGTGCGGTGGCGGTCAGCGCCGTCACTGCGGTGACGGCGAGCGGAACGGTCCGCCGTCGGGAGAGTATCGACACGCCGGGTCCTTCCGATGGTCGTGCGGCGCGGGCGAGGCTCTCTGCCCGGCGCGCCGCGTCAGCGGTCGTGCATCGAAAGCAGCGGGTGGGAGCGCTCCCACCCGCAGTACTCGAATGTTCTCAACGTGTTTCGAGCATGTCAATAGATCTATGCAGGTGCCTTCAGCGCGGGCGCAACGCCGACACCCGGTCGTAGACCTCGTTGCGGGCCAGCCCGGTCAACTGACCGGTCAACGACCGTACCGTCCGGGTGTCCAGCCCCGCACCGAGCAACAACTCGATCACTCGGTCCGGGTCGAGGCCGCCGGCCCCGACCCCGCCGCCGTTGGTCGACTCACGCCGCCGGATGCCCTCCACCACCACGGTGATCTCGCCCTTGACCTCGTCGCGGCCGGCCAGGTCGGCGTGCACCTGGGACAGCGGGCCGCGCAGCCACTCCTCGCGCGACTTGGTCAGGTTGCGCACCAGCGCGGCTGGCCGGTCGCCGAGCACCTCGCGTACGTCGGCGAGCATCTCCACCACCCGGTGCGGCGCTTCGAAGAAGATCAACGTGGCGGACAACGGGGCGAGCTCGGTCAACGCGGTACGCCGCGCCGCCGACTTGCGGGGCAGGAACCCGACGTACAGGAATCGGTTGGCCGGCAGCCCGGAGCCGACCAGGGCGCTCAGCGCGGCGCTCGCCCCGGGTAGCGGGTCGACCCGCAGCCCGTCGGCCAGCGCCGCCCCGACCACCAGGTAGCCGGGGTCGTTGACCAACGGCGTACCGGCGTCGGAGATCAACGCGACGTCGGTGCCGGCGTTCAGCACGGAGATCAACTCGGCAGTACGGGCCTGCTCGTTGTGGTCGTAACAGCTGACCACCCGGACGTCGATGTCGTGCGCGTCGAGCAGCCGCCTGGCCCGCCGGGTGTCCTCGGCGGCGACCAACCCGGCGGTACGCAGCACGTCCAGCGCCCGCAGCGTGATGTCGCGCGGGTTGCCGATCGGCGTCGGCACCACCGACAGAGTGCCGCGCCGCTGCTCACCCGGCCCGCCCGTGTCGCCCTGGTCGGCCCTGCGCTCATCGGCTGCCTCGTTCACCCGGCGATGGTAGCCACCCGGTCGACCGCGGTCCGACGGTGCGCTCAGCCCGAGTGCAGTCGCCAGGCGCCGACGCCGGGCAGGAACCGGCCGACCCGGGCCGCGTACCGGGTCCACGCCTCGCCGTGCACACCGACCAGATAGGGCTCCTCGACGGCCCGCACCTGGACCTGGACCGAGACGATCAGTACAGCGGCCGCGGTGAGGCTGACAGCGTTCGGCACCATGGCGGCGAGGCCGACGACGCTGGCCGCCATCGCGGTGAAGATCGGGTTGCGGACGATCCCGAACAGGCCGTGGGTGACCAGAGCGGTCAGTTCACCCGGGTCGACCCCGACCCGCCATGACGCCCCCATCTGGTGCTGGGCGGCGAGGGTCAGCCCGGCACCCGCGACGGCCAGGGCCGTCCCGGCCAGCCGGATCCAGGTCTGGTCGAGCGGAGTCAGCGGCGGGAGCCCGGCCAGGGCGGCGACCGAGCCGGCGGCCGCGAGCAGCAGTGCCACGACGAACATCAGCTTCGCCCACCAGCGCAGCGAGCCGGGCCGTCCCGCGTCCAGGCGCAGCCCGGTGTCACCGGTGCGCCGCCATTGGACGACGCTACGCCAGCCGAACGCGATGGCGAGTGCGGCCAGGTAGAGGACGAGAGCGAAGCCGGCGATCACTGTTCCTCCGTTAGGACGTGCAGCAGCAGGTGTCGCCGCGCCAGGCCTCCCGGCCTTCCTTGACGGCGACGGCGGCGATGACGAGGGCGGCTGCCGGGTCGGCCCACCACCAGCCGAACAGCGAGTTGACCGCCAGCCCGACGAGCAGGACGGCGGACAGATAGGTGCAGAGCAGGGTCTGTTTCGAGTCGGCGACAGCCGACGCCGAGCCGAGCTCCCGGCCGGCGCGACGCTGCGCGGTGGAGAGCACCGGCATGACCGCCAGGGAGAGCGCGGCGAGGACCAGCCCGACCGTGGAGTGGTCCGGGCGGTGTGCGCCCAGTAGTGCCCGTACCGATTCGACACCGACGTAGCCGGCGAGGGCGAAGAACGATACGGCGATGACCCGCAGCGCGGCGCGTTCCCGGCGTTCGCGGCGTTTGTGGTCGGCGCCGGTGAACTGCCAGGCGACCGCGGCGGCGGAGGCCACCTCGACCACCGAGTCGAGGCCGAACCCGATGAGCGCGGTGGAGGAGGCGACGGTGCCGGCGCTGATCGCGACGATCGCCTCGATCACGTTGTAGGCGATGGTGGCGGCGACGAACCATCGGATTCGCCGGGCGAGCGTCGCCTGCCGGGCGGCGGACGGCCGGGTCGGGCCGGCATGCCCGGTCAGCTGGTTCTGTTCGGACGGTCGGGTTGGGCCGATCGGGATGAGCGGCAGCTGGGCGGACATCAGCAGCAGCCGTCGGTGTCAGCGGTCGGGCAGGCCGCCGGGTCGACGGTCAGCACCAGGCCGAGCAGGTCGCCCAGGGCGTGGGCGAGCCGGGGGTCGGCCAGCTCGTAGCGGGACCGCCGGCCTTCGGGCACCGCCACGACCAGGCCGCAGCCACGCAGGCAGGCCAGGTGGTTGGAGAGGTTCTGCCGGCTGGTGCCGAGCAGGTCGGCCAGCTCGGCGGGATAGCCCGGGCCGTCGCGCAGTGCCAGCAGCAGCCGGGCTCGGACCGGGTCGGACAGGGCGTGCCCGAAGCGCGCCAGCACCTGCCCGTAGGTTAGCGTCTCCACGACCGCGACAGTACATCAGCTGATGAATAAAGCGAAGACTGAACCGTTGCTCCGGTCGCTCCGGCTGACCTGGGCCGACCTGGCCGCTCGGGTTGCTCCGGGAGCAGGGTGTCTCCGCCGACCTGATGCCAGAGGTGCATCTTGATGCACCTCTGGCATCAAGATGCACCTGTACCTCCGATCTCTGGGGTTACATTGCGTACACACTAGGGGGCATGGCGTCAGCGCATCAGGGTCTGCGGCCAGGTCGAGAGGTTGCCCACGTTGGTTGCCACCTGCACCGAATCAAGGATCAGGTCGGCATCCTGGATGCTGAAGCCCTGGTAGTTGCCCTTGCCGATGCGGGCGCTGAGATCCAGGTTCGGCAGACCGAGCAACTCCATCTCGTCTCGGCCCGGGTACAGGAATGCCTGCCGTTCACCGACCACGTGATTGGCCTGCCGAGCATTACCCGACCGGACCAGCGCGTACTGAGCTTGCACCTCCATCCGATCGTTCCCTTCCCGTTCCAGCACGACCCCTCCGTCGGCGTACCGGCCGTCGATGAAGCCCACCGATGCGCGGACCATCCGGGTGCCGTCCGGCAGGTTGCCGAGTTGGAACGGCAACACGATTCGCGGCAGCGGTGCCCATGTCGCCGCTTACCCGGCACGCAGCCGAGTGGTCGAGCGCGGCGGTCATCAGCTCCGACGTCACCGGTGTTTCGTGACTGGACCGGCGTCGCCACCAGGACGAGTTGACGTTCACCAGGATGCGCCGTACATAGATGTCCGGCCGGTCCATCCGGCTGATCGACCGCCATCGGGCGTACGCTCGGCCGAGGGCTTCCTGTACCAGGTCCTCTGCGCGATGGGAGTCACCGGTGAGCAGCCGCGCCAGGCGAACCAGCGCTGGACCACGCGCCACCACATAATCCTCGAACGTCATCGCTCTGGTATCCCTCCGAGTGCCTACCACTCCAACCGCGGTCACCGAGCCGATTTGTTGACCACCGCCGGTCCCTCCGGGGTCAGGCAGTCCTCGCCGCCATGCATCGGAAGGGCATGACGTTGCTGGCTTGTCCTGGCCGAACCCGGCCTGTCGTCGCGTCGGCAGCGGCCGATCGAGGTGAGTGTGGTGAGCAGGGCGACCGGGTCTTCGTCCTTGGCGAGCACGCCGGTGGGGTCAGCTACGGCGGGACACCGTGATCATGTTGTGTGATCGCCGTACAGTTCGACGCACCCGTTGATGCGGGGCCTACAGTTCCCGCCACCTCGGATCGCGCGGATTGTCGATGGTGTATCTCGCCGCCGCAGACATGCTCAACGGCGTCGTAACCCTGTTGGCGCACCCGGACGCCAGGTACGTGTTGGCCGGTGCCGGCGGCGGCTGGAGTTTCGCCGTACGCCGTACCCGCCGTCATGGTCTGCGGTTGAGCACGCCCGCTGGCAGGCCGCTGTGCCAGGTGCCCGAGGCCGACTACGCGGTGGCCGTCTGGCGCGGCACCAACGCGTTGCTGGCCGCCCGCACCCCGACCGACCGCCCGGCTCACTCTGCCGGCGTGACCGCTGTTGCGGCGGCCCTGCGGGTACGCACCGCGACGACGGCAACGGTCGTGCCGGACATCGTCACGCTGCCACCGGCCTTGTCGACAGCGGGTCCGACGCCGTCCAACATCGCCGCCTGTTCGTCCGGTGCCAGCCGGGTGAGGAGGCCCTGGGTCAGCATGAGATCGAACAGCTCGTCGCGGGTGTACGGCTGCGTCCAGTCGAAGCGCAGCTGCTCGGGGGTGCTGAACCCGCCGACCTCGTGCATGCCGTCGGCGGCTCTGGTCAACAGCGGCTGGTACGCGTCGACACCTTGCTTGTCCGGCTCGAAGGTGACCGGCGAGTCGGGCACCACCCGCCGGTAGGCGGCGGTGAAGGCTTCCGCCACGAGGGGCGGGAGCTGGAACACGTGCCAGAAGGGTGCCAGCAGACCACCGGTGCGCAGGACCCGGGCGGCTTTGGTCGCCCCGGCGACCGGGTCGACCCAGTGCCAGGCCGTTCCGGCGATGACGGCGTCGAAGGTCCGTCCGGCGGCCTGCCACTTCTCGAATGTCGCCACTTCGACCTCGGTGCCGGCGCGCCGCGCGAAATCCGCCATTCGCGGGTCGGGTTCGACCCCGAGCACCGTGCAGCCGGCCTGCTGGAACTGTCGGGCTTCGATGCCGGTGCCGCAGCCGACGTTCAACACCTCGGATCCGGGACTGGCGGCGACGATCCGCCGTACCAGCGCGTCGGGGTAGCGAGGTCTGGCCCGGTCGTAGCGCGGTGCGTCGACGCCGAACGATTCGGCGACGCCCCTGGCAAGATGAGGATCCGGTGGACGCCCGGACGATGAAGTGGGCATGCGCCCACTCTAGTGGGCAATCGCCCATTGCGGCGGCCCGACAGGCGAGCGGAGGAGCGCACAGTGCCAACCGGTGTGGCCATCCACGACGCGCGCGAGCAGTTGTTCGACGCCGCCGAACGCGTCCTTCTCCAAGCTGGGCCAAGTGGTCTGACCAGCCGGGCGGTCACCACCGAGGCGGGGGTCGCCAAGGGCGTCCTGCACCGCTACTTCGCCGACTTCGACACCTTCGTCACCGAGTTCGTGCTGGACCGGATGGCCCGGATCGACACCCAGGCCGCTGCCCTGCAGCAGGCAGCCGGGACCGGCACCGTCGCCGGCAACCTGACCGGGCTGCTCACCGAGCTGTTCGGATCGGTGACCCTCGCCCTGATCAGTCTCATCGTCTCCCGCGACGAGCTACGCAGCCGGTTGCGGCGCACCAGACCGGACCCCCGACTGCCGATCCTCTCGGACGCCACGACCATGATCGCGTCCTACCTGGCCGCCGAGCGCGACCTCGGCCGGATCGCGGTCGACGCCGACATCGACACGCTCGCGCCGATACTGGCAGGAACCGGACATCTGCTCTTCGCTGACCGGGAGAGCGACCCGCCGGACGAACCGGCGGTGCGTAAGGTCGTCACCGTCGCCCTCGACAGCGCCGCCGCACGGGGGCCATCGCGTTGACGATCGCTGCTTGACCTTGTCGCGGCGGCAACGACGCCACACCCCCGTCGTCATGTTCGTCGACACTGCACTGGTGGCCGTAGCCGATCGGCCGGCAACATCCGCCAAAAGTAGCTTTCAGTGACTGTCTCATAACCGACAGTGCGCCAAATGAGTTATATGTCCGACCCGGCCTGCGCCCTGAACATCGATACTGACGAGAGGATCGACCCACGAAAGACCTCTGCCGTAGCGGCAGCAATCCAAGGTACCCTCGAACACGAGGAGAACTCACGGTGTCACGACCTCGTCACAGGCTCGGCGGCGAGTACGAGGAACTCCTCAAGGAGGTCGAGAAGGATGGCTGGTCCGTCACCGGAGGAGGGAACAAGCACTTCAAGTTGAAGTGCCCGAATCCCTGTAAGTGCATGAAGACGATGTCAACAACGCCCTCGAACCCGAACTACTTGCGAGACATGAGGGCTCAGCTTCGTCGGGCGACGTGCTGGGAGGCAACGTGAAAGAGTTCCGTCTCGCGGTCCAGATGACCTTCGTCAGCACCCCCCATGGCACCGATGAGCAGTTCGAAGAATTCATCGATGCGGTCCAGGAGCAATTGGATTCTCTGGACGTCGAGGTCCAGATCGCCGCGAAGCTCGCTGACCGGATCGTGGACATCGCCACGTCGACCGAGGCCACCAGCTTCGAGTTCGCTGCCAGCAGGCTGCTGATGGACATCCGTACCGCGCTGCACGCGGTCGGCTGTCACACGCCGGACTGGCCACGGTTCCAGGCAACCGACCACCACCTCCGAGAACTCCAAGACGCCTGACAGTCTGTGAGGCCGCTACGGCAAGCTTGACCTTGCCGTAGCGGCAACGTTTCTACTGGTGGCATGCGGATCGGCGAGCTTGCCGCGCTGGTCGGGGTCTCCACCCGGACCGTGCGCCACTACCACCACCTGGGGCTGCTGCCCGAACCGGAGCGGCTGTCCAACGGCTACCGGGAGTACCGGCTGCGGGACGCGGTCGCGCTGGCCCGGGTACGCCGGCTGAGCGAACTCGGACTCTCCCTCGACGAGATCCGGGACGTGCTCGCCGACGACCGGGGCCGGGAGCTGCGCGAGGTGCTCACCGAACTGGACGCCGACCTGGCCCGCCAGCAGGCCGCGATCGCCAGCAGGCGGCGGCGGCTCGCTGTGCTGCTGGCCGCCGGCGAGTCCATCGACGAGCTGGACGCCGATGCCACGGTGTCCGAGGAGATGGCAGTGGTGCTGCGTCAACTGCCGACCGACGGCTCGGCGTTCGCCGCCCTGGACCGGGAGATGCTGGCGCTGCTGGACACCGGGGTCGGGCCGGAGCAGCGGGGTGAGTTCAGCGCGCTGTTCCAGCCGCTGACCGAGCCTGCGATGCTGGCCCGTACGCAGGAGTTCTACCGACGGCTCGACGAGATCGCCGACGCCGACCCGGCAGACGCGCGGGTGGCGTCGCTCGCCGCCGACCTGGAGGGCTTCCTGCCCGCCGAGATGACCGACGCCATCGTCACGAACGCGGGCGACGCGGCAGGCGTCCAGTGGCTGGCCGCCATCACCGGTGAGTTCTCCCCCGCCCAGGCCGAGGTGTTCCGGCTGATCCTCGCCCGGCTGCGAGGTCACCGATGACCGCGCGTCGGGTCGGGGTGGTGCTGCGCCGGCTGGTCGGCTTCGAGGGTGCCGGCCTGGTCAGCCTCTGGCTGTGGGTACGCCGTCGCCGCCACGGCGTACCGGAGTCGGCGACGGCGGTGCCCTACGCCGGGGCGGTGGCGTCGACGATGGTGATGTTCCTGGTGGTGTCGATCGTGGAGCTGGTCGCGGTGGAGATCCTGCTGCGGGCGATCGGTGCCCCGGACCCGCTGCGGCACGCGATCCTGCTGATCGACGCGTACGGCGTACTGATCGCTCTGGCGGTGATCGCCGCGACCGTGACCCGACCGCACGTGGTCGGGCCCGACGGGATCCGGGTCCGCAACGCCGCGTTCCTGGACGTCCGGGTGCCCCGTCGGCTGGTCACCGAGGTCCGGCTGGTCCGCAACTACAACGAGCAGGGCACCATCCGGGTCGACGGTGACGTGCTCATCGTGTCGGCGATCGCGCAGACCAACCTGGTGGTCGAGCTGGCCGAGCCGCTGCGGGTGGTCCGCCCGTTGGGCCGCATCGCACACGTACGGACGATCCGGTTCTTCGCCGACGACCCGGTCGCTGCACTGTCGGCCTGGTCGACCCGGCAGGCCGCGACCGGCCGGGATGCCGCGACCGGCCGGGATGCCGCGACGCGGTCTGCTGCGGCGACGCCGGTCAGCCGAGCAGCTGCTCCGAACGCTCCCACAGCCGGCGGGCGAGATCAGGGTCGTACGCCTGGGAGTTGACGCGCCTGGCGGGCCGGCGCTTCTCGTAGTAGCGGCCGGGCTCCCAGTCGACGCCGGGCCGGCTGGTGGCCAGCCAGACCAGCTGGTCGGCGCCCTTCTCCGGGGTGGTCAGCATGGCCCGGGTGACCGGGTTGGTGGTGATGAACCGCATCAGCCGGCTCGCCGACCGGGTGCCGAAGCTGGTCGCGACGTTGCCCGGGTGGAAGGCGGCGGCGGCGATGCCTTCGGCGTGGTAGCGGCGGTGCAGTTCCGTGGTGAACAGGATGTTCTCCAGCTTGGCGGCGCTGTAGGCGCGTACCGGGTCGAAGTTGCGGTCGAGGTTGAGGTCGTCGACGTCGAGCTTGCCGGCCAGCCGTGCGCCGACGCTCGACGTCTGGATCACGGTGGCCCGCGACGCGGTCAGCTTGTCGATGAGCAGCCGGGTCAGCAGGAACGGTGCCAGGTGGTTGATCTGGAAGGTCAGCTCGAAGCCGTCGGTGGTTTTGGTGGGGTCACCGAAGACGCCGCCGGCGTTGTTGGCGAGCACGTCGATGCGCGGGTACGCGGCGTCCAGTTCGGCGGCGAGCTTGCGTACCTCGTCGAGGCGGGCGAAGTCGGCGAGGAAGTGCTCCGCGCCGATCTCGCGGGCGACGGCCTCGGTCTTGCGCGGGGAGCGCCCGACGACGACCACCCGGTGGCCGGCGCTGTGCAGCTGACGGGCGGCCGCAGCGCCGATGCCGTCGCTGGATCCGGTAATGACGATCACCTTGGTCATGACGACACTGTACGACGAAACTGTCAGCAACTGTCAACTGCGACGGCCAGTGCTAAGCTGGCCTCATCATGACTGGAAAGCAGCCAACCCTGCGCGAACGCACCCGTCGGGCGGTGCAGCGCGACATCGCCGACGCGGCACTGCAGCTCTTCGTCTCCCGGGGCTACGACGCCACCACCATCGACGACATCGCGGCGGCCGTCGGCATGTCCCAACGCAGCATCTTCCGCTACTTCGCCACGAAGGAGGACATCGTCGTCGGCAAGTTCGACCTCGGTGCCGACGACATGCTCGACAACCTGCGCGAGCGCCCCGCCGGCGAACCCGTCTGGACGTCGCTGCGCCGGCTGTTCGACATCGTGGACGCCTCAGCAGACACGTCAGGCCAGCAGCAGGTCAGCAAGCCCGTCCAGCGGGTGATCCTGGAGACGCCCGCGCTGCTCGCCGTCTACCTGCGCAAGCTGCAGAGCATGCAGCACGCCGCCGTCGCGGTGCTACGGGAGCGCGCCACGGCGGCCGGCGCCCCGTACGCCGCCGACGATCCGACGCCCGGGGCGCTCGCCGCCGCCGCCTTCGGCTGTCTGGTCGCGGCGCAGCACGCCTGGCTGGCGTCCACGACCGAGGACTCACTCGCCGACTACGTCGACCGGGCGATGGCGGCCCTCAGCCCACGATAGGCGGCCGAGTAACTCCGATCGGAGTCACTTCCATCTGAAATGGACGAACAGCCGGCCGAAGTTCTTCGAGTCCTTCTCCACCCGGTGGTAGAGCTGCTTGACGTCCTTCTGGTCGAGGAAGCGCAGCACCCGCTTCTTCAGCTGGCCGGATCCCTTACCGGGGATGATCTCGACGAGGGTGGCCTTCTTGGCCACCGCCTCGTCGATGACGCCCCGCAGCGCCCGGTCGATGTCCTGGCCACGGTTGTAGATGTCGTGCAGGTCCAGTTTGATCTTCACGACGCCCTTCCGTTGACCTTCGCCTCGACCCGGCGCAGCGCGGCCAGGTAGTCCGAATGCTCGGAGCGCATGGCGGCGGCGAGCCGCAGGTGCCGCAGCGCCTGCGACGGCCGGCCGAGCCGTTCCAGGGTACGGCCCAGCACGTGATGGGCGTAGTGGTCGCTCGGGTCGCGGTCGATCAGCTCGCGCAACTGCTCCTCGGCCCGGCCGAGCTGCGCCGACTTGAAGTAGGAGCGGGCCAGCAGCTGGCGGACCGCCGAGTTGTCGGGCTCGGCGGCGATGATCGGCTCCAGCAGCCGGGCCGCCCCGGACGGGTCGCCGGACTCGAAGTACAGGTTCGCCCGGCGGTACTCCTCCAACAGATCCATGGCCGCCCCACCTTCCCGGTCGCGATCACCGACACCCTTGACGCTGGCACAACCACCGGCGGAATGCGACTGTTCCCGTACCGGACATCCGCCGGTCACCCAGTCAGCTTCGGGACGATCCGGCACAGTCCGGTCAGGGTCGGATCGGTTCTCAGGGTCGGATCAGCGTCCAGGCCCGTACGCCGCCGACGATGCCGGCCGTGTTCGGCACCACCACCACGTCGTCGCCCATCCGGGCCACCTGCTCGGGACGGATCAGCCGCGAGTTGCCGCCGCCGAGGTAGAGCCGGTCCCAACAGAACACCGGTCGCAGACCGTCGACGACACCGCGTACCCGCCGGGACCAGAACGCGTCGCCGAGCCGGCGGCGTTCGTGCTCGCCGACGTAGGTGTCGTAGCTCTGCCCCCAGCGCACCGGCGCCTGGGACAGCTCCAGGTGCGGGGCGAGCCGGCCGCCGTCGAACAGCGCGCAGCCGAGCCCGGTGCCAAGGGTCAGGACCAGTTCGCAGCCGGTGCCGGCGACCACCCCGGCGCCGTGCACCTCGGCGTCGTTGAGCACCAGCACCGGCAGGTCGAAGGCGGCGCCGAGCGCCGTACGGGCGTCGAAGCCGGACCATTCGGCGAGCAGCCCCGGGTCGACCCTGGTCCGCGGACCGGCCTTGGTCACGTAGTGCGGGGTGGCGACCACGACACCGTGGCGGATCATGCCGGGCATCCCGACGGTGACCCGGTCTGCCGCCGGCAGTTGGTCACGCAACCCGCGCAGGGTGTCGACGAAGCGTATCGGCGGCAGCGGGTACGGGGTCGGCACCCGCAGCGGCCGGGCCCGCATGGTGCCGGCCTCATCGAGTACGGACGCCTTGATGCCGCCGCCGCCGCAGTCGATCGCCAGCGTCGAAATCATCAGCACAGTCTGCCGGTCGGCGGCTACGATCGCCGGGCCATGAGCGCCACGTTGATCGCCAGGGACCTGTCCGCCGGGCACGGTGACCGGCAACTCTTCACCGGGCTGGACCTCGTCGTCGCGCCCGGCGACGTGGTCGGTCTGGTCGGCGCGAACGGTGCCGGCAAGTCGACGCTGCTGCGGATCCTCGCCGGCACCGCCGCGCCCGAGTCCGGCACGGTCACCCGCAACCCGCCGACCGCCACCGTCGGGCTGCTGCCGCAGGAGCCGCAGCGCCGGCCGGGCGAGTCGGTACGCGACTACCTGGCCCGCCGGACCGGGGTGGCGGCGGCGCAGCACGACCTGGACGCGTCGACGCAGGCACTGGCCGACGGCCGGGCCGGCGCCGACGACGCGTACGCGGTGGCGCTGGAACGCTGGCTGGATCTCGGCGGCGCCGACCTGGCCGAACGCGCCGAGCAGGTGGTCGCCGACCTGGGTCTGACGGTGACGTTGGACCAGCCGACGACGGCGCTCTCCGGCGGCCAGGCGGCCCGCGCCCAGCTCGCGTCGCTGCTGCTCAGCCGCTACGACGTGGTGCTGCTCGACGAGCCGACCAACGATCTGGACCTGGCCGGGCTGGCCCGGCTGGAGCAGTTCGTCACCGGGTTGCGCGCCGGTGCCGTGCTGGTGTCGCACGACCGGGAGTTCCTGGCCCGTACGGTGAACCGGGTGGTCGAGCTGGACCTGGCCCAGCAGCAGGTCAACCACTACGGCGGCGGGTACGAGGCGTACCTGGCCGAGCGGGAGGTGGCTCGCCGGCAGGCCCGGGCGGCGTACGAGGAGTACGCCGACACCCGGGCCGGGCTGGAAACCCGCGCCCGTACTCAGCGGGCCTGGATGGAGAAAGGCGTCCGCAACGCGCGGCGCAAGGCCACCGACAACGACAAGTTCATCCCCCACTTCCGGGGCGAGACGTCGGAGAAGCAGGCGGCGAAGGCGCGGCAGACCGAGCGGATGATCGAGCGGCTGGAGACCGTCGAGGAGCCGCGCAAGGAGTGGGAGCTGCGGATGGAGATCGCCGCCGCGCCCCGGTCCGGCGCGGTGGTCGCGGTGCTGCGCCAGGCGGTGGTACGCCGGGGCGGGTTCACCCTCGGCCCGGTGGATCTGCAGATCGACTGGGCGGACCGGGTGGCGATCACCGGGCCGAACGGGTCCGGCAAGTCGACGCTGCTCGGTGCGTTGCTGGGGCGGCTGCCGCTGGATTCGGGCGAGTCGTGGCTCGGTCCCGGGGTGGTGGTCGGCGAGATCGACCAGGCCCGCCGGCTGTTCCTGCGCGACGAGCCGGTGCTGGACGCGTTCCGGGCGGCGGCCGACCTGGCCCCGGCCGAGGCCCGTACGGTGCTGGCGAAGTTCGGGCTGCGGGCCGACCACGTGCTGCGGCCGGCGGCCACCCTGTCGCCGGGCGAGCGGACCCGTACGGCGTTGGCGTTGCTGCAGGCGCGCGGGGTGAACCTGCTGGTCCTCGACGAGCCGACGAACCATCTGGATCTGCCGGCGATCGAGCAGTTGGAGTCGGCGCTGGCGTCGTTCACCGGCACGTTGCTGCTGGTCACCCACGACCGCCGGATGTTGGAGTCGGTGCGGCTGACCCGCCGGATCACGCTGGACGGCGGCGGCCCCGCACTCCGGTCGCTGCTGGACCTGTCCCTCGACTAGGGCAGGACCAGGGCCACGACCGGGTTGCGGGGGCGCCGCCGGGGCACTCCGGGTCAGCGGCGGTCGTCGTCCGGTGTCGGTTGCGGCAGCTGCTGGTAGATGTCCGGGATTCCGTCCCCGTCGCGGTCCTGCCGTTCCTGTTCGGAGATCCGCCGGTAGACCTTGTTGCGCCGGCTGAGGACGATGGCGGCGAGCATCGCCGCGGTCAGCGAGCCGATCAGGACGGCCGCTTTGACGTGGGCGTCGCGGTCGCTGCCGGCGCCGAACGCCAACTCGCCGATCAGCAGCGAGACGGTGAACCCGATGCCGGCCAGCAGCGACACCCCGAGCAGGTCGACCCATTTCAGCCCGCCCAGGTCGGCGCGGGTGAAGCGGGTCATCAGCCCGGTGGCGCCCAGGATGCCGATCGTCTTGCCGAGGACCAGCCCGGCGATCACCCCGATCGCCACCGGATCGGTCAGCACCGAGCCGATGCCGCCGTCACGCAGCGACACCCCGGCGGCGAAGAAGGCGAAGACCGGCACGGCGAAGCCGGCGGAGATCGGCCGCCACCGGTGTTCGAAGTGCTCGGCCAGGCCGTGCTGCTCGCCCTTGCGGGGCAGCACCGGCACCATGAAGCCGAGCAGTACGCCGGCGATGGTGGCGTGTACGCCGGAGGCGTGCATCAGCGTCCAGGTGATGGCGGCCAGTGGGATCAGCGCCCACCACCAGGTCCTGCCGAACCGCAGCAGCAGCGCGAAGGCGAGCAGCGGCAGCAGGGAGCCGGCCAGGGCCAGGAAGTTGACCTGTTCGGTGTAGAAGAACGCGATGATGGTGATCGCCAGCAGGTCGTCGACGACGGCCAGGGTGAGCAGGAAGGCGCGCAGGCCCTGCGGCAGGTGGGAGCCGATGACGGCGAGCACGGCGAGGGCGAACGCGATGTCGGTGGCGGTGGGGATCGCCCAGCCGCGCAGCGCGCTGTCGCCGGTGTTCAGGTTGATCAGTACGTAGATGAGCGCCGGCATGGCCATGCCGCCGATCGCGGCGATCACCGGTAGCGCGGCCCGGCGTGGGCTGCGCAGTTCACCGGCGACGAACTCGCGTTTGAGCTCCAGACCGACCACGAAGAAAAAGATCGCCAACAGGCCGTCCGCCGCCCAGTGCGCCAGGTCGACGTCCAGGTGCAGCGGTGCCCCGCCGGGCCAGGGCACGAACTGGCCCAGGTCGGTGTAGGCGTCACCCCACGGTGAGTTGGCCCAGATCAGCGCGATGACCGCGCCGAGCAGCAGCAGCCCGCCGCCGACGGTCTCGGTGCGGAGCACGTCGCCGATGAACTTGGCTTCCGCCCAGGAGGAGAGCTGGAACGGACGCCGGGACTCCGGCGGCCTGGTTGAGTCCGACTTTTGGCTCGATCCGGACTTGTCGCCGGATCCGGAGGCCTTGGTGGGGGTCGGGTCGGTCATGTAGAGAACTCCACCTCCACGTACATGCAGCAGGTACAGCGACGCCGGTCCTGGTTGACCGGCGCGTCGATGATGATCACACTATCCGTTCCGGCACGGTTACCGAAGGTCTCCGGTTGGCGATGCCGCCGCCGGACAACCTCCGGCACCGGTTGTGCCGTACCCCGATTCTTCCAAGGTCATGTCGCGCTGACCAGCAAGTGCGGGGTCTCTCACCGGCCCCGGCCGGTGCCGCAGCCAGAGTTCGAGTTGAAGCAATGTGTAGATCTCGCCAGCGTGGTCCAGCCCGGCCTGGTGCTCGTCGAGCAGCCGGCGGACCGCTGCCGGCTGGAACAGACCACGGTCCTGGAAGGTCCGGTCGGTGAGCAGGTCCCCGGCGAGTTCGCGCAGCTCGGCCCGCAGCCAGCTGGCCAGCGGTGGCCTGGCGTCCACCGAATCGGAGGTGACCACCCGGCCCGGCAACCAGCCGGCCGCCGCCCGCCGCGCCAGGTTCCGCCGCCGCCCCGGCACCTTCCACGATGCCGGCAGGCCGGCCACCCACTCGAGCAGTCGGTGGTCGAGCAACGGTGCCTGCAGCCGTAGTCCCGCGCCGGCCGACACCGTCGACCACCGGGCGAGTACGTCGCCGGGCAGGTATCCGAGTAGATCCGCACCGGTCATCCGGACCGCCTGGGAGTCCCCCGACGAGGCGAGGTAGGCCGCCTCAGCCAGCAGGCCGCTGTCCACGTTGGCGAGTTCGGCGCGCAGCCGCGCCGGGTAGAGGGCGTTCTTCTGCTCGGCGCTGCACTCGGCGACGATCCGTGCGTACCGGGTCGGCGGTGGGCAGCCGGCGACCTCCAGCAGCCGGCCGAGCCGACGCACCGGGGTCCCGGCCGTGCTCCGCCGCACCAGCGCGGCCCCGGCCCGCTGCAACCCCGGCAGTCCGGCCGGCCGCTGCGGCCAGCCGTTGAGCCAGCCGAGCAGCAGGTGGTGCGGGAACCCGCCGTACAGCAGGGCACCCCCGAGGCCGCAGAATGCCTCCGCCCGTCGCACCCCGGCGTACCTGGCGACCAGGTAGGCCGGGATCGCGGCCGGGCTGGCGAACGGTTCATCGAACAGGCCGGCGATCTGCTGCGGTACGGCCGGATCGAGCCCGGTCACCAGATACTCCTGGTGCTCGGTGCCGAGCGCCCGGGCGACGGCTCGCGCCGCCGCCCGCTGGTCGAGCCGGGGTTCGCCGAACCCGACGGAGCAGGTGTGCGCCCTGACGCTGGTGCTGCGGGTCACGGCGGCCGCGACCAGCGTGGCGCTGATCCCGCCGGAGAGCAGCACCTGCGGCGGCCCGGTAGCCGGCAGCCGGGAACGCACGGCGTCGACCAGCCGTTCGCGTAGCTGCTCGGCGGCCTGGTCGATGCCCGGTGCCGACGGCCCGGCAGCGGCGTCGAGTGTCCAGTAGCGACGGGTGGTGACCCGCCCGTCCGCCCAGGTCAGCGACGTGCCCGGGGGAAGCTTGCGGATGCCGGCGTAGATCGTCCATGGCGCGGGGACGTACCGGTAGGTCAGGTAGTGGTGCAGTGCGACCTGGTCGAGCTCCTGGCTGGCATGCGGATCGGCCAGCAACGCCCGCAGCTGCGAGGCGAAGGTCAGCCGGTCACCACTGAGCCGCCAGTACAGCGTCCGCTCGCCGGTCCGGTCGGCCGCCAGCAGCAGCTGGTTCCGGTCGCGGTCCCAGACCGCGATCGCGAATTCGCCGGTCAGCTGGGTGACGGCCGCCGTACCGTGCCGCTGGTACAGGTCGAGCAGGTCGGGTTGGGCGGTGCAGCTGACCGCGACCGCGTCCGTCGTGGCCGCGTAGTACGGCGACCGACCCGCGGAGTACGGCGACCGGCTCGCCGCCCGGTCGCCGTCGGACCAGCGGGCGACGATCGCCGCTCGGTCGTCCAGGTAGCGACCGGTCTGCTGAAGGTCGTGCGGGGTGCAGGCCAGGGCGAGTGGGTCGACGCCCTCTTGGCGGCCACCCACATCACCGACAATACCGACTATTGCTGACATATTGTGACGCTAACCCCGGTTGGCTGCGCCGGGTGCCGAGTTGTCGATCCGGTTCACCCGACGACGCCGGTCAGCCCGAGTCTCGTCTAGATTTCGCCGATTGGAGTTATAGATCCCCAATGTCTGGTTAGCCTGGGTCTCTCAGCGATCGCGATCGAGAGCCAGAGGTGACCACATGACCGGGCGACCTGACGATCAGGACAATCCGGAACCCGCCCGGGAGAACTGGGTTGACCTGCCCGCGCACGACCAGAGCCAGCACCGCCCCGCCACGGCGGACGACGACTGGGCCGAGTCACACCAGTGGACCATCGACCAGCAGCACGACCAATGGGCCACGACCGACCAGGCGTACGGCCAGTGGGCCACGACCGCCGACCAGCCGCAGTGGTCGGCGGACCAGCCGCAGTGGTCGGCGGACCAGCCGCAGTGGTCCGACCGGCAGCCGGGGGTCTCAGCGACCAGCCCGGTGACGTTGACCCGGTCGAGCGCCGGCGTTGGGCAGCACCGGCGGCCACCGGCCCGGCACGGCCGTCGCCGGCTGCGCCGCATCGCCCTGCTCGGCATCACCGGCCTGGTGGTCGCCGCCCTCGCCGGGGTGGCCGGGGTGGCCGCCGTCAGCCACTACTACCTCGGCGAGATCAAGCGGATCCCCGACCCGTTCGCCACCATCCCGGCCGACCAACGGCCGGCACCGACGCCGGAAGGGCTGACCGTGCTGCTCGCCGGCGTTGACAGCCTTGCCTCCAGCGCCACCGGCGCGGACTCCCCCACCGGGCCGTACGGCCGGACCGACTCGCTGATGGCGGTCCGGATCACCGCCGGCCGGGAGCGGGCGTACGTCGTCTCCATCCCCCGCGACTCGTGGGTGCCGGTCCCCGGGCACGGCAACCTCAAGATCAATTCCGCGTACGCGCTCGGCGGCGCCAGCCTTGCCGTGCAGACCGTCGAGAACGTGACCGGGCTGCGCATCGACCACGTCGCCCTGATCGACCTCGTCGGGCTGCAGGACCTGACCGACGCGGTCGGCGGAGTGACCGTGGAGATCCCGGCCGGGACGCCCGGACCGAATCTGCGATCCAGCTGGCCCGCCGGACCGCAGCGGCTCGACGGCGAGCAGGCCGTCAAGTACGTACGCCAGCGCTACGGCCTGCCGGAGGGCGACTTCGACCGGATGCGCCGCCACCAGAACTACCTGCGCGCGCTGCTCGACGAGACCCTCGACCGGGACACCCTGACCAGCCCACGACAGCTCGACGCGCTGCTCGACGCGATCACCGCGACCGTCACCGTCGACGACGGCCTGACCAACGACAAGCTCCGGCAGCTCACCTTCGACCTGCGCAAGATCCGCAACGACGTCCGGTTCGTCACCGCGCCGGTGGCGAACACCGGATACGTCGGCGACCAGTGGGTGATATGGCTGGACACCGATCGCGGCGTCGAGTTCTGGACCGCCGTGGGCGACGACACCTTGGAGCGGTACATCGAGCGGTACGGCGCCGAGCAGCTCGACTCAGTCGTCCGTTGACCGGACCGACCCACCGTCGGCCGAACCCACCTACACCCGGGTCGTCTCGCCTGACGGACGGGCCGCTGGTGCCCGGTTCGACCACCACCGGGCCAGGGCCGCGCAGACGATCAGCTGGATCTGGTGGAAGATCATCAGCGGTAGGACCAGCATGCCGAGCAGTTGCGGGCTGAACAGCACGGCCGCCATCGGCAACCCGGTGGCCAGGCTCTTCTTGGCGCCGCAGAAGACCGTCGCGGCCCGGTCGGCGTGGTCGAAGCCGAGCAGCCGGGTGACTCCGAACAACAGCCCCATCACCACCGCCAGCAGGGCACCGACGGTGGCGCCGAGAATCAGCAGCTGGCTGACGGCGATCTGCTGCCAGATCCCGGCGACCACACCGGCGCTGAACGCGGTGTAGACCACCAGCAGGATCGAGCCCCGGTCGACCACCGAGGTCAGGCTCTTGTGCCGGCCGATCCAGTCGGCGGTCCACCGTCGGGACAACTGACCGGCGACGAACGGCAGCAGCAGCTGCCCGACGATCGATCCGATCGAACCGGCGGTCAGCCGCAGGTCACCGGTGTTCTGCATGAGCAGCACGGCGAGCAGCGGGGTGAGCGCGACCCCGACGATGTTGGAGAACGACGCGCTGAACACGGCGGCCGGCACGTTGCCCCGGGCGATCGAGGTGAACGCGATCGACGACTGCACCGTCGAGGGGACCACGCAGAGGAAGAGGACCCCCTGGTAGAGGTCGGCCGGCAGCAGTTGCGGGCTGATCACCGCGACGGCCAGGCCGAGCAGCGGGAAGACCACGAAGGTGGTGCTCAGCACCACGGTGTGCAGGCGCCAGTGCCGGGCGCCGGCGAGGGCCGCCGCCGGGGCGATCCTGGCCCCGTGCAAAAAGAACAGCAGGGCGATGCCGACGCTGGCGACGACACCGGCGACCGAGGCGGCGGTGCCGCGGACCGGGAGCAGCGCGGCGAGCGCCACGACGGCGAACAGCATCGCGATGAACGGGTCGATGATCAGCCAGCGGGGCCAGCGCATCCGGGTGCTCCAGGTGAACAGGGGGCGGTCCACCCATTCTGAGCGGCTGCCGATCAGCGGGAAAGCTGATCAACGCACTGACTGTCATCGCGTAACGCGATAACATGCAGGTCGTGTACGAGCCCGTCCAGCTGCGCAGCTTCCTGGCGGTGAGCCAGTTGCTGAGCTTCACCCGGGCCGCCGAGCGGCTCGGTCTGCGGCAGTCCACGGTCAGCGCGCACGTACGGCGGTTGGAGGAGACGGCCGGGCGGCCGCTGCTGCTGCGCGACACGCACACCGTGCAGCTGACGGTGGACGGCGAAGCGATGATCAGCTTCGCCCGGGACATTCTCGACGCGCACGACCGGGCCCGCCGGCATTTCAGCACCACGGTGGTACGCGGCAAGCTGCGGCTCGGCGTCTCCGAGGACCTGATCTCCAGCTATCTGCCGGACGTGCTGCAGACCTTCCGCCGCCGCAACCCGCTGGTCGACGTCGAGCTGACCGTGGCGCTGAGCGGCACACTGCATCAGTTGCTGGACGCCCGGGCACTCGACCTGGTCTTCGCCAAACGTCTGACGGGCCAGTCCCGGGGCACCCTGGTCTGGCGTGACCGGCTGGTCTGGCTGGGCGCGGCGGACCAGCCGACGCCGCCGCGGCGGGCCGTCGGGGAACCGGTGCCGCTGGTGGTCTACCCGCCACCGAGCATCTCCCGGGCGCAGGCGCTCGCCGCGCTCTCGTCGGCCGGTCAGCCGTGGCGGATCGCCTGCACCAGCGGCAGTCTCGGCGGGCTGGTGGCCGCCGCCCGCGCCGGTCTCGGCCTGCTGCCGCACTCGGCCCGGCTGGTGCCGGTCGGCCTGACCCCGGTGGCCCCGGCCGATCTGCCGCCGCTGGGCGAGGTGGAGTTCATCCTGCTGTCCCGTCCGGACGCCGATCCGGCGGTGGCGACGGCGGTCAGTGAGGCGGTCGGGGCCGCCGGTCGGCCGGCCGTCGGCGGTCGGGGGCGGACTCCGCGTACCGCCGGCTGACCCCAGGCCGGACCGCAGTTCGACGGATCTTGCTGCAAGCTGAGACCAGATCTTGCAGCCCGATCCGGGACCGCCATCTGACACCCTAAGCTCCCGGCCGAAACAAGCTGTTCACAGCGAGACATCTGATTGTTACCCTCACCACACGCCTGGAAGTGCTTGCGAACCTTGCAGGATCTTTCAGGGCCAGGCCCTGCTGCCTGCCTCCTCGCAGGCAAGCCATCACCAGCATTGGAGCGCTGATGTCCGTGCCCGGATCGACCGTGTCCAGACCGGTGGCCACCGCCGTGGCGGCCGTCCTCGGGATCCCGTTGGCCGTCACCCTGACCGCGCCCGCCACCGCCACCGCAACGCCCCGCGCAGCGGCCCCGGCCGCGACCGCCGAGACGACCGCCACCGCTGTCGGCAACGGCGACGCGATCGTGCACCTGTTCCAGTGGCGGTGGAACTCCATCGCCGAGGAGTGCGAGACAACACTCGGCCCGGACGGCTGGGGTGGGGTCCAGGTCTCCCCACCGCAGGAGCATGTGGTGCTGCCCAGCGCGGAGGGCGCCAGCTACCCGTGGTGGCAGGACTACCAGCCGGTCTCGTACCGGATCGACCAGACCCGGCGCGGCGACCGGGCCGACTTCGTCGACATGGTCGAACGCTGCCGGGACCAGGGCGTCAAGATCTACGTCGACATGGTGCTCAACCACATGAGCGGCACCGGATCGGTCGGCAGCGGGCCGGGCAGCGCCGGCACCGTCTACCGCAAGTACGGCTATCCCGACCTGTTCGGCGACGGCTCCGGAGACAGCTACGGCTACGCCGACTTCGGCCCCTGCTACCGCACCATCAGCAACTGGGGCAGCAAGACCGAGGTGCAGGACTGCGAGCTGCTCGACCTGGCCGACCTCAACACCGCCGACCCGGAGGTACGCCGCAAGATCGCCAAGTACATGAACTCGGTGATCGCCCTCGGCGTAGCCGGGTTCCGGGTGGACGCCGCCAAGCACGTCCAGGAAGCCCACCTGGCGGACATCATCTCCCGGCTGGACGACGTGCCCGGCTTCGGCGGCCGGCCCGACCTGTTCCACGAGGTGTACGGCGACGCCACCATTCCGTACACCGCGTACGCGCCGTACGGCAAGGTCACCAACTTCGACTACCAGCGGGCGGTCGCCGCGGCCTTCCGCGACGGCAACATCGCCCAGCTGGCCAGCCTGCCGGACTACGGCGGGCTGACCGGCGACCAGGCTGTCGTCTTCATCGACAACCACGACACCCAGCGAGCCACCCCGACGCTCACCTACCAGGACGGCGACCGCTACTACCTGGCCGACGCGTTCATGCTGGCCCACCCGTACGGGACCCCGCAGTTGATGTCCAGCTACGCTTTCGGCCCGGTGGTCGCCCAGGGCCCGCCCAGCACCGGCGACGGCACCACGCTGCCGACCGACTGCGCCAGCGCCGAGTGGATCTGCGAGCACCGCGACGAACAGGTCGCCGGAATGGTCGGTTTCCGCAACGCCACCGCCGGCGCCGGCATCGGCGGCGTCGTCACCGACGGCAACGGCCGATTCGGCTTCGCCCGCGCCGACCGCGGGTACGCCGCGTTCAACGCGACCGGCAGCACCTGGAGCCGCAGCTTCGCCACCGGCCTGCCGGACGGCCGGTACTGCAACGTGGCCCGGGGCACCTACCGGGCGGACAGTGGCACCTGCACCGGTGGCACGATCGCCATCACCGACGGCGGCTTCCACGCCGACATCCCGGCGAACCGGGCGGTGGCACTGCACGTCGCGGCGCGGCTCGACTGCACCGACCCGGCCGGCTGCGGCCCGGTCGACCCGCCCCCGGGCGACGGCACCCCGGTCACCGCCACCGTGCAGACCACACCCGGCCAGCAAGTACGGGTGGTCGGCTCACTGCCCGAACTCGGCTCCTGGGACCCGGCCGGCGCGGCGCCACTGAACACCGACGCGGCCAGCTACCCGACCTGGACCGGCTCCGTCGACGTCCCGGACGGTACGGCGTTCGAGTGGAAACTGGTCAAGGTGGCGTCGAACGGCGCGGTCGAGTGGGAAGCGGGCGCGAACCGCACCGGCGTCGGCGGCACCCCGCTCACCGCCATCTGGGGCCAGCCCGGCTCCGGCGGAGAGCAGCCGGGCACCGTCGCGGTCACCTTTGACGTCACCGCGACCACCTGGTACGGCCAGGACGTCCTGGTCGTCGGCTCGGTCCCGGCGCTGGGCTCGTGGGACCCGACCCGGGCGGTCGCCCTCGCTGCGGACGACTACCCGGTCTGGTCGGGCAGCGTCACGCTGCCGGCCGGTGAGTCCTTCGAGTACAAGTACGTCAAGCGGGCACCGGACGGCACCGTCGACTGGGAGTCGGGCGGCAACCGCAGTGCCACCCCGGCCGGCGACGCGACGACCCTCACCGACACCTGGCGATGACCAAGCGGTGTACGGCGGACCGGCTCCGCGCGGTCCGCCGTACACCCGGTGGCCGAGCTGATAGCCTCGGCCCAGGTGGACGGACCGGCTGCGGACGCCTGCCGTTCGGGAGGTCACCGGTGCGAATCGGGCCGCGGGTAGCAACCGTCGTAGTCAACTACCGGCACTACGACGACACTGTTCGTTGCCTCACCTCGCTGCAGGCCAGTGACACCGCCGACCAGCGGGTGATCGTCGTCGACAACACCGAACAGGAGCACCACGGGCCCGATCTCACCGACCTGCTGGATCCGGCCGTGGAGGTCGTCTCGGCCGGTGACAACGTCGGCTTCGCCGCCGGCTGCAACATCGGGATCCGGGCCGCTCTGACGTCGTCCGCCGAGTTCGTCTGGCTGCTCAACCCGGATGCGGTCGTCAGCGCGGAGACGTTGACGCGCCTGCTGCAGACCGCCGAGGAGCACCCGGACGCAGGGATCGTCGGCAGCCGCATCCTCGACGGCGGACACCCGGCCCGCATTCTGTTCAACGGCGGCGTGATCAAGGGCCACGGGTCCACGTACCACGCCGACGCCGGGGTGTTCGATCCGGCCGCGCCGGACGGGACGGTACGCGACGTCGACTACGTCACCGGCGCGTGTTTCCTGATCCGGCGGGAGACGCTACGCCAGATCGGTCTGCTCTCCGAGGACTACTTTCTCTACTACGAGGAGACCGACTACTGCCTGCGTGCCCAGCAGGCCGGCTGGCGCACCGTCCTCGCGCCCTACGCCCGGGTCTGGCACTACAAGCGGTCGGCCGGCAGGTACCCGCCGCCGTACTACGTCTACTACATGTGCCGGAACCGGTTGCACTTCAGCAAGCGGTTCTTCACCGCCCCGCTGAGCGAGATCGAGTCGGAGCTCGAGGCGTTTGCCACCTGTTGGCTCCAGCAGGTCGCCACCCATGCCCCGCAGTTGCGCGTCGGCTACGAGAAGCTCGTCGAACTGGCTCTCGCCGACGGCCGGGACGGTCGCCTCGGCCGCCGCGACGACATCGACGCACTCGTCTGCGGCTAGCCGGAGACGACGAGCCCGATCACCAGCCGGAGACGAGCGGATCGCCAGCCGCGCCGGGCCCGACGGCTCGCCAACCAGATTTGACGCGGTTGCTGTCGCTTCGCCGCCGATCACCCCGTTGATCCAGTAAAGTTGCTGTTCAGCCACCCCCTGAGCCCCGACTACGCACCGCCCGGCCGACGAGGCCCACGGCGCACCCGCGGAGACGGACTTGAGCAGATACTCCTACAGCTTCGAGCCGGAGGACACCAACAACACCGCCGCCGCCGTCTACCGGCTGGCGGCGAGCGGTGGCCCCCGGGTACTCGACCTCGGTTCGGGGCCGGGCGTCGTCTCCGGCATGCTCGCCACCGTCGCGGGGCGCACCGTCACCTGCGCCGACGTCGACACCGAGGCGCTCGCCGAGGCCCGAGCCGGCGGCGTACAGGAGACGGTGGTCGTCGACCTGCGGGAACCGGACTGGCCCGGCGTGCTGGCCGGCCGCGAGTACGACGTGGTGATCCTCGCCGACGTACTGGAGCACCTGATCGAGCCGGGTGCCGTGCTGCGCACGCTGCGGGACGACAAGATCCTCGCTCCGGACGGCCTCCTGGTCGTCAGCTTCCCGAACATGGCGCACGAGTCGATCATCATCCAGTTGATGACCGGCAACTTCGAGTACACCAGGACGGGCCTGCTGGACTCGACCCACCTGCGCTTCTTCACCCGGACCAGCATGCAGACGCTGCTCGAGTCGAACGGGTTCCTGGTCAGCGCGACACACCGGACGATCCGGTCCGCCGAGCAGACTCCGCACCGGGCCCGCGCCTTCGAGATCAGCGCCGAGCTGCGCCGGGTGGTGGCCCAGCTCGGAGCGGAGGCCGAGACCTACCAGTACGTCGTGGAGTGCCGGCCGTCCACCGAAGCGGTCCGGATCAGCCTGACCGAGCAGCGGCTCACCGCCGAGCATTCGGCCCACCTCGACGCGCTGGCCGTCAACGAGCGGCTGGCCGCGCAACTCGACGACCTGCAGCACCGGCACCGGCAGCTGGACGAGCAGTTCCGCCTCGCCCAGGACCTGGTCGGCCAGGAACGACTCGACGCGCTGCAGGCCCGTGAGACGCTGCGCCGGGCCGAGCAGGAACGGACGCAGTTCCAGGCAAAGCTGAAGGACTCGCAGCAGAAGGTCAAGGAACTGCAGGAGACGGCCACCAGGCTGCAGACCCGGATCAACAAGATGACCAACAGCAACACGTACCGGGCCGCAAAGATGGTCCGGTACGTGTTCCGGCCGAACGAGGGCCTGCGGGCCGTCAAACGCCGACGGAGCCGGTCGACCAACCGACGCGCCACGGCCGGCACCGGTGCCGGTGCCGACAGCTCGGAGGGCCGCAGGGCGCCGGCCACCAACGTGCCGGCCCAGTTTCGGGGGCTGACCGCTGATCCGGTGCTGTGCGACGCCTACCGGCGGGCCTGCGGGCAGGACCGGTTCCACCGCTCGGACACGGCGAAGGTGGTGTTCTGCGTCTCCACCGTCGACCTGGACGCCGGCCGTGGCGACCTCTACGTCGCCGTCGGAATCGGCCGCTACCTGCAGCGACACGGCTACGAGGTCGCGTACCTGCCGGCGGAGCGCTGGGCGGACCTGCCGCCGGAGACCGACGTGGCGGTCGCCATGATCCCGACGTTCGACCCGCTGACCGTACCGGACCGCTGCCGGATCGTCGCCTGGGTCCGCAACGAGACCGACCGCTGGCGGGAGCATCCGCACCTCGCCCTGTTCGACACGGTGGTCGCCTCCTCGTCCGCTTCGGTCAGCCGGCTGCGCGAGCACTACGACGGGCCGGTCGGGTTGCTGCCGCTCGGGGTGGACACCGAGCTGTTCACCCTGCCCGGTGCCGACCAGGTCCGCGGTGGCGCGGTGACGACGGTCAACTCGTGGGGCCGGGAGCGGCACCTGTACCAGTGCCTGCGCGGGGTGGACATCACCTTCCCGTTCGTCGTCTTCGGCGAGCAGCGCGGGCTGAATCCGTACTTCTCCCGGTACGCTGGCGGCCCGACCAGCTATTTCAACCTGCCGGGCCTGTACCGGCGGGCGCTGCTGGTGCTCGACGACCTCAACCACACCACCCGGCCGTACGGCAACGTCAACTCCCGGCTGCTGGAGAGCCTGGCGGCGGGCGCGCTGCCCCTGACGAACTGCCGGATCGGACTTGCCGAACTCGGGCTGGCGGAGCTGCCCACGTACAGCGACGCGGCCGGCCTCGGCGACCTGATCGCCCGGCTGGCCGGCGACCCCGCCGGCACCGTCGCGCTGGCCGGCCAGCTGTCCGCAGTGGTACGCGAGCGGCACTCGTTCGCCCGCCGGGCGGCGGACCTGCACGCGGTGATCGGCGGCCTGGACCCGCAGCCGCGCCGGGCCAACAGCCGGTTCGTCGGCACGTACCCCTACTACCTGGACAATCCGTACCAGCAGCTGCTGATGTCGGGTCTACGCGACGTCGGGGTGCGGTGGTTCCCGGTCGCCGACGCCGTCCGGGTCTCCGCCGCCCCGCACCTGGCCGCCGGTCGGCTGGACAACTACGTGCTGCACGTGCACTGGACCGACCCGATCGTGCACCCGGCCACCGACGCCCAGCAGGCGGCGGCGCGGCTGGCCGAGTTCAAGAACCGGATCGCCGACCTACGGCGTCGGGGCGGCCGGCTGATCTGGACCATCCACAACGTCTTTCCGCACGAGTGGAAGTTCCCGGAGGTGGAGAAGGAACTGGCCCGGTACCTCGCTGCCGAGGCCGATGTCGTGCACCTGCTCTGCCCGGAGACGATGGCGGCGACCGCGCCACACTATCCGTTGCCGCCGGAGAAGGTCCGGATCGTGCGGCACAGCAGCTACCTCGGGGTGTATCCCGACTCGGTGAGTCGACTCGCGGCCCGTCGCCGGTTCGGGTACGCCGCAGACGACCACGTCCTGCTGTTCTTCGGTGGGATCCGACCGTACAAGGGGGTCAGCGAACTGCTCGACGCGTTCAACGCGGCCGGTGAGCAGGATCCCCGGTTGCGGCTGGTCGTCGCGGGGGCGCCGAAACGGCTCGACCCGCGCGACGGGCTGGCCGAACGCTGCGACGGTGACCCCCGGATCACCGCGATGTTCGATCCGGTCCCGGACGACGAGGTCCAGTTCTACTTCAAGGCCTCGGACACCGTGGTGCTGCCGTACCGCACGGTGCTCAACTCGGGCAGCTTCCATCTGGCGGTCTCGTTCGGCCGCCCGGTGGTGGCGCCCCGGGTGGGCGCGTTGACCGCACTGCTCGATCCGGCGTACACCATCGGCTTCGATCCGGCGGCCCGCGACGGGCTGACCGACGCCCTGCTGGCCTCGACCAATCTGCGCGGCAGACACGTGGAACTGGCGGCCCGGGCCGCCGCCCGCAGCTACCAGTTCGGCGACATGGCCCGTGACTACGCCAAGATGGTCACCGAACTGTTCGAGGCCCCACCCCTCGACTGAGCCGGTGGCCTTGGCGACCGCCCGTGCACTGGGCCGCCTACCAATGTGGAGGGCACATAGGATGATTACTACGATCGACCGGTGATAATCCGACGTACCGCCCAGGTTGTCCTGATCGGACTACTGGGCGTAATCATCCTGCCTGGAACCCCGCCCGCCGGCGCCGACGAGACCACCGAGAACCTGCGGATGCAGCTGGTCCTGGACGTCAGCGGCTCGATGCGGGAGCCCGACATGAACGGCCAGACCCGGATGGCCGTCGCCCAACGCGCGTTCAACGAGGTCGTCGACGCCGTGCCGGCCGGCACCGACCTGGGCATCCGCGTCCTCGGTGCCACCTACCCCGGCGACGACAAGGCACTCGGCTGCCAGGACACCCAGCAGATCGTGCCGGTCGAGCCGGTCGACCGTGACCAGGCGAAGGCCGCGATCGCCAGCCTGCGGCCCACCGGCTTCACCCCGATCGGGCTGGCGCTGCGGGAGGCGGCCAAGGATCTCGGCTCCGGTGAGACCGCCCGCCGCATCGTCCTGATCACCGACGGCGAGGACACCTGCGCCCCGCCCGACCCGTGCGACGTAGCCCGGGAACTCGCCGCCCAGGGCACCCGGCTGATCGTCGACACGCTCGGCCTCACCCTCGACGACAAGGTCCGTCAGCAACTGGTCTGCATCGCCGGGGCCACCGGCGGCACGTACACCACCGCGCAGAGCGCCGACCAGCTCGCCGACCGGATCAACCAGCTGGTCGACCGGGCCCAGGACACCTACACCCAGACCCCGGAGCTGGTCACCGGCAGCACCGACTGCACGGCGGCACCGCTGCTCGCGGCAGGTGTCTACACCGACCGGGAACGCTTCGAGGAGCACCGCTGGTACCGCGTACCGATCCGAGCGGACCAGGAGTTGCGCGCCTCGGTGAGCATCGCGCTGGACCGACCGGTGAACCGGGACTACGGGATCCTGCTCCGCGCGGTCCATCCCAACGGCCGTGAACTGGTCCGGGGTACCGACGCCGGCAGCGGCCGGACCGACGTACTGTCCACCGGCCTGCGCTGGTCCGCCGGCCCGGAAGACGACCGGGCGGACGACACCGACCAGGCCGACGGCACCGACCAGGCCGACGGCACCGACCGGGCCGACGACCCCGATGGAACTGCTGACCTGGCCGGTACTCCGTCCGCCGCCGCGCCGACGGCCGCCGGCGTGGAGCCACCGCCCTCCGAGGTCTGCCTGGTGGTCAGCAACTCGTTCGCCGCCGTCGGCGGGGCCGGTGACGCCCCGGGCATGCCGATCGAGCTCACCGTCGATCTGGTCGCCGCCTCCCCCACCCCGGAAAGCCCGGGCCTGGGCCGCGGCTGGCTGCTGCTGATCGTGCTCAGCCTCGCGGGGCTGGTCACCGGAGTCCTCGCCGGCTGGCTGACCCGCTGGTGGACCACTGTCTGGAAGGAGAGCTGAGTTGACCCGCCGTACATTCCGGCTGACCCGCACCGGCCTGGCCGTCGGTGCCGCTGGCGCCGCCGTCCTTCTCGTCGCGACCCCGGCGGCGGCCGACGGCCCCACCCCGGCACCGGCGGAGGCCACTCTCACCAAGGCCGGTACGTCGTTCCTCACCGCCGCGGCGGTCCACATCGACCAGCCGGTCCGGGTCTCCGCCGCGACCGGCGAGTACCTGTACTGGTCGTTCCCGGCCCAGGCCGGCCAGACCAGCTCGATCGCGGCAACCGTGACCCTCGCCGACCCGGCGACGCGCAGCGGCGCGTCGACCTGGACCATCGACGTGTTCGACGGGCTGCGCCGCCGCCAGCCGTGCACCGCGGGCATGCAGGCACCCGTCGGCTCCGCCACCGACCGGCAGGTACGGGCGGGCTGCGTACTGCGGCAGGTCCGGGCCTGGGCGGAGCCGTGGTCCGCCGATCCACTACCCGGCACCTACTACGTCCGGCTCTCCGTCACCGACCTGCCGGAGCAGGACCTCGGTCTGCCGGTGCAGGTCGAGCTGCAGGTGAGCGCCGACGTGTCGGGCGACACCAGCCCGGAGGGCGGCCGGCTGGCGGCGCCGCTGACGCCGACCGTACGGCAGGGGGCGGTGCTCGCCAGCGATGCCGTTGCCGGCGACCCGGTCGCCGCCGGACAGGTCAGCGATGAGTCCTGGTGGGAGGGCGTCGTCGGCTGGTTCAGCGGCTGGTTGCCCGGCCTGACGAGTCGGTGGATCTGGACGGTGGCCGGTGGTGTACTGGCCGCCGTCGGTGGCGTGGTCGGCTTCGGGCTGACCCGCCGGCCGCGTCGCCGGACCGGCCCCGCCGCAGCCGGCTGACCTGCTGACCGGTTGCGGGCTCCGGCGGCCCAGCCGGTGGACTCGGTCGGCCCGGCCGACGGCACGGTCAGCCGGCGGCCGCCAGCCGGCGCATCGGTTCGGCCGGCAGCCGGCGTCCGACCGCCACCACCGGCCGTCCGGCGGGCCTACCGTCACCCGCACCGGCGGCGGCCGGGTCGATCTCGGTCAGCAGCCGGCGGAACAGCGTCGGGCGGTCCACCCGGATCACGGTGCTGCGCCCACTGCGCTCGACGACCGTGTGCGGCAGCGCCAACGCCGGCGCGGCACTTCGCAGCAGCGCCGCCGCCGGGGTGCTCACCGAGATGGCGAGCACCCCGGCGGTCCGGTCCGCCGGAGCCAGTAGCGCGGCCATCCGCCAGACGGCCAGCGCAGCGGGGTAGTGCGCGGCCGCCAGTCCGGGACTGCCGAGCATCCGCCGCCCGTCGCGCCACGCGCCGGCCAACGCCCGCAACACCCGGTGGTACCCGTCCGAGGACACCTCGACCCTGGTCAGCGACGTGGCTGCACCGACCGGGCTGGTCACCGACCAGGTGATCGTGGACAGCAGGCGAGCGGTCCGGGCCGCCGCTGCCGGCTGCTCGGTCTGCGCCACCGGTAGCTGCCGGTCCGCGGTGGCCGGCGCCGCCCCCAGCCGACGCCAGCCGACCGGCCGCCGTTCGTTCCAGCAGAACGCGGCCTCCAGCAACGGGTACGCGCCGAGCGGGCCGGCCGCGACGGCGCGCAGCACCTTCTCGGTGCCACCACCGGGCCGGTTACCCGCCCCGGGGCAGGCGTCGCCGGCACCGCCACTGCCAGCCGTGGTCGGTAGGGTCATGACTGAACTCCTCTGCCACGTTCACGGACGCGCCCGCCAGGGGCGCACAGGTCAACTTGCCGGGATGGACCGCTCCGCCACGAACCGGCCCTGCTGGACGCGGAACGCCCAGACCACCACCGACGACGCCACCAGCTCACCGGTGCCGGTCCAGGCGATCCGGGTGGTGACCCCGGGCGCGTCGTAGTCGTCGACGAACGCCGCCATCGCGGCCCGGTCACCATGTCCGGCCTGGATTCCGGCGAGAAACACCGTCGCCGCGTCGTACGACTCGGCGGAGTTGGTGCCCGGCTCCACCCCGAAGCGTTCCCGGTAGCGCTGCGGGAACTCGGCCCCGGCCCGCTCCGGCGGCAGGCAGGGGCAGGTGATCACCACCCCGGTCTCGGCGTCGTCGCCGGCCTCGCGGAGAAAGCCGTCCGCCTTCGCCCCGTCACCGGCGACGAAGGTCGCCGGGATGTCGGCCGCGCGGAGCTGGCGGCGCAGCCGACCGGCTTCCGCGTAGTAGCCGCCGTAGAAGACCACGTCGGCGTCGGCCGAACGGATCTGCCCGACGACCGCACTGAAGTCGGTCGCGCCGGCGGCGACCGTCGCCCGCTGCACCACCTTGGCGCCGAGTCCGGCGGCCACCTGGTCGGCCAGCCCCTGGCCGTACGCCCCGCCGTCGTCGACGACGAACACCGCCGTGCCGCCCAGCGCCTGGTCGATGTACCGACCGACGGCACGCCCCTGCGCGGCGTCGTTGCCGACCAGCCGGTGGAAGGTGGACCAGCCGCGTTCGCTCAGTTCGGTACGGGTCGCCGAGGTGGTGATGGTGGCGACGCCACCCTGGTCGAAGATCGGCAGTGCCGCTTCGGCCTCGCCGGAGAAACCCGGACCGACCACCCCGATGATGCGCGCGTCGTTGACGATCTGCTGGGCCAGCGCGGGGGCCTGCTTCGGGTCGCCCTGCGAATCGAACTCGACCAGCTCCACCGGGCAGTCCGGATGCTCCGCCCGGTACTGGTCGAAGGCCAGGCGGGCTCCGTCGCGGACGTTGCCGCCGAGATCGGCCGAGTCGCCGGAGAGCGGGCCGAGGACCGCGATGCGGCTGCCGCAGGCGCTGGCCGGTGCCGTCTGCTCGCCGCCGCCGGCAGCGACGCATCCGGTCAGCACCGACAGCAGGCCGAGCACCGCCGTCGGCCGCAGCAACGTGCGCACGTCCACCTCCTGGACCCGGTCGGACCCGCCTATCCTGCTGGTAGGAGCGTGAGATTTTGATGAGACGGTTGATCTCGGGCGCGGTGCTGACCCTCACCGGGTTGGTCCTCACCGGGTGCAGTGACCCCGGGGCCGGGACCCCGGCGGGTGTCTCCGCCGCGCCGTCGTCCACCGCGACCGGCACCGCGTTGTACGCGGTCGACTCCCGGACGCTGGACGAAATCGTCATCGACGCGCAGGGGTTCGTGCTGTACCGGTCCGACCGGGACACCGCGGCACCGACCTGGTCCGCCTGCGAGGGACAGTGCCGGCAATCCTGGCTTCCGGCCCCCTGCGAGGGCGAGGTACGGGTGGAGGGGATCGACCGGCAGCTGGTCGGCTGCTTCGACCGGTCCGACGGAACCCGGCAGCTGAGCCTGGCCGGCTGGCCGCTGTACGGGTACGCCGGTGACCGGATGCCCGGCGACGCGAACGGTCACGGCCAGTCGGGCAGCTGGTTCGCGATCCGCCCTGACGGCGGCAACGCGGTCTACGTGCCCTGATCGGGTGCTCCCGGCACGCTGGCCTGTCCGCTCGGGCATACCGCCCTACCCGCCCTGACCGCCGGGCAGCCGCAGCCGGGCCTCGGCACCGCCGCCTTCGGCGTTGACCAGCCGCAGCTGTCCGCCGTGCAGTTGCGCCACCCAGCTGGCGATGGCCAGCCCGAGCCCGGTGCCGTCCTCGGTGCCGCTGCGGAACCGCTGCTCGGGCGCGGCGGCGACGGCTTCGCTGAGCCCGGTGCCACGGTCGCGTACCCGTACCGTCGGCGGTCCAGGGGTGACCTCGAGCCGGATCTCGGCCGGCTGGTCGGCGGCCCGACCGTGCTGGACCGCGTTCTGAATCAGGTTGCGCAGCGCGATCCGGACCAGCGCCGGGTCGCCGTACGCCACCACCGCCTCGGTGACCGGCACCGCGCGGTGCGGCGCGACGACGGTGTCGGTCAGCACCTCCTCGGCCAGTTGGTCCAGGCGAAACAGCTCGCGGCGCAGGTCGCGCAGGCCGGCGACGAGCTGGGCCCGGGTGAGCAGGACCGAGACCGAGTCGGCGAGCCGGTCGGCGGAGCGCACCACCTGGCGCAGCGCCGCCGGGCGGCGCTGCGGCTCGGCCAGCGCGGTCTCGGAGACGGCACGGATCACGGTCAACGGGGTGCGTAGCTCGTGCGCGGCGTCGGCGACGAACCGTTCCTGCTGGTTGAGCGCGTCGGCGATGGGCTCGGTGCCGCGGCGGGCGAGCAGGTAACCGCCGGCGCAGGCCAGCGCGGTGAAGCTGACGCCGCCAGCGACCAGGGCCAGGGCCAGCCGCCGGTTGGCGGTCTCGGCCGGCCCGGTGTCACCGAGCACGACGACGGCGCCGGCAACCGCCCCGGTGACGGCGTGCTCGAACGGTACGGCGAGCAGTGGGGTGGAGGTTTCGGCGGTGTCGCCGACCCCGCCGGCGAGCTCGGTGCCGGAGGTCCAGACCGTCCGGGCCGGCGCCAGCAGGTTGTCCGGCGGTACGACCGGCAGCCGGGCCGGATACGCGAAGACCAGGCTGAGGTCGGCCCGGCCGGCCTCGTAGACGTAGACGGCGGTGGTGCCGTTGGCGACCGCGTTGTCGAACAGTTTGTCGAGCTGCAGCGCCCCGGACTCGTAGTAGAGCAGGGCGGCGGCGGTGCTGGCGGTACGCCGCAGCTCGGCGGCGACCACCTCGTCGCGCTGCCGCCCGTCGACCAGCAACGCGACGGCACCCATCCCGGCCAGGCCGACCACGTTGATCGCCATCACCAGCAGCGTGATCCGGATCCGCAGGTTACGCAGCCGGTCGGCGGTCTGCAGCGGCTTGCCACCCCGCCGAACGCGGCGGTTCACGACGGCACCCCGCCAATTCGGCCGGCGGTCACGACGGCGCCCCGCCAACCCGGTAGCCGACCCCGCGTACGGTGTGAATCAACTGCGGCTCGCCGAGCTTGCGGCGCAGCTGGGCGACCACCGCGTCCACCACGTTCGAGCTGGGGTCGGCGAGCTCGTCCCAACAGTGTTCGAACAGGTCGCTGCGGCTGGCCACCGCCGGGCGCCGGACCAGCAGCATTTCAAGTACGGCGAACTCCTTGCGGGTGAGCGTCAGCAGGACGCCGGCGCGGCGCACCTCCCGGCGGGCGGCGTCGACCTCCAGATCCGCCACCCGCAGCAGCGGTGGGGTGGTGGCGCCACGGCGTCGGCAGAGCGCCCGGACCCGCAGCACCAGTTCGGCGGTGACGAAGGGCTTCACCACGTAGTCGTCGACGCCGGCCTGAAACCCGGCGATCCGGTCCCCGGCGCTGTCCAGCGCGGTGAGCACCAGGGCCGGTGTGGTGAGCCCGGCCCGCCGTCGGTGGCCGAGCTGGTGCAGTGAGTCGCCTTCCGGAAGGATCCGGTCGAGCACCAGGCAGTCGTAGTCGTTGATGCTCATGCTCAGGTCGGCCTGGCTCCAGTCGGCCGCCTGGTCGACGGCGAATCCGCCGGAGCGCAGCGCGGTGACGACGGCACTGCGTACCTCGGGGTCGTCCTCGACCACCAGCACCCGCATGCGGGCGAGGCTAGCAAGCCGCCGTCACCAGCGCGTCTTCGACGAGGGTCAGCCCGAGGACGCGCACCGGTCGCCGTTGAGCAGGAAGTCCGTCGGCGGCGGGTTGCTCACCGAGTGCCTGACCACGAAACCGAGCTGTACGCTGCCGCCGGCCGGGATCCGGCTGTTCCACGGCGTGTTGGTGACGGTGATGTCCGGCGGGACCAGGTCGACCGGTAAGGGCCCGGCCCGACCGTCGCCGCAGATCGGGCGCGGCAACCCAGCCACTGCCCAGGCCCCAATACACAACGAAGCCTGCCGATGCATCGACAGGCCGGGCAGCGCTGTCGGACAGATCGGCGTCGCGGTCCTGACTTGTTGGCGATTCCCCGCCGTAACAATCGAGGACTAGCGTGGGGACGGGGAGGGCAACCCCCGTCCCCACCATCAGTTGCTGAACACGCACGAGCGGTCTGGCGTCCGGGTCGTGCGTGACGCGCGGGAGCCGGGCCACGCGAGTGGCTCTGGTTCCACCTCCTCTCGACAGGTGGTGCGCGGGCTGGCGGCGGAGTCCGGGCTTGGCCCGCCGCCAGCCTCGGGAGCTGTGCGGTTGACACGGTGATGTCGCCATCGCCGCGCCACGCGTCGACTACTTCAACGGGGGCACATCCATCGATGGAAGCGCTCCCATGCAGGGACTGTAGCCTGAGTCACGAGTTTGCGAAAGTCCGGCGGCTGATCAGCTCACGAAATGAAGGTGTGATGAGGCGTTCACGCCCATGTTCACCGGCCGAACTGCTGAACCGCCGTGGTTGCCCCGGCGACGATCAGCAGCGCATCCGGCGGGATCAACGTCTCAGGTCCCGCGTACCTCAGCTGCCGGTCCCGCTCCTTGATCCCGACCACCGTGATGCCGTACCGCTGACGTAGCCGGCACTCGGCCAACGTCCGGCCGGCGGCGTCCGGCGGGGCGCAGACCTTGGCGATGGCGAACCCGTCGTCGAACTCGATGAAGTCGAGCATCCGACTGGCCAGCAGGCGGGCTACCCGGTCACCCATCGCCGCCTCCGGAAGGATCACATGGTGCGCGCCGACCGAGGCGAGGATCCGGCCGTGCTTGGCGGTGACCGCCTTCGCCCAGACCTCCGGGACACCCAGCTCGGTCAGCGCCACCACGGTAAGGATGCTGGCCTCGACGTCCGAGCCGATGCCGACCACCGCGCGGGGGCAGTCGGCGACGCCACACTGGCGCAACGCCTGGTCATCGGTTGAATCCGCCTCGATCACCCTCGGCAGCCGCTCGGACCAGCGATGCACCCGTTTGGGATGCTCGTCGATGCCCAGCACATCGTGGCCGAGGCGGAGCAGAGACTGGGCGACCTGACCACCGAACCGGCCGAGGCCGATCACCACCACGCTGTCGGCGTCCGGCGGCCCGACCGGGGAATCGTCATCTCTCACCGAAGATCCGTCCGACGCTACGACTTTCCCGCTTCCTCATACGCACTGTAGTCAGCCGCTAACCTCGGCGCAGCGATACCGACCCCTGACGACTTGTCGTACGCCGTCGAACGCAGAAAGTGGACATCACCGAAAGTCGTTGGCTGGTAACGGATTTTTCCAGCTCAGTCAGGATTGTCGAGGTGTTGATGCCGGTGACCAATCCGGTAAGCTTGCCGGCGGTCTTCGCCAGGCGGCGCCCACCGGTGCCGGCGGTGACCGCCGCCCAATCGCCCTCCGGGGTGAGCCGGGGAACCACGTTTCCACCGGGGTGAATCCGCGCCAGCGGTAGGGATCGTTCCGTCCCGAACCCGTCAGCTAACTCGGTCGGCGGCCAAGGAAAGGAACAGGATGACCGCACCCCTCCGCCGGCGGATTCCGACGACCGCGGCCCTCGCCGCCGTCGCCGCCCTGCTCGCTGGGTTCGTCGTAGTGTCGCCAGCCGCCGCTCAGGATCCGGATGACGAAGGCGCCCCGCCACTGCTCAGCGAAGTGCTCGAATCGACCGGCCGGGGCTTCGTCGAAGCCAAGGCGGCGGTCGACGAGTCCCGCAAACGCCAGTTAAAGCTCAACCTCGAGTTGGAAAAGGTCGAGGAACGGATTTCCGCGCTGACCCCACAGATCGGCCAGGTCGCCTCCAACTCGTACCGTCTCGGCCGGATCACCCCGGTGATGGTCCTGCTCAACAGCGCGGACCCGGACGAGTTGCTGGAACGCGCCGAAGGCCTGGACATGATCGCCATGCACGACAACAAGCGGATTCGGGAGCTCAACGAGGCACGCGAACAGGCAGCTCGGGCAGTCGCCGCGATCGACGCCGAAGTGGCCCGCGAGGAACAGCAACTCGAGGCAATGGCCCGGCAGAAGGAAGAGGCCGAAAAGGCCCTGCAACTGGTCGGCGCGGTCGCCACCAACGGGTTCGTCTCGGCCACCTCGCCGGTCGCCGCCCAGGCGCCGCGTAACTCGGACGGTTCCTGGCCGTCCCAGTCGTGCAGTCTGGACGACCCCACCACGAGCGGCTGTATCACTCCGCGCACCATGCACGCGCTGAACGAAGCGAAAAAGGCCGGCTTCACCCGCTTCGTCTCCTGCTTCCGCCCCGGTGGGCCGTTCGAGCACCCCAAGGGGCGGGCCTGCGACTTCTCCGCCCAGCAGCAGGGGTTCGGCGGCGACGCCTTCGGCGACGACCGGCTGTACGGCAACAACCTGACCGCCTTCCTGGTCCGCAACGCCGACAAGCTCGGCATCCTCTACGTCATCTGGTACCGCCAGTTCTGGTCACCGACCACCGGTTGGAGTTCGTACAGCGGCGCCAACGGCGATCCGAACAGCGACCACACCAACCACGTACATCTGTCCCTGCTGTGACCTGACCTCCTCTCCTCCTGCGGTGCCGGGTCGGCCCGGCACCGCACGAGGAGGTGGTCAGTCGGTACGCGCCGACCGGCGTACCGGTGACCGGCCGGTCGGCTGCTGCGGCGGCGGACCGACCGGATTGGCCGGCGGGATCGCCCGGGTGACCGGCTTGTCCGCAGCCACCGTGATCGGCTCGCCGTGGTGGGTAAGGTCAACGGTGGCGTTCGGGTCGACGTCACGCAGCGAGTAGGTCACCTCGTCATGCTGGACCGCCACCCGCAGCCGCAGGCCCCGCCACATCATGGCGAACTCCAGCCGGTTGATCCGCTGCGGCAGCCGGGGAGCGAAGGTCAGCTCCCCGCCGTGGTCACGCATCCCCCCGAAGCCGGCGACCAGCGCGAGCCACGCCCCGGCCAGGGCGGCCACGTGGATGCCGTCGCGGGTGTTGCGGTTGATGTCGTGCAGGTCCATCAACGCGGCCTCACCCATGTAGTCGTGGGCGAGCTCCAGATGGCCGGTCTCCGCGGCTATCACCGACTGAGTGCACGCCGACAACGACGAGTCCCGCACCGTACGCCGCTCGTAGTAGGCGAAGTTGCGGGCCTTCTCCTGCTCGGTGAACGCGTCGCCCCGCCAGTGCATCGCCAGCGCCAGGTCGGCCTGCTTGACTACCTGCTTGCGGTACAGATCGAAGTACGGGTAGTGCAGCAGCAGCGGATAGTGGTCCTGCGGGGCGCCGGCGAAGTCCCACTCCTGGTGCCGGGTGAACCCGGCCGACTGCGGGTGCACGCCCAGCTCGTCGTCGTACGGGACGTGCATCGACAGCGCCGCGTCCCGCCAGGCCGCGGTCTCCTCGTCGTCGACGCCGAGCACCCAGGCCCGGTCGGCGTAGCGCAGCGCGCAGTCGGCGGCGGTCAGCAGGTTCCGCTGCGCCATCAGGTTGGTGTAGATGTTGTCGTCGACCACGGCGGTGTACTCGTCCGGCCCGGTCACCCCGTCGATGTGGAACCGGCCGTGCCGGTCGTGGTGGCCCAGCGAACGCCACAACCGGGCGGTCTCCACCAGCAGTTCGAGGCCGATCTCCCGCTCGAACTCGACGTCCCCGGTAGCGTGCACGTACCGTCGGACCGCGTCGGCGATGTCCGCCGCCACGTGGAACGCGGCCGTGCCGGCCGGCCAGTACGCCGAGCACTCCTGGCCACGGATGGTCCGCCACGGGAACGCCGCCCCGTTGAGCCCGAGCATCCGGGCCCGCTCCCGCGCCTGGTCCAGGGTCGAGTGCCGCCAGCGCAGCACCGAGGCGACCGCCCCTGGCTGGGTATAGGTCAGTACCGGCAGCACGAACATCTCGGTGTCCCAGAAGGCGTGCCCGTCGTATCCCGGTCCGGTCAGGCCCTTCGCCGCGATCGGCCGCTGCTCGGCTCGGGCACCGGCCTGCAGCACGTGGAACAGCCCGAACCGGACCGCCTGCTGGATCTCCGGGTCGCCGTCCACCCGCACGTCCGAGTGGCCCCAGAAGTCGTCGAGGTACTTGCGCTGCTCGGCGCAGAGCCCTTCCCAGCCGGAGATCCGGGCGCCGGCCAACGCCGCGCCGACCTGGTCGCGCAGCGCCGGCAACGAGCGCTGACTGGACCAACCGTACGTCAGCAGCTTCACCATCCGCAGCCGCTGCCCCGGCTCCAGCAGGCAGGAGACGGTGGTCCGGACCCAGTCGTCGAAACCCTCGGTGCTGACCGACACCTCGCCGGGGCCGTCGATATCGTGCCCCATCGCCGCCGCCATCCGCAGCCCGCTGGCCTTGGTCCGGTGAATGAGCAGCCCGCCGTCGGGCTGCACCAGCCGCTCCTCGGCCTGCAGCGGCGTCTCCAGCACCGCCGCGACGCGCGGGTCCTTGCTCTGTGCCGGCAGCTCCTCATTGGCGACCAGCTCGGACTGCACGATGATGCGCAACGGTTCGTCGACCGCCTCCACCTCGAAGCAGATCGCCGCGACCGCCCGTTGGGTGAACGACACCAGCCGGGTGCTGCGGACCCGGGCGGTACGCCCGGCCGGCGAGCGCCACTCCAGCCGGCGGTCCAGCAGACCGGCCCGCAGGTCGAGCACCCGCTCGTGGGAGAGCAGGTCGCCGTAGCGCACGTCGAACGGCTCGTCGTCGATCAGCAGCCGGATCGGTTTGCCGTTGGTGACGTTGACCAGCGTCTGGCCGGACTCGGGGAAGCCGTAGCCGGCTTCGGCGTACGGCAGCGGCCGCAACTCGTAGAACGAGTTCAGGTAGGTGCCGGGCAGGCCGTGCGGTTCGCCCTCGTCCAGGTTGCCGCGGAATCCGACGTGCCCGTTCGCGAGGGCGAAGACCGACTCCGACTGGGCCAGGATGTCGAAGTCGAGCCGGGTTTCCCGCACGTGCCACGGCTCCACGGGGTAGGCCCGCTCGCGGATCACCGTTCGGCTCCGATTAGCAACTCCCCCAGATCGCTCACTACGATGTCGGCACCGTTGGCGAGCAGTTCGTCACCGATGCCGACCCGGTCGACACCGATGACACAGCCGAACTCCCCCGCACGCGCCGCCGTCACGCCGGCCAGCGCGTCCTCGAACACCGCAGCGTTGCCCGGCTCGACGCCGAGCTGCGCGGCAGCGGCCAGGAACGTGTCCGGTTCCGGCTTGCCCCGCAGGCCCTTTTCGCGCGCGATCACCCCGTCTACCCGCACCTCGACCAACTCCTCAATCCCCGCCGCGATCAGCATGTCCCGGCAGTTGGCGCTGGCCGAGACGACGGCCCGGTGCAGCCCGACCCAGCGGGCAGCATGAAGGTAGGCCAGCGAACCGTCGTAGACCTGCACCCCGTCCTCGGCGATGCGTCGCAGCAGCACCTCGTTTTTCCGGGTGCCGATGCCGTACACGGTGTCGGCCTCCGGGGGGTCGTCCGCCGACCCCTCGGGAAGCTCAACGCCGCGCGAGGCGAGGAAGGAACGCACCCCGTCGGACCGTGGCCGACCGTCGACGTACCGGCTGTAGTCGGCGCCCGGATCGAATGGCTGGAACGGATGGCCGGTCTCGTCGGCTCGGGCGCGGAGGAAGTTGTTGAAAGTTTCTTCCCACGCCGCGTTGTGCACTTTCGCGGTCTGAGTCAACACCCCATCGAGGTCGAACAGGCAGGCGGTCACATGAGCGGGTAGACCGAGCACGCAGCCAATCTAACCTGATCTCCGGTCGGCCGGCTCGGTTTCCACCAGCGCGCCAGCCCATGGTGACCGGTTAGTCACTCATCGCCATCTGCCCACTCATCGCCAGCCGACGTCGATCCGGTCACCCCGTTCGTCGAAGAAGTGCAGGGCGTCCATCCGGACCGAGACGGCCAGTGGATGGCCGGTGGTGACCGCCGGGTACGGAGCCAGTCGCACGGCCAGCTCGGCCGGCCGGCGGTGGTGCCGCCCCGGGTCGCTGAGCACGCTCTCCCGGTCCGGGCCGGACTCGGCCGATTGGTCGGCGACGCCCGCCCGCCCGACGGACCGACCGGTGAGGCGCTGCATCACGCCGCCGAACCGGCGCAGCCGGCTGCCGGTGCCGGCCGGCTCCACCGCCGTGCCGGCGAGGTCGTCGACCACGATCGCGGTGGCCCCGATGTCGAGGTAGGCCAACGACTCGTGGCCGTGGTGTTCGAGGAACCGGATCCGGCCCTGCAGCACGTCGTCCGAGCTGCCGGGGGCCACCGGGGTCAGGGCCTCGGCCCGCAGGCCGACCACGATGCGTTCCCCGTGGTAGTGCGACACGGCCCGGGCGCGCAGATCGGTCCAGGGCAGGTAGAGGGTCTGTTCGCCCAGGTTGAGCGCGACGTAGCGGTCGAGATGGACGTAGACCGAGGCCTCCAGCAGGTTCATCCGGGGGCTGCCGAGGAACGCGGCGACGTAGAGGGTGGCCGGCCGGCCGTACACCTCGGTCGGGGTGCCGACGTCCTGCAGCACGCCCTTGCGCATGATTGCCACCCGGTCGGCCATGGTGAGCGCCTCGGCCTGGTCGTGGGTGACGTAGACGGTGCTGACGCCGAGCTCGCGGACCAGCCCGGAGATTTCCGCCCGCAGCTCGGCCCGCAGCCCGCTGTCCAGGTTAGACAGTGGCTCGTCCATCAGGAACAAGCCGGGACGGCGGACGATGGCCCGCCCCATCGCCACCCGTTGCCGCTGGCCACCGGATAGCTGACTGGGCTTGCGGGCGAGCACGTCGCCGATGCCCAACGCGCTGGCGACGTCCGCCACCCGCTCCTGCCGGGACGCCGTCTCCACTCCGGACAGGCGCAGTGGGAAGGCGATGTTGTCCCCCACCGACATGTGCGGGTAGAGGGCGAAGTCCTGGAAGACCATCGCGACCCGGCGGTCCCGGGGCGGAATGTCGTTGGCCAGCTCGCCGTCGAGCAGCACCGCACCGCTGCTCGGATCCTCCAGCCCGGCGATCATCCGCAGCACGGTCGACTTGCCGCAGCCGGACGGGCCGAGGAGCACCATGAACTCACCGTCGTTGACGTCGAGGTTGACCTTGTCGACGGCGACGGTTCCGTCAACAAAGACCTTGGATACATCCTTGAGCGCGACGGTGGTCACCGCCACCTCCCCAGCCATCGGTTGCCGGCCCCCGAATGACTGTGACGAGCGCCATCGCCCTGGCACATCGGGTAAACGTGCCATGTTCATACTGTGACAGCCCGATTACCGGGAGAGTCGAGCTGGCTACCGAACGGTTACTTCGGGTAGCCCGGCCAACGATGTACCAAACTCCGGGTGCCGGGGTACCCCGTCCCACTGCTGGCCACCTCGACGCAGGAAGTAGTCGAGACCGGCGTCCCAGGTGTGCCCGGCCGCCCGTCGTTCGTACAGGTAGCCGAGCGGATGGGTGCGGTAGATCAGCCCGCCGGCGCGCAGCACCCGGTCCATCAGGCCACGGTCCACCGACCGGGGCACCGGCCGCCAACCACCGACCGCCTCCAGGTCCCCGCGCGCCATCAACATCGTGCCGCCGGCCACCGGGGCGCCGTACGCCTCCGGCGGCACCGCCGCCCGACGGACCGTGACCCCGAGCATCTGCAGCACCACGAACTCGGCCGCCTTGCCCACCAGCATCGCGCCCGAGTACTCCCGGGCCAGTACCAGGTCCCAGATGTGTTCCGGGCCGTACAGGTCGTCGTCGTCGACCTTGGTGACCAGGCTGCCCCGCGCCCGAGCGGTCGCCGCGCCCATCACCTCCCCGAAGCTGAACCCGGCCGGCGCGGTGAAGATCTGGATCGGCCGGCCACACTCACCGAGCCGCGCCCGCAGGTCCGCCGTCAACTCGATACCGTGCAGGCAGAGCACGATCTCCAGTTCGGGGTAGGTTTGCCCGGCCAGCTGCCGGACCACATCCGGCAGGTACTCGGGACGCCGAGTGACCAGCACCGCGCTCACCGACGGCGGTGCCGCCAGTGCCGGAAAGGTGTCGCCGGTGACGTCACCGGCGGCGAACGCGGCGGCGTGCCCACGCAACGCCGCCGACCGCTGCCGTACGCTGCGGATCTCCCACTCCAACGGATCCGCGCCGACCCCGGGCAGGTCGGTGCGCAGCACCGCCAGCAACGGCTCGGCCAGCCGGTCCGCTACCGCCGGCGGCAGTTGCGGCACCCGCAGCACGGCACCGGTCGCCGCCAGCTGGGCGAGCAGCGTCGCCTCCGCCGCCGGCGCGACCGCCGGCACGTCGGGGCAGGTCAGGTGGGTGAACCGGCGGATCGCCGCCAGCTGGTCGCCGGACAGCGGCGCGCCGACCAACCCGCCGCGTGCCACCGGCATCGCATCGGCTGCTGGGGAATCCACCCCGACCGGTGGCGAATTCGCCGGTGCCGGATCGGACTCAGCCGGCCGCACCTGCCAGCCCGACACCGGGTCGCCGGGCAGGAACTCCAACACTCCGGTCGGCTCCGTCGGCCCGTACCAGCGACCCCGGCCGACCGGGTTCGCCACCGCCGAATCGATCAGCACCAGCGGCTGCCGGTTGGCCACCCGGGCGCCGGTGCCACCGGCGGTCACCGCCACCCCGACCAGGTCCGACGGCGGGGCCAGCGTCGCCGCGTCCGGGGCGAGCACCACGTCGTACCCGCGAATCTCGGGGTTCGTCGCCAGCGCCCCGGTCACCGAGTGGTTGGCGTCGACCGGCAGCCAGCCGGGCGCCACCCCGACCGCCGCGACGTCGGCGCTGGCCGGTCGCGGCAACGGCCGGACCGGCGCCAGCACGGCCAGCGCGGCGGTGAGCAGATCGTGCAGCGGGACCGGCTCGGCCAGGTCCACGCTCAGCCGTGCGTTGCCGCCACCTCGCGGCAGCCGCACCCGGTGCCGCCGCAGGCCCGGTACCGGGCCCAGCCGGCCGGACCAGCCGGCGGTCGGCGGACGCCAACGGCGTACCCGGACCACCAGCTGGCGGGTCGGCGTAGCCGCGGCCGGCTCAGCCAGCAGGCGGCGCAGCGCCGCCACCGAGTCGGCGTCCACCAGCGTGCGGCGGGCCGCCCCGGTGGTCGGCCCGGACACTGGACGGCCGTCCGGTCGATCAGTCAATCGGACCCGCCACCACCAGCGCCGGTGCTCGGGGCTCCCGCCGCGCACGACGCCACCCACCGCATTCTCCGCCACCCTGCGCCACCTTGTCGTTCCGGCTCGGAGCACCACGTCGGGTCGAGGCACGCGACACCGACCCACATCACGGCAGAGGCTACCGGCCAGGCTTCCGGTACGCTGCACGCGTGTCCCTGCCTGGTGCCGTGTCCGCCGCTCCGTCACCACACAACGACTGGACCCTGATCGCCCCCGTGGAGCCCGGTCACCCGGCGCCCACCGCCCAGGTGAGCGTGCTGGTGGTCGGCGACGGTGGCGACCCGGCGGGCGCCGCCCGTACCGTCGCCGCACTGCGCCAGCAGCGGTACCCGGACCGGCTGTTGCAGATCGTCACCGTCACCGCCGACAGCGACTTCGCCGACCAGGTCGGTACCGCGAAGGGCGAGATCATCGTCCGGATTCCGGCCGGTGCGGTCCCGGCACCGGACCTGGTCTCGGCGCTCACCCGCTGGCAGCAGGCCAGTCCGGCGGCGGTCAGTGTCGCCGTACCGATGATCTTCTCCGGCCGGGCCCCGGACCCGGACGTGATCGTGGCCCATGCCAGCGCCGGCACCCTCGGCCAGCTCTTCCCGGGCAGTACGGTCGACCCCGGGCTGGCCCGGCTGCTCGACACCACGCATCAGCTCCGCACCGCCGACCATCTCGTTTTCCTGGCCGCCGCCGGCACCGGTTACGCCTTCCAACGGGACCGCTACCAGGCCGGCTCCGACCGGTTCCAGGGCACTGACGTCGAGGTCGCCTACCGGCTGGCGCAGGCTGGGGCGGTGTTCGTGCCGGAGCCGGCGGCGACGCTGTGGACGGCCGCCCCGGCAAATTCGGTCACCGCCGGGGAGCGGGCCGACGCCGAGCTGACCGACCTGGTGCCGTTCCCCCGCGCGCGTCGCAACCGGCCCGGCCGGGTCTGGCAGGTGCCACTGGTGACCGTCGTGATACCGGTCGACCAGCCGTACCAGGTGGTCCGGTCCTGCGTCGACCGGCTGCTCGGCGGAGACGAGCGCGACCTGCACGTGGCCCTGGTCGGCGACTGGGCCGTGGCCGGAACCGACAGCAGCGGGACCGACAGCAGCCGAGCCGACCTGCGGCTGCTGGCCGCCGAGTACCGCAGCGAACCACGGGTACGCATGGTCAGCAGCGCTCCGGTGACCGCTTTCCCCGCGCCGTACCTGCTCCGGGTGCCGGCCCGGCTGGGCGTCGGTCCGCGGACCGTCCGCTCGCTGGTCGAGGCGATGGAGAAGTGGCGGTGCGGGCTGCTCCGGGTGCTGCCGGCCGGTGCCGGTGCCCCGACCCACGCCGTCGAGTTGTGGTCCACCGCGGCCCGCAGCCGGGCGCTGCACGCCGGTACCGCCGACGGCGCGCTGGTCGAGGCGGTTGCCGCCAGCCACGGGCAACGGTGGGAGACCGGCAGCGAGTACGACGTGGTCGACCTGACCCCAGCCGGGTCGGGCGCGGCGGGCGGCTCGGCTACGGCCGGACCGCGCGGCGGCCGACGGGCCGGGCAGACGGTCACCGTCGGTGGAGCACGCAGCCTCGGCCGGGCGACCGTTTTCGTCGCCCGCAAGTACGCCCGCGGGGTACGCCGTCGGCTGGTCTCCCGCTGAGCCTCGATCGCCCGCCCCCACCAAGGGGCGATCATGAAAATTCCTTGTTTCGGACCACCCGGCACTACCCGCTGTTCGGGCACGGCGTTGCAGGTGGGCGATGATCCCGTCGGTTCCATCGCACCAGTGGTATAGACGTTCCGGAATATAACTTGCCAGTGTCCGCTCAGATTACTCTCAGCAAGATCGGCGTTCACTGATCCGCTGTCACCGTCAGCGGACTGACGCCCTGCCGATCTGATGGGAGGACGGGAGATGAATCTCCCCCGCAGGATCATCATCGTCGGTGCCACCGCACTGGCCATGGTGGCGGCAGTCACCGGACCGGTCACCGCCGCCGAACCGGAGGGGACGATCCGGCACGCTGGTGGACCGACCGCCGTACCGGACAGCTACATCGTGGTCTTCAAGAAGAGCGCGGTCACCCGGGGACAGGTCGCCGCGACCGCCCGCAACCTGGCCAGCCAGCACGGTCGGACGGTCGCCCGCACCTACGCCGCCGCGCTGCGCGGCTTCGAGATCTCCGCCAACGCCAAGCAGGCGGCCCGGATCGCCGCCCACCCAGCGGTCGAGTACGTCGAGCAGAACCACACCGTACGGATCAGCGGCACGCAGCCGAACCCGCCGTCATGGGGGCTGGACCGGATCGACCAGCGCGATCTGCCGCTGGACGACTCGTACACCTACCCGAACACCGCGTCCAACGTGCACGCGTACATCATCGACACCGGGATCCGGTTCGGCCACAACGACTTCGGCGGCCGGGCAGTCAGCGGCTTCGACGCCGTCGACGGCGGGTCCGCAGACGACTGCAACGGCCACGGTACGCACGTCGCCGGCACCGTCGGCGGCACCGCGTACGGCGTCGCCAAGGACGTCACCCTGGTCGGCGTCCGGGTACTGAACTGCTCCGGCAGCGGCACCACCGCCGGGGTCATCGCCGGGGTGGACTGGGTGACCGACAACGCCGAACTGCCGGCGGTGGCCAACATGAGCCTCGGCGGCGGCGCCAACACCTCGCTGGACACCGCGGTGCGCAACTCGATCGCGGCCGGTGTGACCTACAGCCTGGCGGCGGGCAACAGCAACGCGAACGCCTGCAACACCTCCCCGGCCCGGGTCACCGAAGCCATCACCGTCGGCTCCACCACCAGCAACGACGGCCGGTCCAGCTTCTCCAACTACGGCACCTGCCTTGACGTGTTCGCCCCCGGGTCGTCGATCACTTCGGCCTGGCACACCAGCGACACCGCGACGAACACCATCAGCGGCACCTCGATGGCCGCGCCGCACGTGGCCGGCGCGGCTGCCCTGGTCGCCTCGACCAACCCCGGCTGGAGCCCGCAGGAGGTCCGCGGCTACCTGTACGACAACGCGACGGTGGGCGCGGTGGGCAACCCGGGCAGCGGCTCGCCCAACCGCCTGCTGTACGTAGTCAACGACGGCACCCCGCCGGCGGACAACTTCTCCATGTCGGTCAGCCCGACGTCCGGCTCGACCACCCCGGGTGGTTCGGTGACGGCGACCGTCTCCACCGCCACCACGTCCGGATCGGCCCAGTCGGTCAGCTTCTCGGCCAGCGGTCTGCCGAGTGGCGCGACCGCCAGCTTCAGCCCGTCGAGCGTCACCTCGGGCGGCTCGGCCGCCCTGACCGTCAGCACCTCGGCGAGCACTCCGGGCGGCAGCTACCCGGTCACCGTCACCGGCACCGGCAGCTCGGCGACCCGTACCGCGACGTTCACCCTGACGGTGATCGGTCCGGGCGGCAGCTGCACCGGCACCAACGGCACCGACGTGGCGATCCCGGACAGCGGATCGTGGGTGAGCAGCAGCATCTCGATCAGCGGCTGCAGCAGCACCCCCTCGTCGTCGTCGACGGTGGACGTCAACATCCAGCACACCTACCGGGGTGACCTGATCGTCGACCTGATCGCCCCGGACGGCTCCTCCTACCGGTTGAAGAGCTGGGCGTTCTTCGACGGAGCCGACAACGTGATCGAGACGTACCCGGTGAACCTGTCGTCGGAGACCGCCAACGGGACCTGGCAGCTGCGGGTCCGCGACATCTTCAGCGGCGACACCGGCTACATCAACACCTGGTCGCTCGAGCTGTGATCCTGTCCCGGGCCCGGTCGGGTCGACCCTGACCGGGCCCGGCGAGACAGTGCACCGAGCCCGGGGGGCGCCGCGGACCTGCGGCGCCCCCCGGTCCGGTGCGCGCCGGTTGCACGCTCGGCGGGCACCTGGTCGCGTCAGTCGAGGAGGTACGCCTCCAACTGGTCGGCCAACTCCCGTTGGTGGGTGAGCGCCGCCAGGTGGCCGCCGCCGATCTCGTCAGGCGTGAAGCCGAGCCGCTGCGCGACCAGGCCGCGGATGAAGTCGGCGGGAAAGAAGCGGTCGTCGCGGCAGACGACGAACCGGGTCGGCACATCCGGCCAGGCCGGCAGCGGCCAGGGCTGTCCGAACGGCGTGCCGGACTGGTCTCGGTCGTGCCGCAGCACCTCCGCCGCAAGGTCGTCCGGCATCCCGTGGGTGAACAGCGCGAGCACGTCCGACTCGGGCTGCCCGGCCAGGGTGGCCGCGTGACCGGTGTTCGCCCACCAGTCCCCGGCGGTCTCGCCCGGCACCGGAATCATCGCGCTGAGCAGCACCAGCATCCGCACCGGCACCCGGGCGGCCACCAGTGGCCCGGTGAAGCCGCCGAGCGAGTGCGCGACCAGTACGGCGTCCGCCCGACCGCCGATCGCGGCGACCACGGTGTCGGCGTACTCGTCGAGCCCTGCGGCGTCGTCCTCGCACGGCAGGTCGACCGGGATCGCCTCATGCCCACGGACCCGCAACTCGTCGACCAGCCGGTGCCAGTACCACGGATCGGTCCCACCGCCGGGGATCAGCACGAACGTCGCCACCGAGCCTCCGCTTCTGCCGCGACACCGGTCGTCACACCGACGCCGGTCGGGGTATTGCAGCATCCACCACCGACAGTACGAGTGTCGGGCATCTGACCTGCCGCTACGCCATCCGGCCCGGCACCACGGGCGTCACCTGCATTGCCCGGCCCACCGGCTGGGCCAACCCGTCGCGCAGATACGCCGACCGGCAGGAGGCCGCTGATGACCGCGATCCACCCAGCCGCAGTGACGATCCGTACCGCCGGAGTGGACGACCTCCCGCAGGCCGCCACCCTGCTCACCGAGGCGTTTCTGATCGCGCCGGTGTCGCAGTGGCTGATCAGTGACCTGGAGGCACGGGCGGAGATCTTCCGGACGCTGTTCACCATCGAGCTCGATCACGCCATCCGGGCCGGCGGTACGGTGCACGTCGCCGGCCAGTTCAGCGGGGTCGCGGTCTGGCACCCGCGCGGGCGACGTACGCCCACCGAGCCGGAGGCGGTCAGCGACCACGAGCTGCAACTGCTAACCGCGACCGGACGGTGGCAACCCCGCTTCGCCGCGTTGGGCCGGATCCTGGCGGCGCACCATCCGTGGCAGCCGCACTGGCATCTGGCCTACCTGGCGGTGGTGCCATGGCGGCAGGGCAGTGGATTGGGCAGTGCGCTGCTGCGGCACCACCACCGGCATCTGGACGGCTACGGCACCCCCGGCTACCTGGAGGCGACCACGCCCCGCAACCGGGATCTCTACCTCCGGCACGGCTACCGACCGCACGGACCGGTCCGGCTGCCCGACGGCCCGCCGATCTGGCCGATGTGGCGCGAGCCCCGACCCCGGGTGAACGATCGTTGACCATCCGCTACCTGTTGTCGCCGAGAGTCCTTAGCAGGTTCCGGCCGGCCACGTCCGCATATTCGTCGGCACTCAGGCCGACCAGGCCGACCGGATCGAGTGTCTGGGCGAACGAGACGTGGTCCAGACAGGGCGGGAAATCGGAGCCCCAGTAGAGCCGTTGTGGCCCGTACCACTCGATCAGCTGCTCGACGAAGGGCCGGGCGGCCGCGTGCGGGTGGTCGTACGGGGGGTCGCTGACCGCGTACAGACCGGAGACCTTCACCCCGACGTGGGGCAGCCTGGCCAGCCCACCCAGCGGGGCGAGGATGGTGGCTGCCGTCGACGGTGCCGGCGGTGCGGGTTGCCGGCCAGGCAGACCGAGGTGGCTGAACAGCACGGTGCAGTCGCCGACCGCGGCGAGCGCCGGGCCGAGCCGGGCGACAGCGGCCGGTACGGCGTTCAAGCTGAGTAGGCAGTGCGCCCGGTTGACGGTGGCGGTGTGCCGAGTCAACCAGTCGGCGAACCAGTCGGCGCTGTCCCGGTCGCCCAGGTAGGCGGCGAAGCCGACGAACCCGGCGGCCAGCCAGTGGCCGGGTGCGGTGTCGCCGGTCTGGCTCCGCCGACCGCCGTTCTCGTCGCCGGGTTTCGTTCCGCCGGGGTGCAGGTAGGCGACCGGGGCCAGCCAGTCGTGTACGGCGGCGAGGCTCGCCAGGTAGTGGTTGTTGCCGGCGAAGCGGGGCTCGCCCTCGTAGCCGACGACGAGAGCACGGCTGATCACGTGTTCTCGCCGTATGTCCTGGTATATAGATATATCTTGCCCGCCTGACGGGGATCTGCCGTACCGGCCCGGATAGCCGTCGGCGAACAGGTGCAGGTGTGCGTCGGCCCGTTCCATGGCCGGACCCTAACCCGGATCCGACCAGCCCATTGACGCGACGCACCCGCTGACCTAAGTTCTGTCTCTATTAGGTCCGGATTTATGTCACACGTGAGGTGAAGCTAGGTGACGCTGGCAGGCAACGAGGTCGAAGCGCTGACGCAGTTGCGGCGCCAACTTCACCAGCACCCTGAGCTGCGTTTCGAGGAGCAGCAGACGGCAGCGACACTGCAGAGACTGCTGGGACCACTGGGCCGGCTACACACTGGCATAGCCGGCACCGGACTGCTTCTGGAGCTCAACTCCGCCGCTCCTGGACCAGCCGTACTTATTCGGGCCGATATGGATGCGTACCCGGTGTCGGATGCCAAGGAGGTGCCTTACGCCTCCCGTACCCCGGGCGTCTGCCACGCCTGCGGGCACGACGTACACATGACCGTCGCGTACGGGGTCGCCGCCCGGATCGCCGGCGACCCGCCACCGGCCGGCAGCGTCACCGTGCTCTTCCAGCCCGCAGAGGAGATCCCGTTCGGCGCCGACTCAGGGGCCGCCGCCGTGCTCGCCGACCCGGCACTCGCCGACCGGCGCTTCGACGCCGTACTCGGGCTGCACTGCTGGCCAGGACTACCCGCCGGAGCCCTCGGTGTCGACCGGACCACCGCGATGGCCGCCAAGGACGCCTTCCGCGTCGAGTTGGTCGGCCGGGCCGCACACGCCGCCACCCCGGCCAGCGGCCGCGACGCCATCCTCGGTCTCGCCACCACCGTGACCGCCCTGCACGCCGCCGTCGCCCGCGCACAGAACCCCGACGATCTGGTCGCCTTCAACATCGGCACGATCACCGGCGGCGCCAGCCAGAGCCAGGTCGCCGAACGCGCCGAAGCGACCGGCACGCTGCGCACCCACGATCCGGCCGCCCGGGCCCGGCTCAAACAGGCGATCGAACGGGTCGCCGTCGGGCAGGCCGACGCTCTCGACCTCGACCTACGCTTCACCTGGGCCAACGAGATGCCGCCGGTACGCAACGCGGACCAGCTCGTCGCCCTTGCCGACGCCGTACTGCCCGGTCTGGTCGACCTGCACCCCTTGTCGGTCCCACCGCTGACCACCGACGACTTCGCACTGCTCGGCGCTCTCGGCCCCAGCCTGTACGTCAAACTCGGCGTGTCGAACGGCACAGTCGGCGGTGCGCCACTGCACTCCGGCTCGTTCGACGTCGACGAACGGTGCATCGGCGTCGGGGTGACGGTGCTGGAACGGCTGACCCGGGCCGTCCTCGCCGGCGGGCTCGCCCAGCCCGGCACCACGATCCCGGCACAACCGTCCGCACGAGCCGAACCGGGACGGGTCACCGGGGCGGCGGACCGATGAACTCCGAACCGCGGGTCGCCGTGCTCGGAGCCGGCGCGTTCGGCACCCGGCATGTGGCCGCCTACCGATCACTCGGTGTCACCGTCGACGCCGTCGTCGACCCCGACCCGGTCGCCCGGGAACACGTCGCCCGGCAGTACGGCGTCGGCCGCACCTTCAGCACCGTCACCGAACTGCTCGCCGTGGCCCGGCCCGACGCCGCCTCGGTCTGCGTACCCGGCCCGGTCCACCGGGCGGTCGCCGTCGCGCTGCTCGCCGCCGGTGTACCCGTACTGCTGGAAAAGCCGCTGGCCACGACGGTCGACGACGCCGCTGCCATCGTCGCGGCCGCCCAGGCGCACGACGTGCTCTGCCAGCCCGGCCACATCCTGCGGTTCAGTCCTGCGCACCGGGCACTGTACGACGCCGTACGCGCCGGCCGACTCGGCCGGGTGCTGGCCGTCTCGTCGCGCCGGGACCGGCCGCGCACGTTGAGCCGACTCTTCCCGCACGAGCATCCCGCGCTGCTCACCGCGGTGCACGACATCGACCTCGCTCTGTGGTACGCGCAGGCGCCGGTGGTCGAGGTGCGCGCCACGGCCCGGACCCGACCCGGATCGGCCACGCCGGTCCTCGTCTGGGCGGAGCTGCGACACGCCAACGACGTCGTGTCGTCGATCCGCAACAGCTACCTGCTGCCCGAACACTCGCCCAACCACACCAGCGACCTCGTCGAGGTGTACGGCACCGACGGGGTCGGTCACGTCGACCTCGCCCACCCCACCCTGCTGGTGCAGGCCGAACAGACCGAAGCGCCGGACTGGCAGGTGTCGCCCGCCGACGGCGGCGGTGCGCTCGCCACCGAACTGCGGCACTTCCTGCACCGCGTCGACGGCAGCGACCACAGTCCGGTCGTACCGCTTGCCGACGGCCTGCACGTGGTCGAGGTCGCCGCCGCCATCGCCGACAGCGCCGCCGCCGGTGGCGCTACCCACCGGATCCGCCACACCTCTCGCTGATTAGGAGCTTCACCGGATGAATCGACGACGTACCCTTGCCGGCCTCGCCGCCGCTGGGACGGCAGCCGCCGTGCTGCTCACCGGCTGCGGCGGTGACGACGGCACCGCCGACGGACCGGTCACCCTCAAGGTGCTGACCTGGGAGCCGGGTGGTGCCGAATACTGGCAGCAGGTCAAGAGCCGTTTTGAGGCCAGCCACCCGGACATCAAGCTGGAGATGGAATCGGTCCCGTTCGACAAGTACCCCGAGGTACAGGGACCGTACATCACCTCCCAGTCCGGGCCGGACGTGATGGCCAACAACGCCGGGCTGGAGCTGTTCGATCGGCGCAACGCGTACGTGCCGCTCGGCGAGCAGGCGGCCGAGATCAACAAGGACCTGGTGTCCTACAGCGGCACCTGCGAGGACTTCGACACCAGCAAGAACTGCTACGGCGTGCCGTTCTCCTACCAGGGCAACGTCCTCTACTACAACAAGGACGTGCTGGCCGCCGCCGGGCTCGACCCGGAACAGCCGCCGGCCACCTGGGACGAGTTCGGCGCGGCCTGCGAGGCGGTCGCCGCCACCGGCAAGACCTGCCTGGCGCTCGGGCTGTCCGGCACCTTCCCGGCGTACTGGGACTTCCCGGAGATTGCCCGCAACTACCTGACCGAGGACGACATCCGCGCCCTGCTGGCCGGCACCATCTCCTGGACCGACCCGAAGCTGGTGTCCACGCTGGAAAAGCTAGCGGAGATCACCACCAGCGGTTGGGCCAACGACAACGCTCCGTCGATCACCATGCTGCCCGATGGCGCGGACATCTTCCAGCGCGGTGACGCCGCCTTCGCCGGCACGATCATCTCCGACGCGGTCAACTGGCAGGCGTTCGGCGAGGCCCTCGGCGACGAGACCCTCGGCGTCACCCGATGGCCGGTGATCAACCCGGACGCGCCGCTGGCGCAGAAGTTCTCCGGCATCGAAGGCGCCGTCTACGGCGTCACCCAGTGGAGCGACAAGAAGGACGCCGGTCTGACCTTTATCTCCTGGCTGGCCAGCAAGGAGAACGGCGAGCTGTGGGTGGAGTACGCGAAGGGGCAGCCGCTGAACAGGAACGTGGACTCCGCACTGCTGCCCGACTCACCGGCGTTCCTCAAGATCCAGGAACTGGTCGCCGACCCGACCCTGCACGCCGGCGTGATGCTCTCCGGCCCGGAGGCCGACGCGCTGGCCCGCGGCTGGCAGCAGGTCACGCTCGGCCAGCTCACCGTTGACGCGTGGGCCGAACAGATGCAGCAGGCCCTGGAACGCAGCCCGACCAAGCAGCAGAACTGACCGCCGCGTCGGTGGGCAGGCATGGCACCGCCTGCCCATCGACGGCACCCCTGCCAGGCTAAGGACACCGCGATGACGATCTCCACCGCGCCGGCACCGGAGCCGACGTCCGCCGACCGGACGCCCGTATCCGCCCGCCGGCCGGCCCGCCGCCACCGGCACGCCCGCGAGTGGTGGCTGGCCGCGCTGCTGGTGACCCCGGCGTTGGCGCTGGCCGTGGCGTTCAAACTGGTGCCGCTGGTACGGGGTGTGATCACCAGCATGGAGTCGTCGGCCGGCTTCGGCGGCGCCACGTTCGCCGGCGCCGACAACTACCTGCGGATGCTCGACGACCCGATGGTCATCACCAGCTTCCGCAACGCGCTGATGGTGGTCGCCACCCTGCCGGTGTGGGTGGTGCTGCCGCTGGTGCTGGCGGTGCTGATCCACCAGCGGGCCCCCGGCTGGAAGTTCTTCCGGGCCGTCTACTTCGTCCCGTACACGATCGCGCCGATCGTCGTCGGCATCATGTTCCGCCAGATCCTCGCGCCCGACGGCCCGATCAACGCCGGCCTGCGCACGATCGGGCTCGACCCGTTGGCGGTCGCCTGGCTCAACGGCCGCTACAGCGCGCTCTTCTCGCTGGTCGCCGTCGCGTTGTGGAGCTTCTTCGGGCTCGGGGTGATGACCTACCTGGCCGGGCTGGCCACCATTCCCGACGAGATGCTCGAAGCGGCGTACCTCGACGGGGCCGGTTTCTGGCGACGGCTGTTCTCGATCGTGGTGCCGATGCTGCGCCCGACCGTGGCGTACTGGAGTGTGCTGTGCGCCTCCGGGGTGCTGATCTGGCTGTTCCCGCTGATCTACGCGCTGACCCAGGGCGGCCCCGGTGACGCCACCATGCTGCCGGAGTACCTGGTCTTCCTGACCACCTTCACCTTCCTCGACCGCGGTTACGGGTCCGCGATCGGCATCGCCCTGTTCGTCTTCGTCGCCGTGCTGTCGATCTTCTCCGTGCGGCACATGTTCAAAGAGGGGACCCGCAAGCCGCGATGAGCCGACGGACCACCGCCCGACTCGGGCGCTACCTGCTGACGTTCGCGCTGGTCGTCGTCGCGGTCGCGGCGATCTACCCGCTGCTGTTCACCGTGATCAGCTCACTGAAGACGCAGTACGGCTTCGCCGAGGACCCGCTCGGGCTGCCGACCACCGGGGTGACCCTGGAAAACTACGCCGAGGCGTTCCGCCGGATGGACATGCCCCGGCTGCTGCTCAACTCGCTGATCACCACCGCGGGCGGGCTGGTGCTGTCGGTGCTGGCCGCGCTGCTCGTCGCGTACGCGGTGACGAAGCTGCGTTTCCGCGGCGGCAAGGCCGTCTTCCTGCTGATCATCATCACGCTGACCATCCCCAGCCAGGCGATCATCTACCCGCTCTACCAGACCGTGCTCGACCTGGGCATGTCCGGCGAATACCAGGGGCTGATCCTGGCGTACGCGGCGTTCGGCCTGCCGCTGGGCACCTACCAGCTGGCCGGCTACTTCCAGCAGGTGCCCGACGAGCTGATCGAAGCCGCCCGGATGGACGGTGCCGGGCACTTCACCATCCTGTTCCGGCTCCTGGTGCCGATCGCTACCCCGGCTCTGGCCGCGCTGGCCATCTTCAACTTCGTGTGGATGTGGAACGACCTGCTGCTGCCGCTGGTCATCATGGGCGGGTCGGACTCCAAGACCCTGATGGTCGGGGTGTCGCTGCTGTCCGGCCAGTACGACGTGTCGGTGCCGCTGGTCAGCGCCGGCCTGATCGTGGCGCTGCTGCCGGTGCTGATCGTCTACCTGGTGTTCCAGCGGCAACTGGTCTCCGGCGCGCTCGCGGGCTCCGGCAAGTGAGCGCACCCGCCGACAGCGAGACGCCGGGCGCGCAGCTGTGTCACGTGTACCGGCTGCGCCCCGGCGCCGAGCAGGAGTACGAGCGGCGGCACGCCGAGGTCTGGCCGGAGTTGTCAGCGCTGATCGACGAGGCCGGCATCTACGACTACCGCATCTACCGGTACGGGCTAATGCTGATCTGCGTGCTGCGGACCCGCAACGGCTTCGGTAACGCCAGCCGGGTCACCGCCGCGTCGCAGGTGCAGGCCCGGTGGACCCGTTCGCTGGCACACCTGTTCGCCGAGGTCGCCGACGCCGACGGCGAGCCGCTCTGGGCGTACCCGGTCTTCGACCATCCGGGCCACCCACCGCCGCCCGCCTGACAGCGGACCGCTTTTGGCAACGGAACGTCCCGCACCTCGATCACCGCTTAGACGGATATCTATACAGCAAGCTTGCGCGCCGACTTGATGATTGTCAAACTAGACGTGTGTCAAGACAAGAGTTGCCGGTCGTGCCGGACCCGTCGACCTGCTGCGCCCCGTTGACCGACCAGGCGCTCACCGACGGGGCGGCGACGGGCCTGGCCCCCGGCTTCAAGGCCCTCGGCGACCCGGTACGCCTGCGGCTGCTGTCGCTGATCGCGTCCCAGGCCGACGGCGAGGTGTGCGTCTGCGACCTGACCGAGGCGTTCACCCTGACCGGGCCGACCATCTCCCACCACCTGAAGGTGCTGCGCGAAGCCGGCCTGATCGACTGCGAGCGCCGGGGCACCTGGGTGTACTACTGGATCGTCCCGACCCGGCTCGCCGCCCTGTCCCGGCTCCTCGACGTCGCCACCACCGCCGGAGCCGCGCGGTGACCGACACCGGCGCGGCACCGCCGGTGACGCTCATCCCGATGACCGACGTGCACCGCGACGTCGTGCTCGACATCTACCGGCTCGGCATCGCCACCGGCAACGCCACCTTCGAGACCGAACCGCCCGGCTGGGACAGCTTCACGGCCACCCGATTGCCGGACCACCGCTGGGTCGCCGTTGACGCCGATGCCGCTCACCTCACCGTCCTCGGCTGGACCGCGTGCACCCCGGTCTCCGACCGGTGCGTCTACGCCGGAGTCGTCGAGCATTCCGTCTACGTCCACCCGGACGCCCGTGGGCGCGCCGTGGGCCGGCTGCTGCTCCGGCAGTTGATCGCCTCGACCGAGCAGGCCGGCATCTGGACGATCCAGGCCGGGGTGTTCCCCGAGAACACCGCCAGCCTCGTCCTGCACCACAGCTGTGGTTTCCGCACCATCGGCACCCGTGAGCGCGTCGGCTGCCATCACGGCCGCTGGCGCGACGTGGTGCTGCTCGAGCGCCGCAGCCCGATCGTCGACTGACGTCTGATCGGCGCCCAAACCGGGTCGGGCGGCCGGATGATCGGATCGGGCCACGACGGTCGGGCACCGCCAGGGTGCGCTCGGCCAGGCTGGACGTCGAAGGGAGGCCTACGTGATCTCGGCACTCAACCGGCTGGTCCACCTCGTCGAAGAGCACCTGACCGAGGAGCTCGACATGGACGCGCTGGCCAGGACGCTCGGCACGACCCAGTACCACCTGCGGCGGATGTTCTCGTCGCTGGCCGGGATGCCGCTGTCGGAGTACGTGCGCCGACGCCGGATGACGGTTGCCGCCGCCGAGCTGGTGCGCGGCGACGACGATCTGCTGAGCATCGCCGTCCGGCACGGGTACGGCTCGACCGAGGCGTTCGGGCGGGCGTTCCGGGCGGTCCACGGTGTCGGCCCGAGTGACGTGCGCCGCGATGGAGGCCCCTTCGCAGCCAGTTACAGCTCAGGTTCCGCCTGACCGTCGAAGGGAGCATCCCGATGGACACCCGTATCGTCGACCGGCCCGAGTTTCGGCTCGTTGGACACGCGACCCGGGTCCCGCTGATCCACCACGGCGTCAACCCGCACATCCAGCAGCACATCGCCGCGCTGCCGGCCCAGGAGCATGGGCGGCTGAAAGACCTGTGTGGCACCGATCCGGCCGGCCTGTTGCAGGTCTTCGCCGACCTCGACCCGGACGCCACCGAAGGCAGCGAGCTGACCTACCTGCACGGGGTCGCGGTCGCGGCGGAGACGGCCACGCCCGCCGACCTGGACGCCGTGACGGCACCGGCCGGCAGGTGGGCGGTCTTCCGCGTCGCCGGGCCGTACCCGCAGGCCCTGCAGTCGGCTTGGGCGGCGACGGCGGCCGACTGGTTCCCGTCGAATCCGTGGCGGCTGCGGCCAGGTCCGTCGATGGTCGCGGTGCTCGACCGCGCTGCCGATTTCAGCACCGCGACCTGTGAGTTGTGGCTACCGGTCGAACCGGCCTGAGGCCACCGGGTCACGGGGCGAGTCACCGGGCTGCTGCGTCGCCGCGCTGTCGGCGGCGCAGTAGTAGCCGGGCGATGAACATCGGTGCCAGATGCAGGAGGGCGGCGATCGTCCCGGCGAGCACCGCGATCTGACCGACCGACAGCCCTTGCCACGCCAGCACCAGTGCCGCGCAGACGACGGTGAACAGCGCGCCGCGCACGGCACGCAACAGGATTTGGCTGGGCGGGGTGTCACCACCCTGCTCAGCCGGGGTGGCGCGCCGCCGGACCAGGGTGGTGACGACCGCCAAGATCGCGATCAGCGTGGCGAACTGCAGGGCCCACAGCGCGGTCGCCGCGACGCTGGCCCCGCTGGTCGCCGACGGCGCGACGCAGGTTGTTGGATCTGCGGCTGGACCTGCTGCGCGATCCGGCCCATCACCTCGTCGGAGGCGAAGACCAGTTGCCGGTCCGAACGGGTCTCGGGCGTCGGTTGCGACATGCCGACAAGCGTATCGACCCCTCGCTCGTCCGACCTGTCGGAATTGGAGTGACACAGTACGCCGGAGGGGTCGGGCAGGCCGGAAGGATCCGGCTCAGACGGCGTAGGCGACGGAGCCGTCGGCGCGGCGCGGAATCCGGGTCAGTGGCCGGCCGGTGAGGTCCAGTGGTGCGGCGTCGGTCAGGTCGAGGGTGACGCCGAGGCCCGGTTGGTCGGGCACCGGCAGGAAGCCGCCGTCACGGCGGACCGCCGGGCGGGCGGGGCCGGCGGCGAGGGTGTCGTCCAGTGGCGAGTACTCCTGCACGACGAAGTTCGGGATCGCCGCGTCGAGGTGCACCGACGCCATGGTCAGCAGCGGGCCGAGGCAGTTGTGGGTGACCACGGCGGCGTGGTGCGCCTCGGCCAGCGCGGCGATCTTACGGGCGTGACTGAGTCCGCCGGCCAGGCCGACGTCGGGGCGCACGTACTGGGCACCGCCCTGGGCGAGCAACTCCTTGAACTCCCAGATGGTGTGCAGTCGTTCGCCGTTGGCCATCGGTACGCCGGCCGCCCGACGCGCCACGTCGGCCTGGCTGCTGACGCTGTCGATCTGGATCGGGTCCTCGACCAGCAGCGGCAGGTGCCGGGCCAGTACGGGTACGACCGATTCGGCCTGTAGCGGGGTGAGTTTGCGGTGCAGTTCGATCAGCAGGTCGACGTCGGGCCCGACGGTGTCGCGCACGGCTGCGGTGGTGGCTTCGGTCTGCGCGACCAGCCGGGCCACCGACAGGTTCGCGTAGTCGGCCGGCAGCGGGTCGAACTTGACGGCGGTGAACCCGTCGGCGACGGCGGCCGCCGCCTGGGCGGCCAGGTCGTCGGCACCGGTGCCGCCCAGCAGCAGGTGCAGCCGGATCCGGTCCCGGACCTGGCCGCCGAGCAGCTGCCAGACGGGCACGCCGAGTTGCTTGCCGAGCACGTCCCACAGCGCGATGTCGATCGCGGAGACGGCGGCGGTGAGCACCGAGCCGCGGAACGGCCCCATCCGGTACAGGTGGTGCCAGTGGTGCTCGATCCGCCGCGGGTCGGCGCCGAGCAGGTACGGGCGGAAGGCTTCGACCACGGCGTGCACCGCCGCGGGGTAGCCCCAGCAGGCGGACTGGCCGACGCCGGTCAGCCCGTCGGCGGTGTGCACCTGGACGAAGTGCGCGTCGCCGAGCACCACCGAGTCGACGGCGACGATCTCCATAGCTGCCCCCAGAAAATTTGAGACCTATAACGGCCAGAAACTTGCCACCTCACTCTTCCATAGCATGATGCCCCTGGTCTAGGCTCCATTCTCAACGAGCCTCAATAAGGGACTAATGAGCGTTGGGGGTGTGATGGGGCTGCCGGACGACTACCGGTCGATGACCCGGATCCGCCGGTTCGAGGAGCGACTGACCGCCCTCAAGGACGGCGGCGAGATCCCGGGGTCGATCCACCTGTGCGACGGCCAGGAGGCGATCCCGGTCGGTGCCTGCCGTACGCTGCGTGACGGCGACTACGTGACTGCCACCTACCGTGGCCACGGCTGGGCGATTGCTCGCGGCGTCGACCTCGCCGGACTGTTCGCCGAGATGATGGGCCGCGACAGCGCGCTGTGCGGCGGCCGGGCCGCCTCGCCGTACCTGTCGGACCCGAGCCGCTGGTTCGTCGGCGAGAACTCCATCGTCGGCGCCGGGGTGCCGGTGGCCACCGGGGCGGCGCTGACCGCGCAGCGCACTGGCTCCGGCGCGGTGTCGGTGGTGAGCATCGGCGACGGCGCCATGAACCAGGGCAACGTGCACGAGGCGATCAACATGGCCGCCGTGCTGGACCTGCCGCTGGTCGTCGTCGTGGAGAACAACGTCTACTCGGAGATGTCGCGCATCTCCGACATGGTGCGAGTACGCCAGCTCACCGAGCGGGCACCCGGCTACGGCGTACCCGGTCGGGTCGTCGACGGCAACGACCCGGACGCGGTCGCGGCCGCCGTCGACGAGGCGGTGGCCCGCGCCCGCGAGGGCTCCGGCCCATCCATCGTGGAGACGATGACCGAACGCCTGGTCGGGCACTACAGCGGCGACGCCCAGCACTACCGGCCGGCCGGCGAGATCGCCGCCGCCCGTCAGCGTGAACCCCTCGCCCGTATCCGGCAGGCCGCCGACGCGGCGCTGACCGCCGCCCTGGACGCGATCGACGCCGAGGTGGACGCCGAGATCGAAGCCGCCGTCGCCGCCGCCCGCACCACGCCGCTGCCCGACCCGGCGACCGTCAAGGAGCATGTCCATGCCTGAGTCCCTGCGCTACATCCAGGCTGTCAACGCCGCCCTCACCTGGGCGTTGGACAGCCGGGACGACACCATCTACTTCGGCGAGGACGTCGCCCTGCCCGGCGGACCGTTCGGCGCGACGAAGGGGCTGCACAAGCGGTTCGGCTCGGCACGGATCTTCGACACCCCGATTTCCGAGTCCGGCTTCCTCGGCATGGCGCTCGGCGCGGCCATGACCGGCCTGCGGCCGATCGCCGAGATCATGTACGCCGACTTCTCGTTCGTCGCGATGGACCAGTTCGTCAACCAGATCCCGACGATCCACTACGCCAGCAACGGCCGGTGGCGGGTGCCGTTGGTGATCCGGATGCAGCAGGGCTACTCCCCCGGTGCCTGCGCCCAGCACTCGCACTCCCCGGAGGCGTACTTCGCGCACACCCCCGGGCTGCGGCTGGCTCTACCGGCCACTCCGGACGACGCGTTCCAGATGCTGCGTACCGCCGTGGCCAGCGACGACCCGGTGGTCGTCGGCGAGGCCCGGATGCTGTACCCGACTCGGGGCGAGGTCCGCACCGACGCGGCGGTGGAGCCGGTCGGCGGCGCGCGGGTGGTCCGCCCCGGCGCGGACGTCACCGTGGTCGCCTGGTCCCGAATGGTGTCCGCGTCGCTGGACGCCGCCGGGCAGCTGCACGCCGACGACGGCATCGACGCCGAGGTGATCGACCTGCGCTGGCTCAATCCGCTCGACTTCGACACCGTCGCGGCGTCGGTGGCCCGTACCGGCCGGCTCGTCGTGGCCCACGAGGCCAACCTGACTGGCGGCTTCGGCGCGGAGATCGCCGCCCGTGCCGCCGCCGAGTGCTTCGCCGACCTGCGTGCCCCCATCGCCCGGGTCGCCTGCCCGGATGTGCCGATGCCGGCCGCACCGGCGTTGCAGGCCGCCGTCGTGCCGGAGGCCGCCGACGTGGCCGCCGCCGTGCGCCGGACGGTCGGCGCGTGACCAGCGACGCCCGGGACACCCCGCCGGCGGAGGATCCGGCGGCGGCCACACCGGCCAGCGGTACGGCGCCCGTGCTGGCCGGACGGCGGGTCGTGGTGCTCGGCGGCGCCTCCGGCATTGGGCTGGCCACCGTCCGGGCCGCCGCCACGGCCGGCGCCGCCGCGGTCGCCGTCATCGACGCGGACGGAGCCGGCGCGGCCCGCGCCGCCGAACAGGTTCGCCACCTCGGTGTCACGGCCTACTCCCGTCAGGTCGACGTCACGGTCGAGATTGAGGTGGCCGACGCGTTCGGCGGCGTCGCCGCCGCCTGGGGCGGCATCGACGCGGTGCTGCATGTCGCCGGGATCATGCAGGGCCAGGGCCTGGATGTGACCGGTGTGCCGATCGAGCTGTGGCACCGGGTGCTCTCGGTCAACCTGACCGGGCCGTTCCTGGTCGCCAAGCACGCCGTCCCGCACCTGGCCGCCGGCACCGGGGTGCTGGTGCTGGTCGGCTCCAAGGCGGGCGTGCTCACCGGCTCCGGGTCGGTAGCCTACGGCGCGAGCAAGGGAGGGTTGCACGGCCTGGCACTGACCCTGGACCGCCAGCTTCGCCCACGGGGGGTCAGAGTGCACGCGCTCTGCCCCGGCGACATCGACACGCCGTTGATGCGCCGCTCGCTGGACGAGGCGCGGACCAACGGGGTCGATGCCGGCCGGGTCGCCGACATCGAAGCCGACCTGGGCCGGCCGGAAGATGTGGCGTCGGCGTTGGTGCTGCTCGCGGCACCACTGTCGGCCAGCATCACCGGCACCGTCTACACCGGTTGAACGGCCTGGCTGAGCAGCCCGCCCGCAAGCCGGCGACGACGTGGAGGCAAGCAACACATGATCGGCATCATCGGGCCGGAGGACTCCATCCGGCTGGTCCAGGAGGTCGCCGCCGGCGAAGGGCGGGCCGGCGAACTCACCAGCCGCGCGTACGCCCGGCCGGAGCAGGCCCCGGAACTGGCCCGCGAGCTCGACGAGCTCTGCCAGGTACTGCTGTTCACCGGCCGGATCCCGCACGCGCTCGCCACCGCCGCCGGTGACCTGCGCGCCGAGGTCGACTACATCCGCCATGGCGGCATCGACCTTTACCGCACCCTGTCCCGGATGCTGCTGGCGACCGGCGGGCAGCTGCCGACGGTCAGCGTCGACACCATCGAGGCCGGGGTGGTACGGGAGACGTACCACGACATCGAGGTGCCCGCACCGACCGAGATCCTGCCGATCGCCGACTCGACCGGACTGCTCTACGCCACCCTCGACGACGTCACCGCCTACCACCGCGACCGGTACGCCACCGGTGCCGTCGAAGCCTGCCTGACCTGCCTCGGTGCGGTGCACCGCGACCTGCGCGAGGCGGGCGTGCCGGTCTGGCGGGTCGAGCACACCCGCGCGTCGGTGCGCGACGCGCTGCGCCGCGCCTGGCTGGCCGCCGAGATCCGGCAGTCCCGGGCCACCCAGATCGCCGTGATGATGATCGAGTTCGCCGAGCCGGCCAGCCGCCGGCACGACCCGTACGAGGTGGAACGGCAGCGGCTGCGGCTGCGCGAGGCGCTGCTGGAACACGCCGAACGGATGCGCGGGCGGCTCAGCATGATCGACGACCGGACGATGGTGATCACCACCACCCGGGGCACCGTGGACAGCGCCCTCGCCCGTCACCGGGCCGGCCACGCCTCCCTGCTCACCCTGCGCGGCGTCGACGGCGGCCACACCGTCGGCTTCGGTGCCGGCACGACGATCGCCGCCGCCGAGGACAACGCCCGCAAGGCCCTCGCGTTGAGCCGGGGCAGCGGCGACACCCACGTCGTCTTCCCTGACGGGGAGATCCACTCCACCCGGGTGAGCCCGGTCAAGCAGCGCCTGCGGGAGACCGCGCCCGGCATCCTGCGCGTCTCCGAGCAGCTCAAACTCGGCCCGCTGTCCACCCGACGCCTGCTGGAGGCGCTGCATCAGCTGGACCCCAACGAGGTCACCGCCCGCAGCCTGGCCGATGCGTACGGGGTGGAGGCCCGCTCGGCACGCCGGCTGCTCAACTCGCTGCGCGCCGCCGGCTACGCCGACGAGGTCGGAGTGCACGTCAGCACCGGAGCCGGTCGCCCGCAGACGGTCTACCGGGTGGCGATGCAGCGGCTGTTCGAAGCGATCGGCGGTGACGCGTGAGATTCGAGCCGACCTACCTGGTCACCGTCAGGTACGCCGCCGACGCGGCGCAGCGGCGCGGGCCGCACCGATCCGCCCACCTGGACCGGGTCGCCACCCTGCTCGCCGACGGCACCGCGCTGGTCGCCGGCGCGTACGCCGATCTGAGCGCGTCGGTGCTCATCGTGCGGGCCGCCGACGCTGACGCCGCCCGCGCGGTGTGCGAGGCCGATCCGTACTGGCGGCACGGGGTGTGGACGGCCATCGAGGTGGCCGAGTACCTGGCCGCCACACCGCAATCCCTCGGGAGGTAGACATGTCGCAGTTACGCCGGATCGCCGGAGTCCAGGTACGCGGTGCCGAATCCGCGCCGTACGCCGCCCGGCTGCTCGCCGAGACCTTCGGCAGCTCCACCGACGGGGTGCCGGTGCACCTCGACGCCGACCCGGCGCTGCCGGAGGGCACCTACCGGATCGAAGTTCCGGCCGGTGGCGGGCCGGGTGCGGACGCGACCGGTGACGGTGGAGTCCGGCTGACCGGCGACCCGTTCGCCGGCCTGATCTACGCCGCCCGGGAGCTGACCGAGCTGGCCACCGAACGCCAGGTCCCGGTGGGGGTACGGGAGCAGGCACCCGGGCTGGCACTGCGCACCCTGTGGACCTGGGACCACTCGACCAACTGGGATCTGCGCCAGCTCGGCCTACAGGAGATCGGCGCGCTCAACCCGTACGCCAAGTCAGCCGACGCGTTCGGCGCCGACTACCGGCGACTGGTCGACTTCTGCAGCCGGGAACGGATCGGCGGGATCGTCGTGTACGGGCTGCTGCGCGACGCGCACGGCGGTGTCGACGCGGCCCGCGACCTGTGCGGGTACGCCAACGAGCGGGGCGTGCGGATCATCGCCGGGATCGGGGTCAACGCCTACGGCGGCATCTACTTCGACGGCCGGCACCGCTACAACCTGGCGACCTGGCTGCGGCAACGCCCCGAGCTGGCCGCCGAGCTGCCGAAGAAGATTGGCTTTGACATCGATGAGTTCGGCGATCTGCACTTCCCGGCCAGCGAGTACATGATGGCCGCCTGCCCGTCGCAGCCGGACAATCTGGCCTGGAATCGCGACGCCGTCGACTGGCTGCTGGAGACGATCCCGGTGGGCGGGATCAACTTCGAGACCGGCGACTACGGCAGTTGCGCCTGCGCTCGGTGCACCCGGCGCACCGGCGGTGAACGCACCTCCTGGTCGTACGAGGCGATGCGGTCGGTCTACCCGACGCTGCTGGACACGGCCCGGCGTACCGGGCCCGCCGGGGTGCCGCTGCGGCACCTGGTCGAGGTCTACTGGGACAACATCTTCGACCTGCCGGCACAGCGTCCGCTGGCCGACCTGCCCGACGACGTGGCCTACCAGTACTGCGTCAACCGGGGATTCTGGTACGACAACCGGGACCGGCTGACCGCCGCGCACGTCGAAGCGCTACCGCACTCGACGAACGTGCTGCGTACCCACGCCGGATCGCAGTGGAACCGGCAGCGGCACTCCTGGGTGCCGCAGCTGTACGCCGACATGGCGGCCCGGGTCGGCGTGGCCGGCATGCGGGGGCTGACCATCTTCGGCGAGGCGGGTGCCTACCACCCGACGAACGAGATCGGCTATCTGGCGTACGCCCGGTTCAGCTGGAACCCGGAGCTGGACTGGGCGGACTTCTGGCGCGACGAGGTCGCTCCCCGCTTCGGTGGCGAGGCCGAGGCGGAGGCGTTTCGCGACGGCGCCGGGCTGCTCGACGCCCCGGCGGCTGACGCCGTCGCGCTGGACCGGGTGCGCACCGACGCGCTCGGCATGGTCGCCGCTACCAGCGGGGCGGTGCAGCGCCGGTGGCTGTGGTTGGCCGAACGGGCCGCCCGGTACGCGTACAGCGCCGGCTGAGTCCGGCGGCGCGACCAGTCGGCAGGGTCGCCGGTCACTGGGCGCCCTGTCACGCCAGCGGGTCGAGGTGCCGCCGCAACTCGGCCGCGAACCGGGCGCTGACCTTCGCCGGAGACAGGGCTTCGACGTGGTCACGGACCGCCGCGCGGACCGGCTCGGCACGGTCCCAGGCCCCACCGGACTCGGTGATCGTCTCGGCGGTCTTGTCCGGGTCGGACAGGTCGAACCGGCGCAGCGCGGCGTCCGGCAGCAGACCACCGACGGTAGTGCCGGTCGACACGTACGCCGGCAGGCCGAATCCGGCGGTCAGCGCCAGCGCGCCGGAGTTCAGCGACGACCGGTACGGGTAGACGGCGGCGTCGGCCGCCCGCAGGAAGTACTGCACGTCGGTGTCGGGCGCGAAGCCGGGATGGAAGATCACCGCCGGGTGCTCGGCGGCCCGGCGCATGAACTCGGGGCCGCCGGCCTCCTCGCGTACCTTGCCGGCGACCAGCCAGCGCAGCCGCGGGTCGTGCCGGACCGCGACGTCGAGCGCGTCAAGGAAGTCGCCGTGCCCCTTGTACGGCCGGACCTGCCCGAAGGTAACCAGCACCCGGGCGCCGAGCGGAATGCCGAGATGGCTGCGGGCGGCGGGCCGGTCCACCCAGTCCGGATAGGCGCCGGCGAAGGTGGGGTGCGGGGCGAACACCACGCGTCGGGGCTCGGCTCCGAAAGTGTCCCGCAGGATGTCGAGGTGGCTGTCGTGCATCAGGTGCACCACGTCGGCGGCGGCGAGCATCACCTGGCGCAGCCGGGTTTCGGTCGCCCGGTGCACGGTCTCGTGCGGAAGCAGGTTGTGCACCGTCCAGACCAGCCGTACGCCCTGGTCGCGCAGGGTGTCCAGCCGCTTGGCGAAGGCATCGACCGCAGCTTCGGCCTGGCCGGTGGTGGTGCAACCGGAGGTGACGTCGTAGAGCCAGTGCACATGCAGCACCCGGCCGATGCCGTCGGGCAGTGCGGGCAGCAGCTTGTCCAGCTGGTCGAGCCGGCGGACCCGCATCGGCGTCAGGTTGTGCTGGGAGAACCGGCTGTACAGCAACGATTGGTACGGATTGGCCGTGTCGACCGGCCAGTGCAGCCAGGCGACCGGGGGGCGGTCGGTGTCGGACCAGTCGGCGGCGGCCAGCGCGCTCAGCGCGTCGTCAAGCAGGTGTCCGGCCGAGGTGCCACGGCGCCAGGGAACGATCACGGCTGCCCACCGTATCGTGCGCCGGTGCCGGCGGCGACCGCTCGGGCGACGGATGTGCTGGCCGGGTCGTCGGCGCGCACCTCGGTGACGCCGCCGGTCGCGGCGAGTCGGGTGAGGACACTGGCGGTGAGCTGGTCTCGCAGGTCGGACGGCAGCCCTGCCCAGGCAGGACGCCAGTACGAAAGCGGTGCGGCTCGGCCGGTGACGGTGGCCTCGATCGGGGCTGCCGGATCGGGTCGGTGCAGGGTGAGCCGGACGGCGTCGCCGCCCGGTCGACCCGCGGGCGGCGGGTCGGCGACCGGGGCCGGAGCGCCGACGCCGACGGACCGGACCCGCCGCTGCTCGGTCTCGTTCGCCGCCCCGCGCTGCACCAGCCGGAGCAGGGCCGCCGTTACGCCCTGACGATCACCCTTGCGCTCGGCGACGCCGACGAGAAGACGAACGTCGCTCGCGGTAACGTTCGGGCTGTAGAGTTGCGCCGCTGGCCGGCCGGCCATGCGCTGTAGCCGACCAACCATCCGCCGTGCCGGGCGCAGCACGCGACGTACTCTACGAATCAGGGTCACCGATCCAGATTACCCAGTCGTGACGTGAGGTGAACGCGGTGCCATCCCCGACGGTCAGCATCGTCGTGCCGGTCTACAACACAGAGAAATGGCTCGCGGAAGCGCTCGGATCCATCGAACGCCAGCCTGGTCGGGACCTGATCGAGGTCGTCGTGGTCGACGACGGCTCGACTGACGGATCAGCCGAGATCGCCCAGCGGTACGCCGGTCAGGCCACCGCGGTGCGCTACGTCCGGCAGGACAACGCCGGGCTCGGCGCGGCCCGCAATCATGGCGTGCGCCTCGCCACCGGCCGCTACCTGGCATTTCTCGACTCGGACGACATCTACCCGGACGGCGCGCTCAGTCACCTGACCGGGCTCGCCGACCACCACGAGGCGGCGATCGCCGTCGGCGACATGCAAGGGCTGCCGCCCCGGCCGAACCCCGCCTGGCGTCGTGAACTGCTCATCGGTGAACGGGTCGTCGAGCACATCGCGCACGCCCCGGACCTGGTCGGCAACCCGTCGGCCTGCAACAAGATCTTCCGCCGGGATCTGGTCGACACGGTCGGCGTCAAGTTCACCGAGGGCACCGCGTTCGAGGACGTGCTGTTCACCATTCCGTTGCTGGCCAGGTCGCCCCGGACGATCCTCACTCCCCGGCTGAGCTACCTCTACCGGCAGCGGGGGGACAATTCCTCGCTGATGGATTCCCGCAGCCAGCCGGCCCGGATCATGCAGCATCTGACCATCATCGAGCGGCTCGCCGACGAGGTGCGTGACCTGCGCTCCGACGACCGCGAAGCGGTGTACCGGTGGATCGCCTACATGCAGCTGCACTACGCGTGGCGGGCGGCGGCCGGCTGCGACGACGATCAGCTCGCCGAGTTCACCGCCCGGATGCACAGCCTCTTCAAGGACCTCCCGATCGATGTGGCCAGCGAGTTCGTCGGCAACGCCGGGGCCGGGTTGCGCGCCGTCGCGATCTACGAGCAGGACGCCGCGACAGTACGCCGGCCGCGTTCCAGCCGACCGCTGCGGGTGCACGCCGGCCAGCCGTACCTCGGGCACCCCGACTTCGACACCTACCGCGACCTGCTGCGGGTCTCTGAGGTGACGGTCAGTGTGCAGGGCCTGCGCGGCAGCGGGCCGGGTACCGGTCCGACGGTCACCGTTCAGGGCACGGTGCGCTGTGCCGGCATCGACGGCGAACCCGGTCAGGTCCGCTCCGACCTGCTGCTGGAGATCGGGGACGGGCTGCTCCGCCAACCGGTCACCGTCGAGTACCGCAAGGGCAACGACCTGCGCTGGTCCTGCCGGCTGACTGTCGGCGAACTGGCCTCCGGCCGGTACCCGGTCCGGCTGGTCGTCCGGGACAGCGGCCGCGAGTACGCCGTACCGCCGGGGCCGGAGCGCGGCGGCCGAGGCACCCTCGGCACCCGACCGACCCGGGTCGGCACCCGGGTGCTCTGGCTGACGCCGGGCGCCGCCGGGCCGACGCTTGTCGTCACCGACGGAACCACCGGCACCCTGGCCCGCAGCCCGCAGTGGCTGTCCGAGATGGGTGCCCGGCAGAGCCGGAACCTGCTCCGCCGGGCATGGCAGACGGCACGGACCGGGCAGCGGCGGCTGACCTCCCGCCGCACCGACAGTTAACCGGCACCGCCGGTCGCCCGCCCCCACCCGGCATCAGCTGGCCGCCGGCGGTGCCGGTTCGCCGAGCAGCGCGCGGCGGACCACCCGCTCGGCGGCGTGCCCGTCGTCGAGGTGGCAAAACCGCCCCCGGAACTGGGTCCGGGCCTTGGCCGCGGCGTCGTCGTCGACCGCCCCGGTACGGAACACGTCCAGCAGGTGCCCGAAGGTGGTGGCGACCGCTCCCGGGGGTTCCGCGGTGATGTCGAAGTAGACGCCCCGCGTCATCGCGTACGCCGCGGCGTCCGGCGCGTAGATCACAATCGGGCGGTCCAGGATCGCGTAGTCGAACATCGCCGACGAGTAGTCCGTGATCAGCACGTCGGCGGCGAGGTACAGGTCCTCGACCACCGGGTGCGCCGACACGTCCCGGACCCGACCGCTGGCCGGCGCGTTGGGTGCCTGGCCGGTCCGCTGCCGGTCGTGGAAGTAGTGGCTGCGGATCAGCAACCAGGCGTCCGGGCCGAGGACCTCGGCGAACGCGTCGGCGTCGAAGTCGGGCCGCCAGCCGGGCTGGTGTTCGCGGTGGGTCGGCAGGTAGAGCACCACCCGCTCACCGGGAGCGATGCCGAGCGCCTCTCGGGCCGCGGCCACCTCCGCGTCGGTGGCCAGTGCCAGCCGGTCGTTGCGCGGATAGCCGGTGTCGAGCGACTCGAAGCCGGCCGGGTAGGCGCGCTCCCACATCTGGGTGGAGAAGTGGTTGGCGCTGACGCTGTAGTCCCACCGGTCCACCCGGCGCAGCAGCAGGGAGAAGTTCATCGAGGTGGCACCGATCGGGTGCCGCTGCTGGTCCAGGCCCATCACCTTGACCGGCGTGCCGTGGTGGGTCTGCACGTGCACCGAACCGGGCCGCTTGCGCACGTAGTCGGGAAAGTTCACGTTGTTGATCAGCCACTTCGACCGGGCGAGGGCCCGGTAGTAGCGCCAGGTGCCGGCGATGACGTACGGCACCCCGGGCGGCATGCTCGAGGCCCGGTCCCGACGGACCACCCAGACGCTCTTGATCTGCGGGGCGATCTGCGCCGCCTTGGCGTGGATCGCCGCCGGGTTGCAGCTGTAGCCCCGATACCAGTACGCGGCGTACAGCGCCAGCGACTGGTCCATCGGCAGCCGCAGCTGCAGCCGGTAGTAGCCACGCAGCAACACCCGCCGGCCGGCCCGGGCCAGGTTGATCAGCCGCCGTTTGACCGGCCGGCCGAACCGTCGGCTGACCGAGGGCAGCTTCTTGCGGACCTGCTGGCCGGCCCGCAACGCGGCGAAGGTACGCCACCGGTTGGCGGCCAGCAGCCGCCGCTTCAGCCCTTCCACGCCGTCCGGCTCGGGGTAACCGCCGGCCGGCAGCCGCCGCTGGTAGTCGGCGTGGGCCCGGGCGAAGAACTCCCGGTGCAGCTCGCGGGGCAGCCGACCGCCGTGTCCCAGCACCATCAGATAGTGGGAGATCATCAGACCGAACAGCTCGGGCCGGACCGGGTCGGCCTGCGGGCCGCGGGCATCCAACCAGTCGAAGGTGTTGCCCCAGTGGTCGAACATCTCGAAGTGCCGGGCGCTGCGGGTCCGGGTGATCGCCCCGGTGCGGCGCTGCCGGTAGTTGACGCACGCCCGGTCGAGTATGGTGACCCGCTCGGCCGCGACCAGCAGCGGGAAGGTGAACGACACGTCCTCGTACCAGCCCGCCTCGAACCGCAGCCCGAGATCGACCAGGAATTTCCGACGGGTGACCTTGTTCCAGGCGGTGTGCAGGACCTTGAGCGTCTCTGGCCGGGTCCGTACGTTGAACACCTCGGCACCGGGCGAGGTCGGGAACGCCTGGCGCAGCGCGCTACCCGCCTGGTAGTTGTTCCAGAAGACCCGCACGTGGTCGACGATCAGCACGTCGGGCGTGGTGTCGCGGAGCCGGTTGGCGACCGCCCGCAGCGCGCCGTCGGTCAGCCAGTCGTCGCTGTCCAGGAACCAGACGTACTCGCCGGTCGCCGCGTCCAGGCCGGCGTTTCGGGCCTTGCCCAAACCGACGTTGGCCGGCAGCGACAGTACGGTCAGCCGGGGGTCGCGGGCGGCGTACTCGGCGAGGACCTGCCCGGAGGTGTCCGGCGAGCAGTCGTCGACCGCGATCACCTCGACGTCGGTGAACGACTGCCCGAGGATGGAGTCAAGGCACTCCCGCAGGTAGCCCTGCACCTTGTACACCGGCACAACGATACTGATCAACGTCATCGGTCATCACCTGCGATCGTGCCGGCGGAGCGGCCGGCGGGGCGGAGGGAGGGAGCCGGACCGGCCGGCATGGCCGGCGGCCGGCGGGGTGCCGGGACCCGGGCGACGGCGCCCGGCGGGCGGTGGTCCGCTGCTCGACCCGGTGCCGACGGTCGGTGGTCGACGACCGCGGTCACGAGGAAGTGCAGCATCAGGTAGCCGGCGAACGCGGCAACCACACCGGTGGTCACCGCGACCGGGGTGACCGTCGTGGGCAGCCCGGCGGCGACCAGCGCCGGTCCGGCAGCGGCGACGGCGAGCAGCAGTACTCGGCCGTCCCAGCCGAGGCTCCACCGGCGCAGCGGTGGTCCGTCGAGCCGTTTCTCCAGCCGGGCGGTCAAATCGTAGTGGTGCAGGGCGAGGATCAGCAGCAGTCCGTAGGTGACCGCGGCCGGTACGCCGGCGACCACGCCGGCCGCGACGACGAAGAGAAGTTCGGCCGCCCGCAGCGCCGCCGGCACCAGCCAGTCGAGCGCGCCGGTGGCCGGCCGGGCCGCGCTGGCCGAGCCGGCCGCCAGCAGGGCCGCCGCGCCGACGAGGACAGCGCCGGCACCGGACAGCACACCGGTCGTGGTCAGGGCCAACAGGATCGCGGCTGTCCCGGCGGCGGCCACCGCGAGGGGCAACTGCCCGGCGGGGGACCGGCCGGTCCGCAGATTGGCGATCCGACCGGCCAGGAAACCGTCGTCACGGTGATTCGCGGTGTCCACCGCCGCCAGTACCGGGACCCGCATCGACCGGGCCCGCAGGGTCCGCAGGCCCGCCGTCCAGATGGCCGCGAGCATCCCCCAGCCGAGTACGGCCCACAGGCTGACCAGCGGGCCGAACAGCACCACGGTGACGGCGATCAGTGCCCACCGCTCGCCGATCGGAAAGACGATGGTCCGTTTCGCCCAGTAGATCGGCGAGCGCGGCCCGGCGAGCACGCGATCGGAGACCTGGCTGAGCCGACCGCCGACCCCGCCCGCCGACGCGCCGGTGGCCGGTCGGCTCGGCGTCCGGTGGGCGGCTTCGTCGTGCAGCGCCCCGTACCAGGCGTCGGTCATGTGCCGGACGGTCTGCAACACGATCGCTGCGGTGGCCAGCACCCATCCGTCGGCCGCCCACCCACCGGCCAGTCCCGCCTGGTGTACACCGACGCCGAGCCCCGCGTAGACCAGGTACTCCTTGCCCCGGTCGGCGATGGTGTCCAGCCAACCGCCGAACGCGCTGAACCGGCCGGTGTAGCGGGCCAGTTGGCCGTCGACGCAGTCGAGCACGAAGCCGAGATAGAGCAGAACCGCACCGAGCAGCAGCAGCGGCCGGTCACCGACGGCGAACAACAGCGCGGCGGCGGCGGCGAACGCGACCGAGATGGCGGTGACCCCGGTCGGGCTCAACCCGATCCACGCCGCAAGCTTCACAACCCTTGGTGACCAGCTGCTCACGAAATAGGTGGCGAACAGGTCGTCCTGTTCCTTGACTGCGAGGCGCAGTCGGGCTTGATCGGGGTCGACAGCACGGATCCGGGCCTCGGCGTTGGACAGCTCGACCTGATCGGCGACCCGCCGGGCCACCAGGTGACGCAGCGGGTACGCCCCGACGGCGGCGCCGCCGGCAACGAACTCGGCGAGGATCGCGTCCAGCGGGTGGGTACCCGGAGGCAGTCGCCGGGTGGCGGCGGCCCGGGCCGCCGTGGCCAACGCGGGCAGGTCACCGACGCCGACCCGCAGTACGCCGCCGAAGAGCGGAAGCCGGTCGGTGGTGGCCGGATCGGGGGTGACGGCGACGATACGACCACGCAGCGCGCTGACTGCGGCGACCCGACCACCGCCGGAGCCGTCCACAGCGGGCAGCAGCATCGCCCTGGTCGTCTCGGCCGGCGCCACGGCGAGCAGTCGAATCGCCTCGGTGTGGGCGACCACGTCGGTGGCGCACAGCAGGACCGGTCCAATGGCCTGCTCAACAAGGTCGGCGACGCCGGCTGCTTCCGTCGGCCACACCTCGTCGGCGCCGGCAGCCACGAGCTGCTCCCGGAGATGCCCATTGAGCGACGATCCACTTACCGTACGCAACTCTCCGGAATCAACGCTGGCCGGGGTAGCAGAAGCCCGGTCCGCCGAAATGAGGATCGCCAGTGTCACATTCGCGCGCTTCCGTCTAGACGAGCGCGCGAGGCGCTCAGAGGGGTGGCGTCGCCCGAGCGCACCGACGCGAGTAGGGGCACCGTCGGCGTGGGCAACGCCGGCAAGATTAGCAGTCGGTGAACAAAGCGGGTAGCTCGCACGTCCGTGAGATGACGCCACCTCGGCATGGCTCCCTGAATGATCTTGAATCAGTCAGGGTAACGCCGTACGGGGGCCACGCCGCGAATCGGTCCGTGGACCGAGGTCGCCGCCTCCCGGCGTACCTACCGTGGAACGTGGCAGACCGGCCAGCAAACGACACCCGAAGGAGCGTCCGATGAGCCGCAAACTGGTACGTCCCCGCAACGGAAGGATGATTGCCGGCGTCTGCGCCGGGCTCGGCCAACGGTTCGGCATCTCAGCGGGAATGGTGCGGTTGATCTTCCTGCTCTCCCTGCTGCTGCCCGGCACCCAGGTGATCATTTACCTGGCGCTGTGGATCGTGATGCCAAACGAGGACCGCAACCTCGCTACGTCGTACTGACCGCCCCGTCCCCGGCTAGCGCCCGCCATCAGGGACCGCTGACGACCCGTCACCGACGGATCGAGACCACGACCTGTCCCGGCAGGTCGTCGCGGACCACCCAGTAGCGCGGGTCGAACTGGTCGCGATGGAATTGCAGGTCCCGCCAGACCAGCTCGTCGCCGTCGCGGGTCAGGACGAAGATGTCGATCGGCCCGAACGCGGTCGCCGCAGACTCGGCGGCGAACGCCGCCGGGTCCTCCTGGTCGGCCAGATCGCGCAGCTCGGCCCGGCGTTCGTCCCACCGGGACAGGGTGCCCGCCGCGGTCCGGTCGTTGCTCAGGTAGCCGGGCCACGGCAGGTACGAGAAAAGCCGTTCGTCGACGCTGAGGGTGACCCGGTCCGGGTCCGGCCCGATGACCTGCTCAACCGCTCGACGAACCGGCTCGACCGGGAACCAGTCAGCGCGGCCGGTGTCGGGCGCGTACCGGGGATAGCCGCCGCCGGGCAGCGGCTCGGCGTGCGCCGCCGCCGCGTACCCCGAACCGGAACCGTCGGTGCCCGGCATCCAGTTCGTGGAGTAGACCGGCACCGCCCAGGCCAGCAGCACCGCCAGCGGCACGCCGGCCAGCCCGACCGGCGGACTGATCCGCAGCCGGCGCAGCAGCAGCGGCACCGCGTGCACCAGGGTCAGCACCCCGGCGACAGCCAGTACGACGCCGTACAGCCGGGCCGTGTAATGCGCGAAGGCGGTGTGCCCGGTCAGCACGAACCGCACCAGCGACAGCAGCCGGTAGGCGAACGCACCGGCGGCGATCAGCAGCAGCGGCCGGGCCCACCAGGTCGACCGGATCAGCCACACCGAGCCCACCAGGCCGGCCAGCTGCAGGCCACGCAGCGGCAGGTCGCCCCGCTCCAGAAACGGCAGCAGATTGTCGAGGTAGTACGGCGACACGAACAGGTCGGAAACCAGCTGTCCGCCGCCGCCGGTGGTCAACGCCCACAGGTACGGCAGCACGTACCACGCCGACGAGACGGCGGCGACCGCGGCGACCAGCAGCAGCCGCCGCAGGTACGCCCACCGGTCCGGCTCGGCCCGCCAGGCCAACCCGACGATCACCGCGAGGCCGAGCGCCCCGTAGACCAGCCAGGCCTGGTAGAGCACCACCAGCAGACCCCCGAGCAGCCCGCAGGCCAGCCAGTGCAGCCGGCTGCGAGGCGGACGGGTGAAGGTCTCCAGCACCCACGGGATGAAGACCATCAAGGCGAGGACCTCGTACGCCTTCCGCGGGTCGGACCAGGCCAGCACCCCCACGCAGGAGATCGCCAGCGCCGCCCAGGGACCCACCTGGCGGCGCCACAGCAGGAAACCGACCAGCACCGACGCCGAGACGAACAGCACCTCGGCGGCGCCGAGCAACCGCCAGGCCGGATGGTCGAGCAGCACCGCCGCCCGGCCGACCAACCAGGCGTACAGCGGCGGGTACTCCGACGGCAGCCCGGGCACCGTGGTGTCCGCGCTGGCCACGGTGACCGTGTACCGGGTGGCGGTGGCGGTCATCCGCAGCATGTCCCCGGACAGGCCACCGAAGCCGAACGGGGTGCCGTACAGCGCGGCCCGCAGGATCAGCGCCAGCCAGGCCGAGGCCAGGCCGGCGCTGACCCCGGCCAGCGCCGGCATCGCGGTGGGCTGCCATCGCTGGACGGCGGCAGCGGCCAGTCCGCCGAGGCAGACCAGGAGCAGGCCACTGGCGACCGGCAGCGCCCGACCGGCCACCGTGAAGGGGTCGGCGCGCGCCACCGACGGCAGCACGACCGCCACCGGTGTGGCCACCAGCCAGGTCAGTACGGCGAGCAGCCCCGGCCGGCCGGCCAGTGCCGGCAACCGGCTGGCCCGGGGCCGCCCCGGCCCTGGCGCTGACTCCGGTCTACGAGATCCGTCCGGATTGTCCTGCACCGGGATCCGGCCCGATGCCGTCCGGCCTTGCGAGCCTGACCCCCGGCCGGGCAAACCGACCTCCCGGCCGGACGGCTCGCCAGCGCCGGCCGGGGATGTCTCGACAGTCATGGTGCTCCGCGGAACCGTTCGTTGTCGTGACGCGCGCCGGCTATGTCGCGCATCGGCGGGCCGTCTCGGTCAGTGGGTGCTGGCGACCAGCGGGCCGGGCTCCGAGATCTGCTGATCGGCCACGGCGACGGAGACCCGCCGCAGGCTGAGCAGGCTGGAGAAGAGCCCGGCGAAGATCAGTGTCGCGCCGAGGCCGATCGCGGTCGAGGAGGGCAGCACTACCCGCATGGTCTCACTCGCGTCCTGGGCGCCGAAGCCGGTCGCACCCCAGGTGGCGACCGCCAGGATGGTGCCGGCCAGACCCAGCAGGATCAACGCGAACCCGCCGGCCGTGCAGGTCTCCAGTCTGACGTACCGGCTCCACCGGTCGGACTGTCGCAGGTCGGTGATGCCCTCGTATCTGCCGTAGATCAGCGCGAACGCCCCGAAGAGCAACAACTGTGCGCCGGCGAGCATGGCGAGACAGGTGTAGACGAGGGTGCTGACGTCGAAACCGATCCCGCCGACGACCAACGGGCCGACGGCCAACGTTACGGTGCCGATCAGGCCGACCGTGAACAGCACCGCACCGGGCCAGATCAGCATCTTCCGGGGGGCGAATACCAGTAGGAACCGCAGGTGACGCCAGCCGTCCCGCCAGGTCCGCAGGTGGGGTGGCCGGCTCCGGCCGTCGGGGCGCAGGGTGGTCGGCACCTCGGTGATGTCGTAGCCGTTGAGCGCGGCCCGGACGACCAGTTCGGAGGCGAATTCCATGCCCGGCATGCACAGTTGCAACTGCCGGACCCGGTCCCGGTTGAACCCACGGATCCCGCAGTGAAAATCACCCACATTCAGGTTGAACAGCCGACGACCCAGCCAGGAGAGCACCGGGTTGCCGAGATGGCGGTGCAGAAACGGCATCGCACCGTCGGCTATACCGCCACGGAACCGGTTCCCCATCACCACGTCCCGACCGCGCCGCAGTTCATGAATGAAAGGTCCAAGGTCGGAAAGGTCGTACGAGTCGTCGGCGTCGGCCATGATGACGTACCGACCGCGGGCCTGCTCGACGCCGTTGATCAGTGCTCCGCCGTAGCCGCGCATGGGGGCGTGCGACACCCGGGCACCGGCGCGTACGGCGATTTCCTGTGAGCCGTCGGTGGAGCCGTTGTCGCTGACCAGGACCTCGCCCCGGACCCCGAGCTCGTCGAGGGACCGGCGGGCCTTGCGGATGCACACCTCCAGCGTCTCCGCCTCATTCAGACACGGCAGAAGGACAGTGACCTCGACCTCGTCGTTGCGCACCGAACGCGCCACGGGTGCACCCCCGAATTAGAGACTGACCACAGCCAGGCCGCCGTACCAGTCATGAGTCAATTTCATTTTCTGGCCCGCTGCTTCTGCGGATCCGACCCTCGACTGCACTCTAGCGCGACCCACGCGGAACGAGTGCCCACCCCCGGACAGAAAACGCTGGGCCGAAGGATGATTCGGTCCGGCGGATCACCACCCTTCACGGGCGGTTTCAGCCTACAGAAATAGCTATGGCGCCACAAAGGTGACTGAGCTTTCCTCGTATCCCAGAGAGCGCAGCAGCCCCGTCAGCATCTTGCGGGTGTTCTCCTCGGCCCGCCCGGCGATCCCGCTCTCCCGGGCGGCGGCCGTGATCCGGTCCTCGGCCAACTGGTAGACCTGCTGCCGCCGGTTCGGGTCACCGCCGAACACCTCACCGAGACGGTTGAGCAGGCCACGCTCCTCGGCGAAGACATAACTGTTGTCGAGATCGAGATCCGCGTCGGTCAACTGTGGGGCCGGCAACTCGATCTGCGCAGAAAGACCATCCTCAGAGGTAGATATGGCTTCCTCGCCAATTTGCCCGAAATCGACGTATGCCTCGACCGTTCCGACCCCGACGAACAGGGTTCGTTCGTTGAGCAGGAAATCGGGCACGTACCGTCGGTCCTGCTCAAGGTCGACGACGACCTGATAGTTGCCCTCCGCCGCGACGAACCGGCTGAGATCCTGGATCGACTGCAGCACCGGCGGCTGGGTGCGATCGGTCTCCTGTTGGGCGAAGGGGTTGCGCCAGTTCGGTAGCAACCCGGCGGCCTGGGAGGACAGCAGCAGCACCACGACCAGGCCGACGATGGCGGCGAGCCCGAGCAGCCCGCGCCGACGTCCGCCGGACTCCGCCGGCGGCGTAGCCGGCTCGACCGGCCTGGCCGGCTCCGGCGAACCCTCGGGATACTCCGGAAACTCCTGAGTAGGAGTGTTGACATCGCCGCTACGGGACATCCACATCACCGTCCTCACCAGACGCCGGCCCACCGCCGGGACGTCTGGATTCACCGTACGGCCCCGGTACGACAACCGCATCCGGAGCCGACCGGCGGATCATCGCGCCCGGCGGACGAATCGGGCCGGGCCGGCAGGTCAGCCGGCGGCCCGCTGCTGGATGAGCAGGTACACCCGGGCGTGGATCTGGTTGCGCTGCTGAAGCGCGGCCCGCAGGGCACGGTGCAGGCCGTCCTCCAGGTAGAGACCGCCGTCCCACTGCACCACGTGCGGGAAGAGGTCGCCGTAGAACGTCGAGTCCTCGGCGAGCAGCTTGTCCAGCGCCAGCTCCCGCTTGGTGGTGATCAGTTGATCGAGCCGCAGCGGGCGGGGCGGAATCTCCGCCCACTGCTTCAAGGTCAGACCGTGCTCAGGGTAAGGACGACCGTCCCGCACCGCTTTGAAGATCACGACGGCGCGCTCCTCCCATGTCGCCTACCGGACCGTCTGTCTGCCGAACCGCCACCCGCCGGCCGGACGCCACCGTACGCCAGCGCGTCTGCCAGGGTAGCGACCTGCCGCGACCAGTCGGAGCGATCCTGCGGCCCGTACCGCAGCGTCACCGCCCGCAACCGGCCCCGGTCAACCGTTCCACCGGCCACGGTGAACCACCTCGTCGACCGGACGGCGACCGCGACGCAGCGACGGGGAACGCGAGTCGGGTGCCCGGTAGCCGACAGTGATCGCACCGATCGGGACGAACTCGTCCGGCACGCCGAACGCCTCCCGGAAATTCGGCGTGCGCTCCGGCGGGATGCCGAAGAAGCAGGCTCCCAGCCCTTCGTCCACGGCGGTCAGCAGCATCAGCAGCGCCGCGAACCCGGTGTCGATGTGCCAGTACGGCACCGGCCAGCGCGCCTCGTCGCGGTCGGTCCAACCCTTGTCCGGCTGGGCGTACCGGTCCAGGTACGCCGACCGGTTGGCGTGCGGGACGATGATCAGTGGCGCCTGGGTCATGCCGGCCAGCCAGCGGCTGCGCCGCTCGGTGTCCGGGTCCGCCGCCACCGGGGTGGTCGCCGCCCAGAACGCCGCCCGGTCGTCCGGCCGGTCCAGCACCAGGAATCCCCAGCCCTGGGAGAACCCGGCCGACGGCGCGTGGATGGCGTGCTCCAGCAACCGGTCGACGATCTCGGGCGGTACCGGGCGGTCCGGATCGTAGTTGCGGACCATCCGCCGCCTACGTACCGCGTCGCGGAACTCCATCACCGGCCCTCCGGTCCCGGTCCCGCCGGCTCCTGCCCCGGCCGGATGCCCCAGCTCGCCTGCCAGGTCTCGGCCGGCGCCAGGACGATCAGGTCCCGCCCGGACCGGAACGCGTCCGGCGGGCAGGTCATCGGCTCGACCGCCACCGACCGCCGGTAGCGCGGCTCCGCGAGGGTGTCCCCGCTGAACAGCTGCCACCAGCCAAAGGCGGCGTCGGCCCAGAGCGTCACGCCGTCCGATCCATCCTGGTTGGACAACCGGACCGCGGAGCCGCCCGACGAATCCCGGTCAAGATCGCCGAACGCGGTGTCCAGCACCACCGGACCGATCCGCCGCGGCTTGGTGAAGTCGTACTCGCCACCGGCCACCTTCGCCGCACCGATCGGCAGCAGCCGGCCGTCCACCAGCAGCCGGCTGCGGGCCGGCAGGTGCAGGGTCAGGTCGTCAACGACGGTGTCCGGCAGCCGCAGGTACGGATGGACCCCGAGCCCGAACGGTGCCGGCTCGGCGCTGGCGTTGGTCACCTGATGGGTCACCCGCAGTCCGTCGGCGCCGACCGCCCAGCGGGTACGCAGCACCAGCGACCACGGGTAGCCTGGGTGCGGGAAGAGGGTACAGCCGACCACCACTTCGTCGGCTGTCTTGCTGATCAGTTGCCAGGGCAGCCAGCAGACCAGCCCGTGCAGCGCGGTGTGCCGGTCCGGCTCGGACAGGTGCAGCTGCCGGGTGATCTCGGCGAAGGTGTAGCGGCCGTCGCGGATCCGGTTCGGCCACGGTGCCAGGACCTGGCCGGCACCGCCGACACAGAGCTCGTCCTCGGCGTACCCGTCGACGTAGTCGACCCCACCGGCGCGGTACGCCCGCAGCCCGCCACCTACCTCGACCACGACGGCCTCGTGCCCGTCCGCCGCGATCGTCCACTGCGCTCCGGACGGCGGGCCCGGACGTGCATCGACGTTGTCCATGCGGCGACGATAACGGTTCGATCCAGCTCGCGGGTCACCCGCCGGCCAATGATCCACAATAGCTAAGAGTAAATTAAAGGTTGCGCTACGGTGCGATCCGCTCGATCGACCAGCCACCGCCGGCATCCCGGCGGTACCGCAACCGGTCGTGCAGCCGGTCGGCCCGACCCTGCCAGAACTCGACGGTCCACGGCGTCACCCGCAGGCCGCCCCAGTGCGGCGGCGGTGGCACCGCGGTCGGCTCCGGGAACCGCCGCCGGGCGGCGGCCAGACCGGCGTCGACCGCCGCGCGGTCCGGCACCACCCGCGACTGCGGGCTGGCCCAGGCGCCGAGCTGGGAGCCGCGCGGCCGGGTGGCGAAGTACGCCTCGGTCTGCGCCCGGGGGATCGGTGCCACCACCCCACGTACCTCCACCTGCCGGGACATCGCGAACCATGGAAAGAGCAGGCTGACCGAGGGATTGTCGGTGGCCTCGGTGCCCTTGCGGGACCGGTAGTTGGTGAAGAAGACGATCCCCGTCTCGTCGTACCCTTTCATCAGCACCGTCCGGGTACTCGGTCGCCCATCGACGTCGGCCGTGGCCAGCACCATCGCATTCGGCTCCGGCAACCCGGCCGCCACCGCGTCGGCGAACCACCGGGCGAACTGGGTGTGCCAGTCGACGGCGAGGCCGCGGCGACGCAGTTCCGGGGCACCGCGATAGTCACGACGCGGCAGACTCGGTCGTGGTGTGTCTCCCGTCACGTCGCTCTCCTGAACTAGGGCTACCCCTGGCACCGAACTTACGCTGGGTACCCACCAGGCACGAACAACCGGTCACCCACCGGGTACGAACGACCAGTCACCGCAGCACACGGACGTCAGTGAAAGCCGTTCAGGGCAGCCTGCAGCAGTTCTACCGGGCGCTCGGGCAGCACCGCCAAATCCCCACCAGGAGAGCCATATGTCCGACTTCAAACCGGGTCTCGAAGGTGTGATCGCATTCGAGACCGAAATCGCCGAGCCTGACAAGGAGGGCGGTGCCCTACGGTACCGCGGCGTCGACATCGAGGATCTGATCGGACAGGTCTCCTTCGGCAACGTCTGGGCACTGCTGGTCGACGGCCGGTTCGGGCCGGGTCTGCCGCCCGCCGAGCCGTTCCCGGTGCCGGTGCACTCCGGCGACATCCGGGTGGACGTGCAGTCGGCGGTCGCCATGCTCGCCCCGTACTGGGGGCTGTCCCAGCTGCTCGACATCTCCGACGAGCAGGCCCGCGCGGACCTGGCCCGGGTGTCGGTCACCGCGTTGTCGTTCGTCGCCCAGTCGGCCCGGGGGCTCGGTCTGCCGGCCGTGCCGCAGAAGGAGATCGACAAGGCGCAGACCATCGTCGAGCGGTTCATGCGCCGGTGGCGTGGCGAGCCCGACCCGCGGCACGTCAAGGCGGTCGACGCGTACTTCATCTCCGCCGCCGAACACGGCATGAACGCCTCCACCTTCACCGCCCGGGTGGTCGCCTCCACCGGAGCCGACGCCGCCGCCTGCATCTCGTCGGGCATCGGCGCGCTCTCCGGACCGCTGCACGGTGGTGCCCCGTCCCGGGTGCTGCACATGATCGAGGGCGTCGAGCGCAGCGGCGACGCCGAGTCGTACGTCAAGGGCGTGCTCGACCGCGGCGAACGGCTGATGGGGTTCGGTCACCGGGTGTACCGGGCCGAGGACCCGCGCGCCCGGGTGCTGCGCCGCACCGCCAAGGAGCTTGGCGCGCCCCGCTACGAGGTTGCCGAGGCGCTGGAGAAGGCCGCTCTGGAGGAGTTGCACAACCGCAAGCCGGACCGGGTGCTGGCGACCAACGTCGAGTTCTGGTCGGCGGTGGTGCTCGACTTCGCCGAGGTGCCGGCGCACATGTTCACCTCGATGTTCACCTGCGCCCGGATGGGCGGCTGGAGCGCCCACATCCTGGAGCAGAAGCGGCTCAAGCGGCTGGTCCGCCCGTCCGCCCGGTACGTCGGCCCGCAGCCGCGCAAGCCGCAGCAGGTCGCCGGCTGGGACGCGGTCCCGCACGACGTTTGATCCGGCATCGGTCCTGATCCGGTACGGATCCCACCGGCACCGGCCCGGGGGATGTGGGGCACGCCTCAGTCACAGACGTGGGACCACACCCCGGGGCCAGCCGGTCGGGTGCAAGGATTGGTCGACCCGTAGCGCCTCTGGAAGGACTGCTGACCACCGTGGCTGACGTTGCGACCATCCGCATCCCAGACGAGATCAAGCCCGCCGACGGCAGATTCGGCTGCGGCCCGTCGAAGGTCCGCCCGGCAGCCGTCGAGGCGCTGTCCGAGGTCGCCACCAGCTACCTGGGCACCTCCCACCGGCAGCGCACCGTCCGCGACGAGGTGGCCCGGCTGCGGCGCGGCATCGCCGAGTTCTTCGCGCTGCCCGATGGCTACGAGGTGGTTCTCGGCAACGGCGGTACCACGGCGTTCTGGGAGGTCGCCACGTTCGGTCTGGTCCGCGACCGGGCGCAGTTCGCCAGCTTCGGCGAGTTCGGGGCCAAGTTCGCCAAGGCGGTACGCGATGCGCCGTTCCTCGGCGAGCCGACGGTGCACAAGGCCGAGCCGGGCGGCGCCCCGACCCTAGTCGCCGAGGCGGGCGTCGACGTCTACGCGACGCCGCACAACGAGACCTCCACCGGGGTCGCGGTGCCGATCCGGCGGGTCGCCGGGGCCGACGACGGTGCGCTGATGCTGGTCGACGCCACGTCCGGCGCCGGCGGCCTGGAGGTCGACCCGACCGAGACCGACGTCTACTACTTCGCCCCGCAGAAGTGCTTCGGTTCGGACGGCGGCATCTGGCTGGCCCTGATGTCGCCGGCTGCCCTGGACCGGGCCGCCCAGGTAAAGGCGTCCGGTCGGTACATCCCGGCGTTCCTGGACGTGGTTACCGCGATCGACAACTCGCGGTTGGAGCAGACCTACAACACCCCGGCACTGGCGACGATCTTCCTCGCCGCCGAGCAGACCGACTGGATGAACGCCCAGGGTGGGCTGGCCTGGGCGGCGAAGCGGACGGCGGAGAGCGCGGCGGCGATCTACGGCTGGGCTCAGCGGTCCGCAGTGGCCACCCCGTTCGTCACCGATCCGGCACTGCGGTCGAACGTGGTGGCGACCATCGACTTCGTCGACGGAGTGGACGCCGCCCAGATCGCCAAGGTACTTCGGGCCAACGGCATCATGGACACCGAGCCGTACCGCAAGCTCGGCCGCAACCAGCTACGGATGGCGCTGTTCCCCGCGATCGACCCGGCCGACGTCGAGGCGTTGACCGCCTGCGTCGACTTTGTGAGCGAGCGACTCTGAGGCATATCGGGCGATAAGGCCGGTTCGGCGTGGATTGTCGCCGAACCGGCCGGTTTGCTCTAGGATGACGATCAACCGCCGACCGACCATCCGTGATCGCCGACGCTCGATCACCGTCCGCCACCCGACCCGCTCAGTGGACGGATCGGGGCAGCTCACTCGACATGCCCGGCGTGGCCTACTCCCATCAGGTGACTTATCGGCGTACCGTGTGCGGAGGACGTCGCGGGCGGGTCGACCTTGCGGCGTGGGGCAGCTCAGCGGGACGGAGGCAACGCGATGCGCCCGGTACGCTTCGTCGCCCTCTCCGAGGACGGTCAGGCCCTGGTCCTCGCTGACGAGGTCGGTCGACTGCTCGCCCTACCGATCGACGACCGCGTCTCCACCGCCGTGCAGGCCGACCCGGACAGCTCGACCACGTTGACGGTGGCCAGCCAGCCCGGCGATCCCCAGCCGTCGCTGTCCCCCCGGGACATCCAGGCCCGGATCCGGTCCGGCGAGTCGGCCGACGACGTCGCGCGGATCGCCGGGGTGCCGGTCGACCGGGTGCTGCGCTACGCCGGACCGGTGCTGCAGGAGCGGGCCATGCTCGCCCAGCACGCTCGGCGTACCAGGCTGAAGAACTCCGAAAAGGGTGCACCGCTCGCCGAGGTCGTCGACGGCCGGCTGGCCCAGCACGGCATCGACGCGGAGAAGATCTCCTGGGACGCGTACCGGCGCGACGACGGCACCTGGCGGATCATCGCCACCTGGCCGTCCGGCAAGGCCACCGCCCAGGCCATCTGGGAGCTTGACAAGAGCCGCCAGGTGATCTCGCCGCACGACGACATGGCGCAGTACCTCTGCACTGAGCGGCCCACCCAGATCCTCGGTCAGGAGCCGGCGCCGGAGCGGGGCGGGCACGCGCTGCCCGGTCCGTCGCGGGCCGAGCCGGGCCGGGGCGGCGGGCACGGCCTCCCGGCTGCCCCGAGTGACCAGCCACGACCCAGCCGGGACCCGATCCGGGCCGGGCGGGACGCGCTGCTCGCCTCGCTGGACCGACCACTCGGTTCGGCGGCCGGTCGCGGCCTGGAACCGGCGGCCAACGCCGAGATGCCCCGGCAGCGGCCGGTGGCCGGCGGCGCCGCCGCCCTGCTCGGCGGCGGCACGGGTTCCGCCTTCGACGACGACGCCGACGCGCCCAAGGAGGTCCCGGCGGTGCCGTCCCTGGCGGTGCTGCGGCCCCGGCGCGCCGCGTCCGGTGCCACCGAGACCCCGGCCGACAGCTCCGGCAAGTCCCGCAAGCGACTGCCGAGCTGGGACGACGTCCTGTTCGGTAGCGGCCCGGCCGACCGCGCGAGTTCCTGACCCGTCGGCGGCCGCCGGCGGCCTGGGACCGATCCGACCCGGGCAGTACCGGTCCAGGAGGTCAGGCTCGGACTGCTCCGGCATGGGCCGGCGCGGGTCGGGCCGGCAGTACGTAGAGCCGGGGCATCGGTGCCCACCTCAGCCGCAGCCGGCCGCCGGTGCGCCGCAACTGCCAGGCCAGTGCGGCGGCGGCGGTCAGGAAGGACAGCAGGCCGCCCAGCCAGATGCTGGCCCCGGCTCCGAAACGCTCAGCGACCCAGCCGATGATCGGTGCGCCGACCGGGTTGGTGCCCAGGAAGACCAGCACCCACAGCGCCATCACCCGGCCCCGGAACGCCGGGTCGACACCGAGCTGCACCCGCTGGTTGGAGGCCTGCGCGAAGTAGACCATGAAGAACCCGGTCGGCAGCAGCAGGAGCACCACCAGCCAGTACGTCGGGGCCAGCCCGACCAGGGTGCCGAGGCCGGCGAAGGTCAACGCGCTGCCCAGCACGACGTAGACCGACGGCCGGTCGCGCCGGCCGCTGGCGGCCAGGGCACCGGCCAGCGCGCCGACCGCGAGCGCCGTGGTGAACAGGCCGAACGACGCCGCACCGGTCTCGAAGACCGTCTTCGCCAACGCGGCGAGGGTCAGCTGGAAATTGAACAGCAGTAGGCCGAGCACGGCCATCAGGGCCATCGGCAGCATCAGGTCGGGGCGGCGGGCGACGTAGCGCAACCCGTCGACCACCTTGGCGGCGTCCCGCTGCGCTCCGACCGGCAGGCCGACTCGGTGCAGTTCGCCGGAGCGCATCCGGATCAGTCCGACCAGCGGGGCCGTCGACGCGAGCGCGCTGATCAGGAAGACCGGCCCGACGTCGAACGCCGCGATGGCCAGCCCGGCCACGGCCGGGCCGACGATCCGGGCGGTGTTGAACGTCGCCGAGGACAGCGCGAGGGCGTTGGGCAGCAGCGGGGTCCCGACCAGTTCGGAGACGAACGCCTGCCGGACCGGGGTCTCCAGGGCGTTACCGACGCCGAGCAGGCCGGCGAAGACGAAGACGTGCCAGAGCGCCACCACGCCGGTCAGCACCAGCACGCTCATCACCAGGGCCAGCACGCACCAGATGGCGTTGGCGACGAACAGCAGCAGCCGCTTGTCGTAGCGGTCGGCGAGCCGGCCGAAGATCAGGGTGAACAGCAGCACCGGGGTGAACTGGAGGGCGACAACCACGCCGAGCGCGGTGGCGGAGTCGTCCGACAGCTGCAGGACAAGCCAGTCCTGCGCGATGAACATCATCCACACACCGATCAGCTTGATCAGCTGCCCGGTTGCGAAGATCCGGTAGTTACGGACCTGTAGGGACTGAAAGGTGGTGTTCAGTGTCGCCCGCACTCGGGGTGCGCCTCCTCGGATCGTACGCGTCATCCACACGGGACGAAGCGGACCCGATGGCGACTGTCGCGTCAGCCGCGGGCGACCTGCTGCAGGATCTCCGCCGCCTGCCGTAACGTGTCCCGTTCGGCAGGGCTCAGCGCGGCGAGCCGGGTGGCGAGCCACTCGTCACGTATCCGCTCAAACCCGGCGATCACCTCGCGGCCTGACTCGGTGGCTGACAGGATCACCTGGCGGCCGTCGGTCGGGTGCGGGGTGCGTTGCACCAGTCCGCGCTCCTCGAGCTTGGCGACGATCCTGGTCATCGTCGGCGGTTGGACCCGCTCGATGTCGGCCAGCTCCCGCGGCGTCATCGCACCGGCCAGCTCCAGGCTGGTGAGCGCGGACAGCTGGGTGACCGTCAGATCGCCGACCGGCCGGGCCCGTCGGACCCGCCGGTTGAGTCGGGTGATGGCATCGCGCAGGGACGTCGCCAGTTGCGCGGCCGTGACCTGTCGCTCTCCCATCACCGCCCACTCCGTCACGTTCGTTAGCCTAACTAACGAACACACCGATCGACCAGCCGTTATGACCACCGTCACCGGCGGCACCAGGGTACCGCCGGTGACGGCAGGCGAAGCGACGAGGCGGTCGGCTCAGCCGATCAGCAACTCCAGCGGATGCCGCAGGAAGTAGAGGGTGAACAGCGCGGCCACCCCGTACAGCAGCGGATGCACCTGCGCCGCACGGCCCTTCACGAGCTTGATCAGCACGAAGGTGATCACTCCCGCGCCGATCCCGTTGGAGATCGAGTAGGTGAACGGCATCAGCACGATGGTGAGGAAGGCCGGGATGGCGATCTCGTAGTCGGTCCAGTCGATGGTGCGCACCGCGGTCAGCATCAGGAAGCCGACCACCACCAGCGCGGTCGACGCCGCCTCGAACGGCACCACCTCGACCAGCGGGGACAGGAAGACGGCCAGTAGGAACAACCCGCCGGTGACCAGGTTCGCCGCCCCGGTCCGGGCACCCTCCGCCACCCCGGCGGCGCTTTCGATGTACGAGGTGTTGCTCGACGTACTCGCCATGCCGCCTGCCGCCGCCGCGATCGAGTCGACGACCAGGATCTCCCGGGTCCTCGGCGGCATCCCCTCGGCGTCGAGCATGCCGCCCTCCTGGCCGACCGCGACCATGGTGCCCATCGTGTCGAAGAAGTCGGTCAGCAGCAGGGTGAAGACGAACATCAGGGCGATCAGCCAGGTCGCCGAGTCCCACGCGCCCAGCACGGAGAAGTTGCCGAGCAGCGACAGGTCCGGCATGCCGAAGACCTGGTCGGGCAGGCTCGGCACGGTCAACGCCCAACCGCCCGCTCGGCCGTCCGGACCGCCGGCCGGCCCGAACCCGCCGATCGCCTCGACGACGATGGCCAGCACGGTGGAGCCCAGGATGCCGATCAGAATCGCACCCCGTACCTTCCGGACCACCAGCACCAGGGTGAGCAGCAGACCGAGTACGAAGACGAACGCCGGCCAAGTGGCGATCATGCCGTTAATGCCCAGGCCGAGCGGCGGTGACGCGGTGCCGCCGGTGACGAACCCGGCGTTGACGAAGCCGATCAACGCAAGGAACAGCCCGATGCCGACTCCGATGGCGGTCTTCAGCTGGGTGGGCACGGCCCGGAAGACGGCGGTACGCAGCCCGGTCAGCACCAGGACCAGGATGATCACGCCTTCGATGACCACCAGGCCCATCGCGTCGGCCCAGGTCATCTGCGGTGCGATCTCGAAGGCGACGAGGGCGTTCACCCCGAGACCGGCGGCCAGCGCCAGCGGGAACCGGGCGACCACCCCCATCAGCAGCGTCATCAGCCCGGCGATCAGGGCGGTCGCGGCGGCGATCGCCGGGATCGCCAGCGCGGCGCCCTCGCCGTCGACCGCGCTGCCCAGGATCAACGGATTGAGCACCACGATGTACGCCATCGTGAAGAAGGTGGCCAGTCCGCCACGTACCTCGCGGCCGGGGGTGGAGCCGCGGGCGGTGATTTCGAAGAAGCGGTCGAACGCGTTACGTGGGCTGGGGTCCGGGGTCGGCCCGGTTGTCTCTGCCGGCACTGTCGCCATGGATCCTCACAGCTGATCATAAGGTCGATAGGTTGCGCGCATCGTCTCAGATCAGCTGTTACCGGCGAAGGTCCATCCGGTTACGTCCGCGACATCGACGGCCGACTCAGCCCGCCGTCCGGGTCGACCGGCCCGTCGCGGCGGTCCCGATCAACCGGGACGTACCCTGGTGAGGTGCCCGACTCGCCGCTGATGACCCCGCCGGACGCCCCGACCGGCCCGGTGCGGCTGCCGAGGGCGCCCCGACCGGCGCCACTGGACCCACCGATGGTGCCGTTCGCCGTCGGCGGGATGATCGCCTGGGCCGTCGCCGGGCTGGTCTGCCTGCTCGCCCGAGACTGGTTGGCCGACACCGGGCGTACCGACTGGCTCTGGACCTGCCTGGCCGGTCTCCTGCTCGGGCTGCCCGGGCTCGCGGTGATGCTGCGGCACGACGCCAACCGGCGACGGCGCCACGCCGACCAGGTCAGTCGCCGGCCGGACCCGAACGCACCGTGACCGTCTCGACCTCGCCGTCGTCGTAAACCGTGGGCAGCTCGTCCACCGGAGTCACCGCCGGGCCGGTCAGCGTCTCCGAGTGCGCGCCGCAGCCGTGGTCCACGCTCACCACCCGGCCGTCGTCCGGTGCGTACACGTTGCCGCACACCCCGAACGCCTGCCGCAGCGCCCCAGCCAGCATCAGGTAGAACCCGCAGGCGCCGCAGCGGGCCGTGTCCGGCGCGGCGACCGAGATCGGTGCCTGCGGGCCGTGTTCGCCGTCGTACCAGCGCTGCGCGGTGTCGGCGCGGCCCTCGCGAGACATCACCCGGCTCCGGCCGAGCCCGAGCTCCCAGGAGACCTCCTCGACGGCCGGGTCGTCCGACTGCAGGTAACCGGGCGCGAGCCGGTCGTCGTCGAACGAGGTCGGCAGCAGGTCACCGACGCCCAGGTCACCGGGCTGCAACCGGTCGTGCCAGGGCAGCCAACCCGGTGCCAGCAACGCGTCCGGACCGGGCAGCAGCACCGTCTCACAGACGGTCACCTGCCGGCTGCGAGACACCCGGGTCACGGTGACGGCCCACCGCCAGCCCTGGTACCCGGCAAGATGGCAGTCGAAGAGGTGGGTCACCAGCCGGTCGCCTTCGGCGACTGCCTGCAGGTGCTCGCCGACCTCGGCGGGATCCACCGCGTCGGTCAGCGCGGCGTACGCCACGTCGACGGCTTTGGCACAGACCGAGTCGAGGCGGGCGGCACGAGCGGTGCTCCTGGTCACCGTCCCATTGTTGCCTACCGGCCGGCACCGCCGACAGGCACTCCCCCGCCGACAGCGACTCGTTGTCGCCAGGCACTCCCCTGCCGACCCGGACCCGCGACCGCGAAAACCGGCACAGCCCGAGACGGGACAGCTGCGGATAGGTGAGGATGGGCGCATGGGGCTGTTTCGCTCGCTCGGGCACACGGCCGGGACCGCCTTCCGCGGCACCCGCGCGGTGCTGCGCGGCACGGCGCACAGCGGTCGCTGGGCCGGACACAAGGTTCTGCAGGTACGCCACCGCGGGGCGGGCGGTGAACCGGGCATGTCGCGCCTGTTCGACCTGCACGCCGCCTCCTGCGCCGGGGACACCCTGATCACGATCGGACTCGCCGGGACCATCTTCTTCAGCGCGCCGCTCGGCGAGGCCCGCAGCAGCGTGGCGCTCTACCTGCTGGTGACGATGGTCCCGTTCGCGCTGCTGGCCCCGGTGGTCGGCCCGGTGCTCGACCACTTCCGGCACGGCCGGCGGTACGCACTGGCCACCACCATGCTCGGCCGGGCCTTCCTGGCCTGGTTGATCGCCGACCACCTGAACGGGTTCGGGCTGTATCCGGCGGCGTTCGGGGTGCTCGCCCTGTCCCGGGCGTACGGCGTCGGCCGCTCCGCCGCCGTGCCCCGGCTGTTGCCAGCCGGGCTTGGGCTGTCCCAGGCCGGGGCCAGGGCCAGCGTCTACGGCACGATCGCCGGAGCGCTGGTCGCACCACTGGGGCTGGCTGCGTTCTGGTTCGGGCCGCAGTGGCCGCTGCGTGTCGCGTCGGTGATCTTTTTGGTCGGCATGGTGATCGCGCTGCGGCTACCGCCTCGGGCCGACTCCGAGCCCGCCGAGCGGGTGCCACGGGCGTTCCGGGTGTTCGGGATACGGCGGGGCATTGACCGGCAGCGGATCCTCACCGGGAGCCGGCTGGTGATCGCCACCCTGGTCGGCAGCGGCACGTTGCGCTGCCTCTACGGCTTCCTGCTGCTCTTCCTCGCCTTCGCGATCAAGGCGGGCGACCTGACCACTGTGATCGTCGGTCAGCAGCTCGGCGACGAGGGCGCGCTGGGGTTGGTCGGAGCGGCACTGGCCGCCGGCAGCTTCGCCGCCACCGCTATCGGCAGCCGGATGCGGATCAACCGTCCACTCGCCCTGCAGTCCAGCGGGCTGGTGATCGTGGCCGGTGTCGGCGTACTCGCCACCCTGCAGTTCTCGCTGCTGATGGTGGCGCTGTTCTGTTTCGTCACCGCGATCATCAGCGGCATCGCGAAGCTCGCGGTGGACGCCACCATCCAGGAGCGGCTGCCGGAACGGCTGCGGGCCAGCGCATTCGCCCACTCCGAGACCATTCTGATGCTGTCGTTCGTCGCCGGTGGTGCGTTCGGGCTGATCCCGGTGGACGGCCGGGTCGGTGTCATCGCGGCGGCCGGCTTCGGCATACTCGCCGCCGCCCGCGCGATGACCGTCGCCGGCCGGCAGCGCAAGGACCGGCTCAACGGCCGACCGGTCGACGCAGCCGACGACGTCCCGGACCCGCCCGAACCTGGCACCGCCGAATCAGGCACCGCCGATCCCGGTACGCCCGAAGCCGGCTCACCCGACGACGGCGGCACGGTTGTTCCGCCACGCGCCCGCCGGTCGATCGTCCCGGCCCGGATCCGACCACGTCCGCGACCCGCCCCGCCGACGCCGGCACCGCCGGCACCGGTCGGCGCTGGGCAGGGCGGCACCGGCCCGGTCGGTGCCGAGCCGGTCGGCGTCCCGGCCGCCGGCGCACCCGCCGGTCACCGCGACGACGACCGGGCCGACGGCCAAGCCGACGACGACGATCCGACGCCACCCGGATTCCACATCTACCGCCCGTCGTCGACGCTGCGCCGCGCGGCCGAGGACGATCGACCCGACGGGCCGGACAGCGGAAGCTGACCCACGGGCAGGTGACGAGTCGCCGGGCAACGACCCTGCCCGGCGACCGGTAGGTCCAGGAAGGCGCGGTGGGTAGGGTGCGGCAGGTGCGGATTCTGATCGTGACCGCGGTCGAGGCCGAGGCGGTCGCCCTCCGGCGCGGAATCGCCCCGGGCGGCGGCACAGCGGGCAGCAGCACAGCCGGTAGCAGCACGGCAGCGGGCGGCGGCACGACGGGCGACACAGCCGACCGAGCGGTCGACATCGCGGTGGTCGGGGTCGGTTCGGCGGCCGCCGCCGCCGGGACCAGCCGGCAGCTGGCACTCGCGGCGAGCAGCGGACGCCCGTACGACGCGGTGGTCAGCGCAGGGATCGGCGGCGGATTCCCCGACCGGATCGCCGTCGGGCAGATCGCCGTCGCCACCCGCAGCGTCGCGGCCGACCTCGGCGCCGAGTCGCCGGACGGGTTCCTGACGATCGACGAACTCGGCTTCGGCACCGCGGTCGCCCCCGCCGACGGCGCGCTCACCGGCTGGCTGCGGGCGGTGCTGCCGGACGCCGTACCCGGCGCGGTGCTGACGGTGAACACCGTGACCGGCACCGCGACGACCGCCGGGACGCTCACCTGCCGCTACCCCGACGCGGTGGCCGAGGCCATGGAGGGGTACGGGGTGGCCTGGGCCGCCGAGCTGGCCGGGCTGCCCTTCGCAGAGCTGCGTACCATCTCCAACCCGGTCGGCCCGCGCGACCGGGCCGGCTGGCGGATCCCGTCGGCGCTGGCCGCGCTGACCACGGCGGCCAGCGCGCTGACCAGCCGGAGCGCCAGTTACCGTGGCTGACGTGACCCTGCGGCTGGCTTTCTCCCCCTGCCCCAACGACACGTTCGTCTTTCACGCCCTGGTGCACGGGCTGGTGTCGGACGCCCCGCCGGTCACCGTCCGGTACGCCGACGTGGACGTCACCAACTCCGCCGCCGAACGCGGCGAGTTCGACCTGGTCAAGGTCAGTTTCGCTGCGTTGCCCTGGCTGCTGCCGGACTACCATCTGCTGCCCTGCGGGGGTGCGTTGGGCCGGGGCTGCGGCCCGCTGCTGCTGACCGGAGGTACGGCCGGAGAGGGCCGCTGGGCGGCCGGCGACCTGACCGGGGCAACTGTCGCCGTACCCGGTGAGCGGACCACCGCGTACCTGCTGTTCCGGCTCTGGTCGGCGGGTCGGCCGCCGGCCCGGATCGAGGTCGTGCCGTTCCACGAGATCATGCCCGGCGTCGCCGCCGGCCGGTACGACGCCGGCCTGGTGATCCACGAGGCGCGGTTCACCTACCAGCGGTACGGGCTCACCGCGCTGGTCGACCTCGGAGCGTGGTGGGAGTCGGACACCGGGCTGCCGATCCCGTTGGGCGCGATCCTGGCCCGACGGGGCGTCGTCGACCCGGCGCAGGCGACCGGCTGGGTACGCGAGTCGGTGCGACTGGCCTGGACCGATCCGGGCGCCTCCCGGGACTACGTGCTGGCCCACGCCCAGGAGATGGAGCCGGACGTGGTGGACCGGCACATCGGGCTGTACGTCAACGAATTCACCGCCGACCTCGGTGCCGACGGGTACGCGGCGGTCGCCGCGCTACTGGACCGGGCGGCGGCGCAAGGGCTCACCCCACCGACGGCAGGGCTGCTCGCGCCGCCGCCCGACGACCAGTCACGGCGGCGGTAGACAGTCGACCACTGCGGTCCGGGGACCGCGACCGCGGGTCAGACCTCCAGTTCGCGGGCGACCGCGTGCACCAGCTGGGCCACGGTCTGCGCCGTCTTGCGGTCCGGGAACCGGCCCCGCCGCAGGTCCGGCTGGACCTTGGCCTCCAGCACCTTGATCATGTCTTCGACCAGTCCGTGCAGCTCCTCCGGCGGTCGCCGACGCAGCTCGGCGACGGACGGCGGGGGCTCCAGCAGCTGTACGCCGAGCGCCTGCGCGCCGCGCCGGCTGTCCACCACCCCGAACTCCACCCGTTGCCCGGACTTGAGGTCGGTGACGCCAGCCGGCAACGCACCCTTGGGCAGGAACACGTCGCCACCCTCGTCACTGGTGACGAACCCGTACCCCTTTCCCGCGTCGTACCATTTCACTCGACCCGTCGGCACCACTGACCTCGACTTCACTCGCAGGATTGACCTCACCAGGCTAGCCGGAGCAGTGCGCCGGCCGCCGCCGGGAATCCGGTCAGGTCGTCGATCACCGCAGCCGCTGCGGTGGACCGCAGCTCAGCCGCCGAACAGGGGCCGGAGGCCACCCCGAGACCCGGTATCCCGGCGGTCCGCGCGGCCACCATGTCCGCCGTGTGGTCACCCACATACAGCTGTACGGCGTACTCGCGCAGGGCGACCGCCTTGCCCTCGGCGAACAGGTCCCCGGCGACCTCGTCCGCCGGCAGCCTCAGGTGATCCAGGTGCAGGCGAGCCAGCCGGCCGAGCTTCGAGGTGACCACCACCACCCGCCCGCCCTGCTCCCGGACCAGTTCGAGCGCGGCGACCGCCCCGGGCATCGGCAGGGTCGGACCGACCGCGTAACGGGGGTAGAGCGACCGGAACTGCTCGACCGCGGAATCGACCTGGTCGGCCGGAAACCACTGGCTGATCTCCTGGCGCAGCGGCGGGCCGAGCCGCGACACCGCGACCTCGGCGTCCACCTGCACCCCGGTGAGCTCGGTCAATGCCCGGTAGGTGGCGGCGACCCCTGGCCGTGAGTCGATCAATGTCATGTCCAGGTCGAATCCGACCACCGGCGACATGTGTACGTCCCTTCCTCGTCGCGCCCGCCACAACGGGTGGATCCGGCCGGCGGATGGCCGGTCGGGTGGCGGCCGGAGGGTGAGCCTATGCGGGCGACTCCCGAGCCGGCGCATCTGCTCCGGACGGCCGAGGCCACCTGAGGCGTCCGGCGGGCTAGCGTGGAACAACCATGGCCAACACACTCGCCGACCACCTGCGTTCCCGCTCCGACGCCGAGCTGGGTGACCTGTTGCGCCTGCGTCCGGACCTGGTGGTGCCGGCGCCGACCGACATCACCACGCTGGCCGCCCGGGCCCAGTCCCGGGTCTCCTCCGCCCGTGCGCTCGACGACCTGGACGAGTTCACCCTGCGAATCCTGGACGCCGCGCGACTGTGTCGGGAGCCGTCGGCCCGGGACGGCTCGGCCGGTTCGACCGACGCCGCCGACGCCGCCGTCGAGTTGGACGCGGTGCTGGCGATGGCCACTGTGCCGGGCAGCGGGGCGACCGCGGCTCAGGTCCGCGCGGCGGTGGGCCGGCTGCTGGCCCGCTGCCTGCTGTACGGGTCGGCCGGCCGGTTCCGGGTCGCCGGTGGGGTGGACGAGGCGAGTTCGCCGTACCCGGCAGGGCTGGGCCGGCCCGCCGCCGACCTGGACGACCGGGTCGCGCGACGGTGCGCCGACCCGGCCGCGTTGCGCCGGACACTGCTCAGCGCCCCACCATCGGCCCGGGCAGTGCTCGACCGACTCGCCGCCGGCCCGCCGCTCGGCACGGTGACTTCCGCTACCGCCACCCCGGCCACCAGCGCTCAAGCCGCCGACACACCAGCCGGCGGCGGTCCGGGCGACGGGGTGAGTCCGGTGCGCTGGCTGGTCGAGGCCGGTCTGCTGGCGGTGGTCACCGACGCGCCGGCCACGGCCGGCAGCCAGGCCGTGGAGTTGCCCCGCGAGGTCGGGCTGCTGCTGCGCCGGGACACCGGGCCGCTCGGCGCGCTGCGCCCCGACCCGCCTGCGGCCGGTTCCGCCGAGCGCGATCCGAAGGTGGTGGACTCGACCGGTGCCGGGCAGGCGATGGAGGTGGTCCGGCAGGCCGGCGCGCTGCTGGAGGCGTTGGCTGCCGAGCCGGCGCCGCTGCTGCGTACCGGCGGGATCGGGGTACGGGAGCTGCGCCGACTGGCCCGCGCCGGTGGGGTCAGCGAGTCGCTGGCCGGGCTGCTGATCGAGATCGGGTACGCCGCCGGGCTGGTCGGTGCCGCCGAACTGCCCGCCTCGGCCAGCCGCACCGCCGTCGACCAGCAGATCCTGCCGACCGGCAGCTACGACCAGTGGATCAACGAGCCGGTGGCCCGGCGGTGGGAGCGGCTGGTCGGGGCGTGGCTGGCGATGACCCGGCGGGCCGGGTTGATCGGCCGACGGGACGACCGGGACCGGCCGATCACCGCGCTGTCCACCGACGTGGAGCGGGCCGGCGCGCCGCCGGTACGCCGTACCGTGCTGGGGGTGCTGGCCGGGTTGCCGCCGGGAGCCGCGCCGACCGCCGACGAAGTGCTCTCGCTGCTCGCCTGGCAGGCGCCACGGCGCAGCCGGGGCCGCGACGACCTGCACCGCGAGGTCCTCGACGAGGCGGCTCAACTGGGCGTCACCGGGCTGGGCGTGTTGACCGGGTACGGCCGCTCGCTGCTCGCCGGAGAGGGCCGGGACGGTCGGGACATCTCGGCCGACGACGATCCGCTCGGCGTACGGGCCACCGAACGAGAGCACCGAGGTGCGGCTTCGGCGGCGGAACGCGCGCTGGCCGACCTGCTGCCGTCCCCGGTGGACCACGTCCTGGTGCAGGCCGACCTGACCGTGGTGGTGCCCGGCCCACCGGAGCCGGCCCTGGCTGCCGAGTTGGAGCTGGTCGCCGAGCCGGAGTCGACCGGGGCGGCCAGCGTTCACCGGGTCACGCCGGCAAGTGTGCGTCGGGCGTTGGACGCCGGCTACCAGGCGGCCGAGCTGCATGAGCTGTTCGCCCGGCGGTCCCGCACCCCGGTGCCGCAGGGCCTCACCTACCTGATCGACGACTCAGCCCGTACCCATGGCGGATTGCGCGCCGGATCAGCCGGCGGCTATCTGCGCAGCGACGACGAGGCGTTGCTGGCCACCGTGCTGGCCGACCGCCGGCTGGCCGCCCTGTCACTGCGCCGGCTGGCGCCGACGGTGCTGGTCTGTGTGGTGCCCGCCGGCCGGATGCTGGAGGCACTACGACAGGCTGGCTACGCCCCGGTGCCGGAGGACGGCACCGGGGCCGCGCTGCGTACTGGCCGGCCCCGAGCCCGGCGGGCACCGGTGCGGCATCCGGTGACGTTACGGTCGGTCGATCCGCTGGCCGCGCCGAAGCTGACCGCGCCCCGGATCAGCGGTCTGGTCGAGCAGCTGCGTCGCGGGGAGGCGGCGGCCCGGGCGGTACGGCGTACACCCGGCCCGATCCGGGCGGCCACCGGGCAGACGGTCGACGGATTGGCTGCGGTACAGGCGCACTCGCAGGCGCTGGCCGTGTTGCAGCAGGCGGTACGGGACAAGGCGCTGGTCTGGGTGGGCTATGTGGACGCGCACGGCGCCGCCGCTTCCCGGCTGGTCCGTCCGGTGTCGATCGGCGGGGGTTTCCTGCGGGCCGAGGACGAGCGCACCGAGACGCTGCACACCTTCGCGCTACAACGGGTGACCGCTGCGGTGGTGCACGACTGACTGACCGCGCAGCATGTGCTCCCGATCGGTACGCCCGGCGACCCGGGGCTCAGCCCGTGGGCCGACCGTCGTGCCGGTGCCGGCGGGCCGCCTCGATCACCGATACTGCGAGCAGCAGGGCGAATCCAGTGCCGAGCGCCTCGCCCACCGAGTCGACGAAGCCCTGACGCAGCACCAGCCAGCCGAACAGGAACCAACCGACCAGCGAGGACGACGCGAACGCGTACCAGAACAACGTGGTCCGCGACACCGACGACGGGTAGCCCCGGTCGGTCGGGTCTTGTCGATCCGCTCTGTCGTTGACCGCCATGACCGCCTCCCGGCCCGAATGCTGCCTTTCGCTCTTCCAGACTGGCAGGTCGGGGCCGGATCGGACAGTAGCCGGCAGCGGCCGACGTGTCCGGCGCCGGTGCGGCTAGGAACCCGCACCGGCGCCGGAGGTTTCAGTGGGTGAGCACGACGGTGGAGATGCTGCGTGCGCCCACGTTGACGGTGACCTGCTGGCCGTTCACCCCGACCGACTGGCTGGCCGCATTCGAGTACCGCGAGGTGAGGTAGTGCTCCGCCCGTGTCACGTTCTGCGGGGCCTGGACCACCGCACCGTTCACCGCGCTGTTCGAGCGGTTGAGGACCACCAGGGTGGTCTTCCCGTCCCCGGTGTAGGCGGTCACCTCCAGCGGTGACGCCTTGGAACTCTTCGTCAGGGCGACCCGCTGGTAGCCGGGGCGCACGTACTTGGCGTACTGGGAGAACGCGTATCCGCGCTTGAGCGGTTCCCCGGCCGTGGTGCCGTAGGCCGATTCACCGTCACCGATGAACGAGTAGAACCGCTTGCCGTACCACCAGATGTAGGCGGTCCAGTTGGCCTCCATCGTCCGGTGCACGGTACGCATGATGTCGTCGAGCGTCTCGTCCCAGACGGCCTGGTTGCTCGGGTCGCCCCAGATGTTGGAGCCGCTGCCGTCGGCCTCGTGATGGTTCCACTCGGTCATCCACACCGGTTTGCCGTGCTGATTGGCCAGGTTGTACGGCTTCAATCGGCCCGAGGACTCGAGGCCGTACAGGTGCCCACCGATGTAGCCGATGTTGTTGCGCGCGCCTGCGTCGTTGAGGGTCGGATCGGTGTAGCTGTAGTTCAGGTTGACCGCCTCGGCGACCATCAGCTCGGTGTTCTGCACCCGCCACCCGTGGTCGCGGACAAAGTTGCGCAGCTCGGTTCCGCTCCAGTCCATCGAGTCGTAGCTCGGGTGCCAGTCCGGCTCATTCTGCACCGAGGTGACGTCGACCGTCACGCCCTGGTTGCGCATGTACTGGACGTAGCTGTTCAGATGGTTGGCGTAGTCGTCGTAGTAGTCGGTACGCAGCTTGCCGCCGTTGATCCGACTGTTGTTGGTCTTCCAGGCCGCCGGTGCCGTCCACGGTGACGCCAGGATCTTCACGTCGGAGCCGTACGACTTCGCCGTGCGCAGGGCGTTGACCTGGTTCGACCATTCGCCGGACTCAGGTGAGATGCCGGTCCGGATGATCGACAATCCCAGTTGATCGGGGCCCAGCCCGACCAGGGTCTGGGTCTCGGCCGTCGACCAGGTGCTGCTGCCCCAGATCCAGGTGGCGGCTCCGAAACCGTCGACGGTCTGGTACCTGGTGGAGCTGTTCACCGTGATGTCGGCCGGCCCGGTCGGCGGCCGCGTGGTCGGCGGTGCGGTGGTCGGCGGTGCGGTGCTGGGCGGTGCGGTGGTCGGCGGTGCGGTGGTCGGCGGCGGTGCGGTGGTGGGCACCGTACCGCCAGTGCAGGCCACTCCGTTCAACGCGAAGCTGGTGGGAGCGGGGTTGCTGCCGTTCCACGACCCGTTGAAGCCGAACGAGGTCGTACCGTTTGTCGGGATGGCACCGTTGTAGCTGACGTTCCTGGCGGTCACCGCCGCCCCACTCTGGGTCAACGTCGTGTTCCATGCCTGCGTCACCGTCTGGCCGGCACCGAATGACCAGGTGAGGCTCCAGCCGGTGAGTGGGTCACCGAGGTTGGTGATGGTCACGTTGGCGCCGAACCCACCCGGCCACTGCGACGACACCGCGTAGTTGACCGAGCATCCGGCGGCCGCAGCGGCCGGGGTCGCGGCGGCCACCGCGGCCGACGCGAGCAGCACGGCCCCGACGGACGCCACGGCGGCGTTGATTCTCCACTTTCTCATTCACTTTCCCCGATCTACTGAGTGGCCATCCGCAGTGGGCTGGCCGCGATGCCTACCGAGAAGAGCTGGTTCAGCTGGTCCGGTGGGGCAGGACGGTCCCCTCACCGGCCCAGCGGGCTCAGCTGGCCGTGCAGCCGGGCGTCGGAATCGAACCGTTTCCACTGGCCTGGAAACCGAACTCGGTGGACTGCCCGGCACCGACCTGGCCGTTGTAGCTGACATTGGTGAAGTCGACGGCACCGGTGTTGCCACTGCGGTCGGCGTTCCACGCGTTGGTCACACTGGCTCCGGACGGCACGGTGAGCCGCACCCGCCAACCGTTGATGGACGCCGGTCCGGCGGTGACCCGGACGGTGGCCACGAATCCGCCGTTCCAGGAGTTCATCGAGACGGTGGCGGAGCATCCGCCGCCGGGCGGGGGCGGAGTGGTCGCCGGCGGTGCGGTGGTTGCCGGCGGTGCGGTGGTTGCCGGCGGTGCGCTGGTCGGCGGCGTGGGGTTACCACCGGCGTTGAGGGCGTTGAGTACGGCGTCGTAGGCGGGTTTCTTGTTGCCGTTGCCGTCGAACAGCAGCGGGTTGGCGCCGGTACGCCAGGAATCGGGGTCGAGCACGCCCCAGACGGTGATGCCGGTGCACCGGGCGACGGCGAGGCAGGCGCGGGTGACCTGGCCGTACATGTTCGCCTGGTTGGAGCCCTGCAGAATGTCGAGTTCGGTGATCTGGACGTCGACGCCGAGGTCGGCGAAGCGTTGGATGTTCTGCTGGTAGGTGGGGTCGAGGCTGGTGCCGAGGTGGGACTGCAGGCCGACGCAGTCGATGGGCACACCGCGGGACTTGAAGTCGCGGACCATGTTGTAGATGGCGGTGGACTTGGCGTTGATGCCGTCGGTGTTGTAGTCGTTGTAGCAGAGTTTGGCATTCGGGTCGGCGGCGCGGGCCGTGCGGAAGGCAACTTCGATCCAGTCGTTGCCGGTGCGTTGCAGGTTGGAGTCGCGGCGGGCACCGCTGCCGCCGTCGGCGAAAGCTTCGTTGACGACGTCCCAGGAGTGAATCTGGCCGCGCCAGTGGCCGGCGACCCGGTTGATGTGGTTGATCATGGCGTTGCGCAGGGCGGTGCCGGACATGTTCCGCGCCCACTGGGGTTGCTGGGAGTGCCAGACGAGGGTGTGGCCGCGGACGGTCATGCCGCGGGCGCGGGCGTGGGCGATGAGTTGGTCGCCGGCGGTGAAGTTGAACTGGTTCTGGTTCGGTTCGGTGTGATACCACTTCATTTCGTTCTCGGCGACGATGGAGTTGAACTCGCGGTTGAGGACCGTGGCGTGGGGTTGGCGGTTCAGCATGAACGAGTTCGTGGCAGCGCCGAAGTAACGCCCGCTTTCGGCCGCCGCCGCGCCCAGCGTCGACGCCGCGCTGGCCGAGTTGGCGACCGCTACCGCCATTGCGGTGGAAAGCACGATCGTCGCGGCGAACGCGACCATCGTGCGTACACTTCTGACCGTTTTCATTACCTTTCCTTCCTGACTGCGCGACCGGCGCCTATGGCCCACTGAGGTCGAACCGTCGGACGGCGACAGAGCTGAGGAACCACCGATCGAGCTCTTTCCAGGCACCGATGCCGATACGCCGCTATCCGGTCAGCAAGCATCCAGCGGAGTCGTAGTGGGATTGGGCGGTGCCCGGAAACCGCTGGGAGATCGCGTCATGCAGCGTGACCCGGGACGCTTGACCGAGGTAGACGAGGCCTGCCCGCAGCGCTCGACGCCGGAGGCCCGGCTCGGAAGGTGGCGACGCTGCCGACGACCACCCCGGCCGGCTCCCGACAAGACCGATGGATGCGGCTGGGGCGTGCCCTGAGCCCCACAGCAGGAGCATAGGTGCTACCGACGAAGCGTTCAAGACATAGAGGCATTTAGATTTAATCGCCGGTGGCGGCCGCCGGCTGCTCGCTGGAGAGTCGCCAGCAGCCGGTGGCCACCACCCGGCCACCACCCGGCCGCCGCACGGGTGCGGACCGCTCGCCCCCGTTGCTCCGCCCGCGTCGCCGCTACCCGAGCTGCCTCTCCGCCCGGACGGGTCACGGTGCAGATCGAACGCATCCGTCGGCGCCGGCCAGTGTGACGCCGCCCTGAGCGGGACAGCCGTCGTGGTGTAAGACGCCGCAGCCGCCGCTGAGGTTGCGATATTCACACGGTCCGCAACATCGCCACTCCGACAGTGGCGTCGGTCACCGGGGCCGCCCGGTGCCGGGCGATCGTGTGCGAGACTGGTGGGTCGGCCAGAAGGGGGATACCGACAGTGAACAACGGACCACTGATCGTCCAGTCGGACAAGACCTTGCTGCTGGAGATCGACCACCCGGACGCCACCGCGTGCCGGATGGCGATCGCCCCGTTCGCCGAGCTGGAGCGCTCGCCCGAGCACGTGCACACGTACCGGCTCACCCCGCTCGGCCTGTGGAACGCCCGCGCCGCCGGGCACGACGCCGAGAGCGTCGTCGACGCGCTGCTGAAGTACTCCCGCTACCCGGTGCCGCACGCGCTGCTGGTCGACGTCGCCGACACCATGGACCGGTACGGCCGGCTGCAGCTGGCCAACGACCCCGCGTACGGGCTGGTGCTGCGGACCACCGACCGGGCCGTACTGACCGAGGTGACCAAGAGCAAGAAGCTCGCCGGCATGTTCGGCGACAAGATCGACGACGACACGGTGGCGGTGCACCCGTCCGAGCGGGGCCGGCTCAAGCAGGGCCTGCTCAAGCTGGGCTGGCCGGCCGAGGACCTGGCCGGCTACGTCGACGGCGAGGCGCACCCGATCGAGCTGGGCACCGCCGGCGTCGACGGGCAGCCCGGCTGGTCGCTGCGGTCCTACCAGCAGGAGGCGGTCGAGCAGTTCTGGGCCGGCGGCTCCGGCGTGGTGGTGCTGCCCTGCGGCGCCGGCAAAACGCTGGTCGGTGCGGCCGCGATGGCCCAGGCCAAGGCGACCACCCTGATCCTCGTCACCAACACGGTCGCCGGCCGGCAGTGGAAGCGGGAGCTGGTCGCCCGCACCTCGCTGACCGCCGACGAGATCGGCGAGTACTCCGGCGAGCGCAAGGAGATCCGCCCGGTCACCATCGCCACGTACCAGGTGCTGACCTCGCGCCGCAAGGGCGCCTTCACCCACCTCGACCTGTTCAACGCCCGCGACTGGGGCCTGGTGATCTACGACGAGGTGCACCTGCTGCCGGCGCCGATCTTCCGGTTCACCGCCGACCTGCAGGCCCGCCGCCGGCTCGGCCTGACCGCCACCCTGGTCCGCGAGGACGGCCGGGAAGGCGACGTCTTCTCGCTGATCGGGCCGAAACGCTACGACGCGCCGTGGAAGGACATCGAGGCGCAGGGCTGGATCGCCCCGGCCGAATGCGTCGAGGTGCGGGTCACCCTCACCGACGCGGAACGGATGGGGTACGCGGTCACCGAAACCGAGGAGCGGTACCGGGCGGCGGCCACCGCGCGTACCAAACTGCCGGTGGTCAAGGCGCTGGTCGACCGGCACCACGGCGAGCAGGTGCTGGTCATCGGGGCGTACATCGACCAGCTGCACCAGCTCGGCGAGTTCCTCGGCGCGCCGATCGTGCAGGGCTCCACCACCAACAAGGAGCGGGAACGGCTGTTCGACGCGTTCCGGCAAGGCGAGATCCCCACGCTGATCATCTCCAAGGTCGGGAACTTCTCCATCGACCTGCCGGAGGCGGCGGTGGCGATTCAGGTGTCCGGCACCTTCGGTTCCCGGCAGGAGGAGGCGCAGCGGCTCGGCCGGGTGCTGCGGCCCAAGGCCGACGGCCGGCAGGCGCACTTCTACACCGTGGTCTCCCGGGACACCATCGACACCGAGTACGCCGCGCACCGGCAGCGGTTCCTCGCCGAGCAGGGGTACGCGTACACGATCGTCGACGCCGACGACGTCCTCGGCCCGGCCCTACCCTGACTCTTGGCTGCGGTCCGGGACCGGCGGCCCGACGGTCAGCAGGTCGGCGAGCAGGTCACCGTACTCGGCGAGGCGGTCCAGCACCTCGGCGGCGGTGAACCGGCGGACGACGCCCGGCTCGCCGGCCGCCGCAGCCTCCACCTCGGGCCAGGTCAGCGGCGCGGAGGCGGCCGGCACCGGGCCGGCCCGCAGCGAGTACGGCGCCACCGTCGTCTTCGCCGCGTTGTTCTGACTCCAGTCGATGAAGACCCGGCCGGGGCGCAGCCGCTTGGCCATCTTCGACGTGATCGTCTTCGGTGACCGGCGTTCCAGCTCCTCGGCGACCCGCTTCACGTAGCCGGACACCACGTCGGCCGGCTGCCCGGCCGACACCGGCGCGCCGAGCTGCATACCCTTGCGGCCGGAGGTCTTCGGGAAGCAGGCGATGCCGTCGTCGGCGAACCGGTCGCGGATCAGCACCGCGACCGCGCAGCACTCCTCGATCCCGGCCGGCGCCCCCGGGTCGAGGTCGACGACCAGCAGGTCGGGGTCGGCGCCGACCCGCCACTGCGGGGTGTGCAGCTCCAACGCGGCCAGATTGGCCAGCCAGACCAGGGTGGGCAGGTCGTCGGCGATCACGAAGTCGAGCTCGTCGCGGCCCCGCGACGACCCGGGGGTGGGCAGCCGTTCGGTACGCACCCAGTCCGGCGTGCTCGCCGGGGCGTTCTTCTCGAAGAAGAACTGGCCGTCGACGCCGTTCGGGTAGCGGATCCGGGTGAGTGCCCGGTCGGCGAGGTGCGGCAGCAGCGCACCAGAGACCCGGGTGTAGTAGTCGATCACCTCGCCCTTGGTGAACCCGGCCGCCGGGTACAGCACCTTGTCCAGGTTGGACAGCTCCAGCGACCGGCCGGCCACGTCCACCCGGATCCGGCCCTCGCCCGCGCCACGACCGCGGTCAGCCCGCATCGGCGTCCTCCTCGGTGACGTCGGTGGCCGGCACGTCCGGGCGGATCCGCAGGAACCGGGGGAACCGCAGCCGCCCGTCCGGGGTCTGCTGGCCGTACCGTACTTCGATCACCACCTCTGGGCGTACCCAGATCGCGCCGCGGGCGTCCTCCCGGGGCAGCGCAGCGTCGAACGGCGACACGTCGGTGCGCAGCGGCTCCAACGCGGCCAGCAGGGCCCGCTCGGCAGCCGAGCCGATCCCGCCGCCGACCCGGCCGGTGAGCCGCAGTGCGCCGGTCGCCACGCCGGCCGCGTCCCGCACCGGTACGCCGACCAGCAGCCCACCGATCCGGCGGGCACCGGGACGCCAGCCACCGACGACGAAGTCCCGGGTCAGCTCGATTTTGACCTTGACCCAGTCGGGGCTGCGGGCACCCGGCCGGTAGATCGCGTCGCGTCGCTTGGCGACCACGCCTTCCAGCCCGTGCTCGGCGGCGGCGGCCCGGGTCGCCGGCCCGTCGGTGAAGCTGGGCGGTACCGCCCACGCCGGCCCGGCCAGCCCGAGCGCTTCGAGGGCGTGCCGCCGGTCGTGGTACGGCCAGCCGGTCAGGTCGGCTCCGCGCAGCCGCAGCAGGTCGAAGATCATGTACGTGGCCGGCGCACCGGCGGCCAGTCGGGCCGCCCGCGCCGGGTCCCGTACGTGCATCCGTTCGGCGAGCAGGGTGAACGACGGTCGGCCGGCGGCGTCGAGCAGCACCATCTCCCCGTCGAGCAGGGCGTCGTCCAGGGCGCGGGGCAGCCCGGACAGCTCCGGGTAGGCGACGGTGATCTCGGCGCCGGACCGGGCGTACAGCCGCTGCCCGCCGGCGGAGATATCGGCCAGAGCGCGCACGCCGTCCCATTTGAACTCGTACCACCAGCCGGGGCCTGTGGGCAGCTCCCCGGTCGTCGCGAGCATCGGCCGCAGCGGTCCACCCGGCATCCTGTCACTGTAAAACCAGCAACGAAGTGGTCGCGCTGAGTTCTGTCGGATGCGATCCTGGATCAACACCGGGCCGACCTGGTGATCTTGACCTTGGGGAAGGGCGGGACAGGTCGGCGGCCGCCGGTGGTGGCGAAGGGATCAGCCATGCGCGCGATCTGGAAAGGCGCGGTGTCGTTCGGCCTCGTGTCGATCGGGGTACGCCTGTACTCCGCTACCGAGGAGAAGGACATCCGGTTCCACCAGGTGCACCGGGAGGACGGCGGGCGTATCCGGTACAAGCGGGTCTGCTCGGTCGACGGCGAGGAGGTCAGCTACGACGATATCGCCAAGGGCTACGACCTCGGCGGCGGCGAGATGGTGATTCTCACCGACGAGGACTTCGCCGACCTGCCGTTGAGCACCTCCCGGGCGATCGACGTACTGGAGTTCGTGCCGGCCGACCAGGTCGACCCGATGCTCTACAACAAGGCCTACTACCTGGAGCCGGAAGGCACCGCGACAAAGCCGTACGTGCTGCTGCGCGACGCCCTGGCCGACTCGGATCGGGTGGCGATCGTCAAGGTCGCGATCCGGCAACGTGAACAGCTCGCCACCTTGCGGGTACGCGACAACGTGCTGGTACTCAACACGATGCTCTGGCCGGACGAGATCCGCCAGGCGTCGTTCGGCTTCCTCGACGACGACATCCAGGTCCGCCCGCCGGAGCTGGCGATGGCCGCCTCGCTGATCGACTCGATGGCCGGCGAGTTCGCCCCGGACGAGTACACCGACGACTACCGGGCGGCGCTGCAGGAGGTCATCGACGCCAAGGTGGAGGGCCGGGAGATCGTCGCCCCCGAGGAGGAAGAGGAGGCACCGGCCGCCGCGGTCGACCTGATGGCCGCGCTGCGCGCCTCGGTCGAGCGGGCCCGGGTGGCGCGCGGGGAAGCCGCTGGCGAAGCTTCGGACGAGGCTGCTGGCAAGGACCGGGAGCCCGCCGAGCCGACCCCGATCACCTCGGCCAAGTCGGCCAAGGCCGCCGCCGCCGCGCCGGCGGCGAAGAAGGCGGCCCCAGCCAGGAAGACGGCCCCGGCGAAAAAGTCGGCGACCGCCGACCAGAAGAAGACCACCGCCAAGAAGGCCCAGCCGGAGAAGAAGACCGACGCCCGCAAGGCCGCCGCGAAGAGCACCGGTCAGAAAACCGGCGGTACGCAGAAGTCAGGTGCCCGCAAGACCGCCGCGAAGAAGACCGCTGACCGCAAATCCGCCTGAACCGCCTACTCCGGACCCTCCCCGGGGCAGACACGAGTTACAGCTTGATGCCACAGGTGCATCTTGATGCACCTGTGGCATCAGCGTCAGCGGCTCGGGGCGACCCAGAATCGGCAGCCGGCCTGGTCCAGATGCGCGGCCACCACCTGCCCGGCGTGCGCGGTGGCCAGCTCGGTGAGCTGCCCGACGATGTCCGGCACGGCCGGCGGCGCCAACTGCTGCGGCACCGGGATCGGCTGCGCCGGGTCGGCCGGCAGCGACTCGACCACCGCCAACTCCAGGTAGTGCAGGCAGCAGCCGATCGCCTGCGGCACGCTGCGGCTCAACGGCTCGTCCACCGGCTCCAGCTCGCCCACCCGCTCCGTCCAGTCGACCGGCTCCACCTCGTCGACCGGGCTGGTCGCCGGCAACGCCTCGACGCCCCAGAGCAGGTCGTGCACCACCATCGGATCGTCGACGTACGGCCGCATGTCCCGCGCGGTCACCCGCAGCGCCAGACCGAGCCCGACCACCAGCGCAGCGAACGCGTCGAACGCCGGTAGTTCGGCCCAGTCGGTGGCGTGCACCAGCAGGCGGGCGCCGGGTCGACCGGCGGCGGCAGCCCGCAGGTACCGCCGGATCGGGTCCGGCCCGTCGCCGAGCACCGGCACCACCCCGTCGCGCAGCTCCTGCGGGACCACCCGCTCGCCGGTCAGGTCGAGCAGGTCCACCGGCCGTACGCCGAACACCCCGGCCAGCCGGCCCAGCCGGAACCGTTCCGGCAGCCGCGCCACCGGCAGCCCACCCGTTGCGATGACGGGCGCAGCGGTGGCCGGGCTCGTGGTGCGGCTCGGCCGCCACTCGACGTGCGTCGCCCGGTCCCGAAGATTGGTGACGGTGACGACGGCAGCGTCGAACTGCCGGCCGTGGCCACCGCACCGCCGACAGGTCAGCACCGGGTGCCGCCACCCGGTGGCGTGACAGTCCGGGCACGGCTCGCTGGGGATCGGCTCGCCGAGCCACGGCGGCAGCGGCGGCTGCCAGGTCCGGCGCAGCACCGGTGCCCGTTCGGGGATCGCCGGCCGGGGGCCTGGGATCCGGCACAGCGACGTGTGCCGCCAGCGGCGGTCCCGCCAGATGGCCTGCGCCCCGGCGGTCCACTCCCCCGCGCTGGCCGGGGCCGGCGGCGGCGTACCGCAGTCCTGGACGATGCGGCGCTCCAGCCGATCGACGTCGATCTCGTCGGGCGGCGCCGCCGACCGCAGCGCCGGCAGCAGGAAGTGCGCCGGTGCGGTCAACGACCGCTCGGCCAGCCCGGCCAACGCGTCCGCCACGGCGGTACCGTCGACGGCAGCGGGCAGGCTCGCGGCGTACCCGCGCTGGTCACGGGGCACGGCCGCGCCGGGCGTCTCGAACCTGATGTCCCAGTTGAGATCGGCCGCGAACACCCCCCACCGGGCCTCGACGACCAGGTCGAGGCAGAGCAGGTCGGCCAGCGCGCACAGCCGGCCCAGCGACTCGTCGACGCTGACCGGCGGCTCAGCCACGGTACGCCCGAAGTGGATCGACCAGGCCGGGTGGCCGGGACCGGCGTGCGCCGCCGCGAGCCCGGCGACCCGTTCGGCGTCCGGCAGATCCGGCCGCCAGGTCGACGGCAGGGTCAGCACCGGATCGGCTCCCAGGGCAGCGGTGTGGTCCAGGTAGCGCAGGTCACGCAGCGTCGACCGGTCGACCTTGACCTGCGCCGCCAACTCGTCACGCACCGGCCACAGTGGTATATCCCAGCCGCCGTGCAGGGCCGGCTCCGGCTCGATGTCGCCGGGCATCACGCTGGTGGAGGCGACCGCGCCGGTGTCCAGGTTCGCGACGGTCAGCACCAGTTGGGTACGCGGCCCGGTGGTCATGCGTACATCCGGGTCTGGGTGGACTGCCATTCGCGCAGCGCCCGCTTGATCCGCAGGTTCTCGTCGTCGGTGCGCCGCAGGTCGTCGCGCAGGGCGGTCAGGTCCTCCGCGACGTAGTGCAGGAAGGCGTACACCTCGGCAGGGTCGAGGCCGCGCCGCACTTCGCGGAACCGGCGGTCGCGGACCTGGCCGGGGTGGATCCGGGGCCGCAACGGCGGCCGGCGGAACACTCCGGCGTTGCGGGGCACTCCGGCGTTGCGGGGCCGCAGGTGCTGTGGTGGCTCGACCACCCGGTTTGCTCGCCGGCCTGGTCGGTTGAAGATCCGGTGGAGAAGGTTGCGCATCGTCGGGGTTCCCCTTCGGTCAGGAGTACGCCGGCAGCCGGTGCCGCCGACGCGATGCCGCGCTGTTGCTGTGCCTGATCTGCTCCCGGTGCTGGTGCTGCGTATCTGTGTGCTTGGACGGGGCGACCCGCCGGCCGGGAAGGCCGAAGCGGGAGGACTCGCAGCCGACGGGTCGCCCCAGCTCCGGCGGTCGCAGCCTCGTTCGGCGAGTACGACCCCGGAGCGGCTCATGCTGGATCTCTGCTGCTCACGGGCTTACGGGTTTCGCGGGGATTCGCTCGGGTAGGGCGGTCGGGGCGGGCAGGCCGCGCGCCACCACCCCGCCCCGACCAGTGCACGAACACCCCATCGTTGCCACGCGAGGAGCGCTCGTGGGAGCAACTTGAATGAGGAAGCCAAGTAACTTAAGTCCCATTGTTCATACACGTTCCTTGTGATCAAATTGGAGTCGCCACGCGAGGAGCCCTCGACAAGCAGGAGCGTCATGCCTGCCAAGCCTGACTACCTGCGGGTAGCCGACAAGATCATGGCCGACATCCGCACAGGAAAGTACGCGCCCGGCAGCAAGCTGCCGTCGATCGCCGAGTTCTGCAAGATGTACACGGTCAGCTCGTCCACCATGCAGCTGGTGAACGTGCGACTCGAAGCCCTTGAGGTGATCGACCGCCGCCAAGGCAAGGGCATCTTCGCCACCGATCCGGCGACGTGGATGCGCAAGCCGTAGGGCCTCGCCGGCCACCGGCGACCCCTGCCGTCTCGTCAGACCCGCGCATCCGATCACCACGCCCTGGAGCACGAAGCCCGGCCGTCAAGCCGTCCCGGGTAGCCGGCACATACGCACACCCCCTCCCTGACTAGTCAACCGTCCGCGCCTGCCGGCCACCCGGCGAGGCGATACCACCTGCTCAGCCGCCACCCGATCCGTTTTGCCGAACCAACCGGAGACGACCACGGCTCAACTTACCTTAGTAACTAGGCCAGGTCTACCCCTGACTTGTTGGAGCTTGCCGAGCTATTGCAGTAACTAAAGTAAGTCCGGCATGATCGGAGGTGCCGAACCAACTGGAGACACCTCACATGCCTACAGCCCAACCACCGTTCCGGCGCATGGCCGCCGACATCACCGAGATGATCAAGTCCGGTGCGCTCGCGCCCGGAGACAAACTCCCATCCACTGCCGAGCTCGCCGACAAATACGGCGTCAGCAAGGGCACCGCCTACCGAGCGCTGTCGCTGCTCCACGAACGTGACCTGATCATCGGTCAGCAGGGACGAGGCACCTACGTTGCCGACCACTCGACCGGCTAGCCCGACGCCGACCCCGGCCAGGGCGAACCGCCCTGGTCAGGCTCGCCCACCCGACTCCACTCTCGCCCTCAGTGACCACCAACGCCGACACGGACGGCCAAATACCACCCCCTCGGTCTCGAGCTGAAGCTGACGCACGTTGTCCCGCCGGGTTGACGTACATCAGCTTCAACTCGCGGCGAGCGGAGTGGACAACGACCGACCGCCCGTCACCGTCGGCGAAGAGCGTCCCGGCAACGCGGCACACATATGCCGCAGTCCAGACATCTCACCAAGCAGCCGACCATGCACCGCCACTGATCCACTGTGTCTACCAGTAGACCGTCCCCGTAGCGGACAGACGGTAGCCTCCACATCACCGGAAGGCGCAGCACGTCGCGGATTGCGTCGCCCCCGTCTGGACGGATGCCTACATGTCGGTCAACGATGTCAAGGTGCGTATCGGGCTGGCCATCGAAGCCGCCGAGGAGGCCAGGAAGCTCATCGAGCAGCTTGCGGAAGTCGCGGCAGAAGCGGGTGACCTGGCGCTGCGCACCGTGCACGACAGCCAGCACGACTGCGTCAACGAAGGCCGGGAGCACTTCAAGGCTGCGATCAAGGAGGTTGAGCTGACCATCCGTCGGATCGATGCGTGTGTCGAGCACGCCCGGGTGTACCGGAGAAAACTCGGGTGACCCTGGCCGACGTGGTCGCCCAGCTCCGTACCGCCGTCGAGCGACTGGACCAGGCCGCAGCCGGAGCTACTCGCGCCCAAGCGGACCTGGCCCAGGCGCACCGGCACCTCGACGAAGCCGGCGCCGGGTCCGACCACAGTGAGACGCGGGGTGCCGTCGACGATGCCGCGATCGCGGCGGCCAAGGCCGGCCGACTCGGCAACCTGCTCGCCAAGTCGGCAGAGGCGTTCTCCAGGTACGGCAACCACATCATGCCCGGCTCGATGCCCGTCGGCCGGGCCAACCCGGATACCAGCCTGCCCTCCGGCGAGGAGATCGTCGCCAGCACCGCACGCCCGAAGAGCTGGCACCGACGAATCGCCAAGAAGAGTGTTGAGAATGCCGAGACCGCCGGCGACGTGACCGGAAAGATAACGGATGCGATAACCCAGCTTGGACCGAAGGGAACCACATCTACGGTGCAACATCCCTCGACCCCCGGGCCCTCCAACCAAAGCCCCGGTTACGCTGAATCCGCCGAGTCCGCCGCAATTGTACTCGCGGCAACGCTTGCCCTTATCCTGAAAAAGCTCGACGATAGGAAGTCTCGGAGGCGGAACATTGACGACTGACCGCGAGCCGTACCTGGAACTCCTCCGGGAGCTCACCCACGGCGACCCAGCTGCCTATCGGGAGCGCTGCCGGCAGCTTGACGAAGCAGGGTGGCAGGAGCTCGGGCTTGTGCTCGGAGCAGCGTTTTTCCTCGCTGCACGCGAGCGGCTCGGGGACAGGACAACCAGGGGCGAGATTATTCGCCTGGTCGCCGAGGTTCGCAGCAAGTTCGCGGACACCACGCTGAATCTTGATCCGGAGCTGGCCGAGAAAATGCTGATCTCGGCCCTGACCGGCGAGACCGGCGACGTTGAGGGTGCTGAGCAGGGCGCACTACTTGAAACCGAACTCGTCGTGCTGTGGCATCTACTCTCGGACGCACCAGCAGACAAGTTGGACCGCTTCCTCGCTGAGGTCGACCAGCTCGCGGAGGAGTGGAGTGAAGAAGATTAGTCCAAGGGCGGTTGCCCTGGTACGGGCGTTGCTCGCCCTCGACGACGACACAGACGGGCCGACCGCCCAGGAAGATGTTCCGCCCGAGGACCAGCTCGGGGTGGCAGCACTCTTCACCTCCTTGTTCGTCCTCGCCGTGCAACGGCAGTACCCGGAGGGTGCCAGCCGCGGCGAGATCATCCGCTTCGTCGCGGAGCTTCGCGCCGCCCTTCCTGCGAGCACGTCGGTCGATGCGCGGGCGACCGAGGGGACGATCACCTCCGTGGTGGACGCAAAGCGCCGGGAGGAGATTCCGCCGGATGTGGCGGCGGAGTCGGTGATGGAGGTCATCCAGTACCTTCTCGACCCAGCCGAAATCGGCATGGACGAGCTGGAAGCAGTCTTTGCGCGGGCCATCGCGTACGCCGAGGAGCACGGCCTCGACGCTCAGCTGCGAGTGGAAGAGTCCTACGGGAGCCAGCCCTGATCCAACATCAGGCGCTTCCGATCACCGCGCTCGGACTACGACCGAGACCGCCGCCCTCGTCAGACCCGCACGCCGAACTCAGGCTTACCTACCCGGCTTTACTTTCACTCTCAGTGACCACCAATGCCAGGACGGGCGGTCAACATCGGACCTTCGCGTCGAGGTGAGGCTGACGCACGTCATTCCGCGGTTTGACGTGCGTCAGCCTCACCTCGACATAAGCGGAGTGGGCACCACAGCGGAGTGGGCACCACTCTGCACCGTTGACGGTCAGTGACGTGGAGTCCCGTCAGATAGGGAGCAAATACCGCGTAAGCCACGTTCCCGACGCTCGGAGCAGGCACCGGGCGGCCATACCCAGCGCGTCGTCACACCCGTTGTACAGTGACAGTCACTGATGTAACGATGAGGGCGCCTGCAGTGGCCTGGGCCGGCGGACAACTGTGGGACCGTCCGTCCTGCCGGCCCAGCTAGGTCGGCACGGGTTCCTGGGATCAAAGGAGACCAGCCCCCATGTCGTTGTCGTCCACCCCACCGACGCGTCACCGTACCGATGAAGTGCCCCGCAGCCGCCGGCGGACCTCGTGGTGGCGGACCTCGTGGTGGCGGGCCACGGCCGGCGTCGCCGCCGCGATGCTTCTCGCCACCAGCGGTACGACGGCGGCCAGCGCCCCGGCACACGCGGCCGGCACGACCGCCGGGGCCGCCACCAGTGCCAGATGCCTGACGGTGACAATCGAGAGCAGCTACTGGAACAACGGCCCGGACAGTGGTGGCGTCTTCCGCGACATCACCATCACCAACACCTGCGCCACGGCGGTCACCGGCTGGAAACTGGTCCTGACGCTGCCGGCCGGCGAAACGGTCCAGCAGGGCTGGAACGCCAACTGGACCCTGGACGGTGAAACCCTCACCGCCACTCCGACGACGTGGAACAACATCATCGCCGCCGGCAGATCGGTCGAGATCGGATACGTCGGCGCCTGGACCGGCGACCGACCGCAGGATCCGGGCTGCACCATCAACGGCGACCCGTGCGACGGCAACCAACCCGGGCCGGGGCCGGCACCCGAGGTGACGCTGACCAGCCCGGTCGACAACAGCTACCTGGTGTCAGTCTGCGCCATCCGGATGACCGCCGACGCCAGCACCAAGACCGGGACGATCGAACGGGTCGAGTTCCACATCAACGACCAGCTCGTCGGCAGCAACACGACGGCCCCGTACGGCATCGACGTTCCACCCGACCACCCGGCGCTGCGCGACGGCGACACCAGTGACGGCTTCCCACGGCACACCGCCTTCGCTCGGGTCGTCACCGCCTCACCGGCGGACACCGCCGACTCGGCGACGATCACCTTCAGCCAGGCCGCGCCGCCACCGGCGCTGATGGTGATCGCCTGTCCGTCGCAGGTGGAGGTGTCGGCCGGTGGCTCAGCGACCATGACGTTCGTGACCGTCTGCGCTGCCGCCCCGGCGCTGCATCTGACGGTGACCGGCGACCCCGGAGTCAGCGTCACCCCGACGGTCACCCGGCCCGGCAGCACGGAACACCCGGTCACCATCACCGCCGCACCCGGCAGCGCCGGAGCCGTAGCCCAAGTCAGGGCGACGGCCGACACCGGCTCGTGTCTGCCGGCCACAGCAACGGTCACCGTCGGCCCACCCGACTGACGAAACGGCTCAGCCCGCTGAGCCGGCGGTACCGCCGGGCCGCCTATCCGGCGCTGGCCGGAGTGCCGGCACCGTCCAAGGACGGGTAGTCGGTGTAGCCGTGGGCGTCACCGCCGTACACCGTCGCCTGGTCGACCTCGTTGAGCGGAGCCTGCTCACGCCAGCGGCGTACCAGGTCGGGGTTGGCGATGAACGGTCGACCGACCGCGACCGCGGTCGCCTTGCCGCTACGTACCAGGGTCTGCGCGGTTTCCCGGTCGGTGACCGACGCGAACCCGGTGTTGACCACGACCGGGCCGCCGAACCGGGCCGACAGGTCCGCGAGCAGCGGATCGGCCGGGTCGATCGACAGGTGCAGGAAGGCCAGGCCGAGCGGGGCGATCGCGTCGACCAGCCCCCGGTAGGTGGCGGCGGTCTCGGCCGGATCGTCCTCGACCAGCCCGTTGGCGCCGTTGGCCGGGGAGAGCCGCAGCCCGACCCGTTCCGGGCCGATCTCCTGGGCGACGGCGGTGACCGTCTCGGCGACGAACCGGGCGCGGGCGGCCGGCGAACCGCCGTACCCGTCGGTGCGCTGATTGGTCGGCGGGGCGAGAAACTGGTGCAGCAGGTAGCCGTTGGCGCCGTGCAGCTCGACGCCGTCGAGGCCGGCGTCGACGGCCGAACGCGCCGCCTGCCGGAACTCGTCGACCACCTGCGGCAGCTCGTCGGTGGTCAGGGCGCGCGGCGTCGGGTACGGCTGCATGCCGGTGGCCGTGATCATCGTGCCGTCGGCGGTGACGGCGCTCGGCGCGACGGTCTCCTGCCCGTGCTTGTTGTCCGGGTGGGCGATCCGACCGGCGTGCATCAGCTGGGCGACGATCCGGCCGTCGGCGGCGTGCACCGCCTCGGCGATCCGCCGCCAGCCGTCGACCTGCGCGGGCGTGTGCAGGCCGGGGGTGTTCGGGTAGCCCTGCCCGACGGCGCTCGGCTGCACCCCCTCGGTGATGATCAGGCCCGCGGTGGCCCGCTGCTGGTAGTAGGTGGCGGCGTGCTCGTTGGGTACCCCGTCGGGCTGCGCCCGGTTGCGGGTCATGGGTGCCATGAACACCCGGTTGGGCAGGTTCCACTTGCCGATGATCACCGGCTCGAACAGCTCAGGCATGGTCAGGTCTCCCCAGGAGGTGGTGAATGGTCAGAAGGCGTACGGGCGTCAGAAGGCGTACGGGCCGAATCGGCCCCAGGCGACGACGGCGGCCATCGCCAGGAGTGCCAGGTTGGGAACGATCGCCGGGTACTCCTTGCGCTGGGCGTGCACGATCGCGGCGCCGATCATCATCAGGACCAGACCGAGGGCGGCCAGCGGTACGAAGATCGGGGCGATGCCGGTGGCTCCGGGCAGGATCAGGCCGATCGCGGCAAGGATCTCCAGCGCGCCGATGGTCCGTACCAGGCCCATGGGGAAGTCGGCGGCGAAGCCCATGCCCTTCTCGACGAGCTTCTCTCTCGGCTGGCTGACCTTCATCAGCCCCGCGCCGAGGAACGCTGCGGCGAGCAGTCCGGCGAGCACCCAAAGAACGATGTTCATATCTGTCTCCGATGTCGGATCGCTTTAAGCTTGAAGCGAGGCTAGTCCGCGATGACTTCAAGCGTCAAGTGACGCAGCTCTCGTGATCACTTGACGCTTGAAGCTAGACTCGACAACATGGCCACCCCGACCGAGCAGCCGCACTGGCTTGACGAGGACGAGCTGGAGACCTGGTTCGCCCTCGTCAGCGTGCTGACCAGGCTGCCGGCGGCGCTCGACCGGCAGCTGCAGCGCGACGCCGGGATCAGCCACTTCGAGTACCAGGTCATGGCCGCACTGTCCGAGACGCCCGAGCGCACCATGCGGATGAGCCGGCTCGCCATGATCGCCGACGGGTCGTTGTCGCGGCTGTCACAGGTCGTCACCCGGCTGGAGAAACGGGGTTGGGTCAGCCGCGCGCCGGACCCGACCGACGGCCGCTACACGCTTGCCACGCTGACCGACGCCGGCTGGGACAAGCTGGTCGAGACGGCACCTGGACACGTCGCCGAGGTGCGCCGGCTCGTCTTCGACCCGATGACCAAGGGCCAATGCCGACAACTACGCGACATCGGCCGCCGGATCACCACCACCATCGACCCCGACGACTCCTGCCTACGCTGAACGCGGCGGCCTGCGCACCCTGTGCCGGCACGCAGGCCACGCTCAACGAACGGTCACCCGATCGGGCCACCCGCCATTCCTGACATCCGGGCGATCATGGTCTCGTCGGCGGCTCCCGCGTACACCCGGACCTCGTCGACGACGCCGGTGAGGTACTGGCCGAAGCTCCCGTTGTGCAACGCCCGGCCCACCTGCAGGCCGCCGTCCGCCCGCCAGCCGGCCGTGTACGCGGCAGTGCCGGTCGCAGAAAGGTAGCCGTCGACGTAGAGTCTCACCTCCTGGCGCGCCGAGTCGTAGACCACCGCCAGGTGCTGGCCGAAGTAATCCCATTCCGGGTACGTCAAGTTGTCCTGTATGACCGTCGACGCCGGGTCGGTGGTGTCCTGGTGTGGCAGGACCAGCTCCCAGCGATTCGACGCGGCGTTGCAGCGGATGACGAAGCCACTGGCGGTGACGCCGGCCTGGGACAGCACCGCCTGGTCGGTGTCTCCGCAGGTCGGGCCCGGCAACCGCACCCGTACGCCGACGGTGAAGCTGCGGTCGGTAACCGCGATCGGTCCGTCGGTCTGCGCCCAGTCGTCGACGCCGTCGAGCACCAGATGCCCATCAGCTACCAGCGGCGGCTCAGCGAACGGGTCCTCGTCCATATCCGGGGCGTACAGGTGCGAATCGCCGTGCAACCGCAGGTCCGCACCGCCGCCGTACTCCGGGCTGTTGCCGTTGGTGGCCTCGTCCAGCGGCCAGTAGCCGAACGAGGTCGGCGGCCGAGCCGACAGGTCTCGCACCTCGTGCGACACCAGTACGCGGTCGAAGACCGCGACGTCGGCGAGGTCTCCGGCCCAGCCCTCGGTGTAGCCGCTGCCGCTGACCGCGCGACCGATCTGCACCGCACCCTGCGACGCCCACACCGACTGACGCAGCGCCACCGGCTGTTCGTCGCCGTGGACGTACAGGGTCATCGTGGTCAGCTCCGGGTCGTACGCGGCCGCCAGGTGGGTCCACTCGCCGAGCATGACCGGCGCGGTGCTGGTCACCGACCACACAGCCGGTGAAGGCGAGTCCGATGCGGCGATCTCGAACGCCCAACGGCCACTGTCCGCGTCGAAGCCGAGGGTGAAGCCGGGCGCGTCGATGCCGTCCTGGCTGACCGCGACCCGGTCGACCGAGTCGTCGGTCAACCGCACCCAGGCGCTGGCACCGAACCCGGTCGACGTGTCGATCAGGCCGGAAGTGCTGGTAGCCAGGTAGCTGGTAGCCGCGTCGCCGGTGAGTCGGGCCGCCCGGCCGAGTTGGCACTGCGCGCCCAGGTCAGCGCACTCCGACCCAGGAACGCCGAACGTGACGCCGCTGCCGGCGGCCGCCGGGTGGTTGCCGCGCGCGTCCGCCGCCGACGTGGCACCGGCCGCATCGTCGAGCGGCCACTCGCCAGCAGCGAGCCGGGTCGGTACGGAGAAAAGGCAGTATGCGATCGGCGAACGTCCTCCGTCCGCGTCGACCGCCTGCACGGTGACTGAGGTCGTCCCGTCCTGCACCGGCATCCAGCGCAGCGACACCGGCGCACCGATGCTCGCGGGCACTAGGACGTTGTCCGGCAAGGGGTTGGTGTTGAAGCCGTACAGGTACTTGACGACCTGGGGGGACGGCGAGTGGAAGGTGAAGGTGCCGTACACACCGATCGACCCACGGTGCTGGTTGTCCTCGGCGCAGGCGCTGGTGTGTTCGTCGGCGTCGAGCGGCAGGTACTCCGGCGAGTCGATGTCCGGCGCGATCGGCGCGACGACGTTGCTCGACGTCGCAGTTTCGTGCCCGGTCGGTCCGGCCACCGCCGGAGCGGCGGCCACGGTGTGTACGCCGAGCACCAACGCGATCAGCACTGCCACCCGCCGCAGCCCGCGCACGGATCCACGATTATCCACTGTCATCTACTACTCCCCCTTGCCAGGCACTGAATACGCGCGATAACCATGCTTTCACACAACGATGATCGTTGTCAATGCGTGGCACCAGAGCTAATCGACTTGCATCTTCCGCATACAGCGGCACGAGAGCCATCGCACTACCCAAATTTCCACGGACAGCCCAAACGCCCACAAGCGAATAGAATCATCCCGCGACGAGGCAGCAACGACAGTCTGCGGTCTTAACCAAGGCGACCAGACAGACCAACCAATGTCCACATCCTGACCTCAACCAGCAACAATGAGCTCACTTTCTCCACCTGGAACTTCCAAGCCAGATGATTCACTCGAACGATGCATTCGGACAACAAATGACAGACAGGCAACGAAGCCTTCTCCAAGGTCGGACGACAAGAGCACCGGAATTACTCTACCGGCACGATCATCGATCCTCAAAAAAATCTAGGATAATTTGTCGATCATCATTATTGGCACAACTCAGGGTCAACGACGAGTACACTGACTTTAGTTTCACCCCCACTACACCATAGAAGAGTGCGCGCGTCGTTACACCACTACCCTCTCCTCTAATCTCCAACCCAGAATGACTGACGCTATATCGCCACGGTCGAAACTTACCATCCAACACAACAGGAAGTTCCGCATAGCGAGCCAATTCGCTAGCCAAATGGATTCGCTACCTTTTCACCATTCCGATAGAATGTTGTGCGCGACACCTATTCAGGCAGCCAAGGAGCGACGCCCGGAATCAGAGTGCAGACACAGCAGCGGACGGTTTTCTCAAATTGCCAGCTCCGAAGACTCTTCGAAACTTCACCCCATCTCCCAGAACCACCCCATCCCAGCAGCAACCACTCTCCCTTTCGACTCTAAGAACACGCTCGAGTAGCTGAGCCATTCACCGATCGGAAAATACTGCCCACCAGTTTCTACCTCGACAGCCAAGGTGCGCTGACGTCACTCGGCACCGCTGCATCCACTTGCCACACATGAGCTCCGCACAACTTCCATGCTCTTTTATCGATAACGCCTGGATAGCTCCGACGCCAGTTCACGCACTGTCCAGCGGCACATCGTCGGGTCGGATCACAAGTCGACCCGACGATGAATTCGTCACAGAACGACCAGCGCCAAATCAGAGCGGGCCGGGTCGCAGATCGACCTCATCAATCCCCGTTATTGGACCCGCCCCTCAACGCCATCGAACTCTGCTCGGACTCCTTCCGGCGCCAACCGAATGATTTCGATGGCCAGCCTCCCGTCCAGCGAACCCTTCGTGCGAGCAAGAGCCCAGCGAAGCAACGGAACCGCATGCGACGATGCGAAGAAGGCGTCACGCGCCGCCACATCTTCGATCCCACTCTCCTTGAGGTAATTCCATTTCTCGAATATGACGCCTGGGTCACCCACTGCATTCACAAGCCGAATGTCGCTGCCGCGAGTGCTCAATCGGACTCGCCCCATACGGGCGTGTCCAAGTACGACACCTTCTACCCGATCACCCACCGATGGCCAAGTAGCACGAAAGTCCGGGGAGTCTGCAATATCCAAAGAGTCAACCATTCCCTCATCGCCACCCTCCAACTGAAGGATAAGCCCATACGAAGCATGACTCTTCACTACACCTGAAACCAAGTCATACCTAACCAATTCAATCCCTTCAGGCTCATCTCCCCGGCACCCATCTACTGCGCGGAAATTGATTGAACTCCGATATAAGATCACGCGGAATCAAGTACTCAAGCTGAGCATCATCCATTCCCTCCCATATTTCTATGTTGTTCTCATCGACCCATTTTGACGGTACCCGAACCTTAAATCCATCACCCGCTCGATGTGGATTATTAACGGCAAAGTCGGTCGTCCTAGCACTATTTCCGAAATGGGCAGCACCGGTGGCAGCCTCGCCGTTCTCATCGAAATCTGGAAAGTCACTGGGATCTAGGCCCTGCATACGCTCTCTATCACCCCTACTTGGCGGCGAAACTCGACAAAGCTCCAGATCGTTGGTGTTGTGTACGAGGACCGGCGTTTTGCCTGCGAGTACATAGTACGTGTGGATGTCGTCGATGGTGAGGTTGTGGACCGTACGGGTCTCGGACCACTGACGC